>JADMKA010000259.1 GCA_018780145.1 Vitreoscilla sp. | reverse complement strand
TCGCTCGTCGTCGGGCGACTGCTGGGTTTGGACATCGTCGGCATGGATGTCGCCACCCAGATCGGCAACGCCGGCGTGCGCGGCGAGGCGGCTCGGCTGCGTCCGCGTGGTGGCGGCGCCGGATTCAATCGGCTGATGGCCGGTGTGGACTATGCCTTCCCGAACGGGCTCACGCTGAGCGCCGAGCTGTACTACAACGGTGCGGGCTCGCGTGATCCGGCCGGCTATGACTTCGCAGGGCAGGGCACGGGACGCTCGGCGAGCCTCGCGACGCGCTATGCCGGGCTGTACGCGTCGTACGAGATCACGCCGCTGCTGAAGTGGATCAGCTACGTGGTGGCCAACGGCGACGATCGCAGCCGAGCGATCGACAGTCGCCTGGTGCGGTCCATTGCGCCGAATGTGGACCTGGCCTTGGGGGGGCAACGCTTCTCAGGTGCGGCGGGCAGCGAGTTCGCGAACCTGTCCAACGCACTTCATGTTCAGTTGCAGTGGTTCTTCAAGTCACAGTGACGTGACCCCAGAGGAGGGCGGTTTCCGTCTTGGGCTGCTGCGGTGCTGTCACGGCATCATGCTGATGCCGTTGGGTCCCTTGCTTACCGGCACCGTGGCGATGACCTTGCGCTCGGCGATATCGATCACCGACACGCTGTTCGCATAGGTATTGGTCACGAAGGCATGGCGTCCGTCACGATCGATCACCACGCCATGCGCTCCAGCACTGGTCTTGACCGTCGCGACCACCTTCAGGCTCGCCAGATCGATCATGCTGACCGTCGTGCCGGGCTTGGCGGGCGTGCCCTGGTTGGCGACCAGAACGAGCCTGTTGTCGGGTGTCGCGTACAACTGGATCGGCACCGTACCCACCGCAACCTTGCGAATCACCTTGCGGCTCGCTGGATCGATCACTGCGACCCGGTTCTCCCCGGACAACGAGACGAAAGCGAACCGACCGTCGGGAGTGAAGCCCACCTGCGCCGGGCCTCTGCCTACCGAGATCTGGCTGACCTGCTTTCGGCCTTCGGTGTCGATCACTGACACCGTGCCGCCCTTGAGGTTGGCGACCCACGCCTGTTTGCCGTCCGGGCTGATCCGCAGGCCGTGCGGTGACACACCGACCGGGATCACCGCGGTGACACGTTGCGCTGCGGTGTCCACCACGCTGACGGTGTTGTCACCGCCATTGGTGATGTAGGCGGTACGTCCATCACTGGCCACGACCACATGGGCGGGATGCATGCCGACGGGAACCTTGGCGACGACCGCGTCGGTGGCGGTATCGATGGCCCATACGGCTCCGGCAGCCGCCATCGCGCCATGCTCGGACTTCGGCATCTTCTCGGCTGGCATCGTCTCGGCCGCCTTGCCGGGGTCGCCGTTGTTGGTGACCCAGAGCCACTTGCCGTCGGGCGAGACTTGCACGTTGTGCGGGCCCCGGCCCACCGGGATGCTGCCGATCTTCTTGAAGCTGGTCGCGTCGATGACGCTGACAGCGTTCGCCCCTTCATCGGCGACGTAGACCTTCCCCGTGGCTGCAAGCGCCGGACCGGCCGCGGAAAGCACGGCGATCTGGGCGAAGGCAATCAAGCCAATGATTCGGTGCGAAACCATGGCGACAACTCCTGAAGAATGGTGAAGCGAGTCGGGGCCACGGTGCGGTCCATCGCCAGTGGCCCCGCAGTGGTCAGGGAGATGTCGCCGAAGAACAGGCTGCACAGACCGCCCCGGAAGGTGCCGTTCATCGCTGTCGACCTAGGCCAGGAGCGCTTGGCGGACCCGTTCGAGCCGCTCCCGCACTTCGCCCGCGACGACGCCAACTTCGGGGTTGCTGGTCATCTGCATCACCGCCACCGGGTCCATGAAGCCGACCACCAGACGGCCATCGGCCTCCTCGCGCACGACCACATTGCACGGCAGCAGCAGGCCGATGTCGGGCTCAGCGACGAGCGCGCGGTGGGCCAGCGGCGGATTGCAGGCGCCGAGGATGCGGTAGGGCCGCACATCGACGCCGAGCTTGGCCTTCAGCGTGGCCTGCACGTCGATCTCGGTCAGGATGCCGAAGCCTTCAGTCTTCAGCGCCGCGGTCACCGCGGCAATCGCTTCGGCAAAGCTCAGGCCTTGCAGGACACAGTGAAAGCCGTAGGTCGAAGCCGGTGCTGCGGACACAAGGGGCTGGGGGTGGGTCATGACATCGCCCTCACTGTTTGGCGGGCGACGCGGGCATGCGCTGCTGCATCATGTCCATCATCATTTGCATCATGGCCATGTGCTGGCCCATCATCTTTTGCTGCTGGGCCATGTCCGCCGGCATGCCCGTTTGGCCGCCCATGGCACCCATGCCGGGCATGCCCTTCATCATGCCCATGCCGCCCTGCATGGCCTTCATGTGATCGGCCATCAACGCCTGGCGCTCCTCGGGTGTCTTGGCGTTCGTCATCTTGGTGTGCATCTCTTGCATGGTCTTCATCTGCGCATCCATCGCAGACATGCGTTCGGGTGTGGCCATGCTGTTGGCAGGTGCGGCGCCCATCGGCATCGCCGGGACGCTGGTGCAAGCGATCAAGGTGCTGGCCGAAGCGAGTGCAACGGCAAGGGAAATGAATCGAAAACGGGACATGACTGACTCCTGGGTGGTTTGGATAACGGCGAGAACTGCGAAGTCACGGCAGCCGGCCCAGTACGTTCGAGGACGTGAGCGCGGGCGCGCGCTGCGCGGGTCGGGGGGCTAAAGCCTCAAGCGCAAGAAACGGATGGCGCCCGGCGGGCCGTTGGCACGCGGCTCACGATCGACAGCCAGTTCGATCACGGCATCCGACGCGGGATCTGGGCGACGAACAGCAGTCTGTACAGCCGCAGTTTCCCAGTGGGTGCTGTCGGGGCTCAATTGCTTGACGACGGCCAACGCACCGGCATCCCAGGCGTCGTGGCACGGCGCTTCGTCCGCACTGTGTTTGACCGCTTGCACCTGCCCGTCATGGCCTGGCTCGCCAGCGTGCGGCAAACACGCGTTGGCGATCCCGGCCATCAGCGCGAGTACCCAAGCCGCAAGCGTCATGAGAACGGCGCGCGTAGCCGTCCGGCGATGTGGGAAAGCAAACATGGATCAGTAGACTTCTTGTGTCGTGCATTGATTGTGGTGGCCGGTCCCGTACTCGCCTTGCTCCGGGTCAAGTGCGCTGCGGGGCGAAGCAAGATCACTTGGGAGCCACCTTCTACGAGAGGCCCCAGGGTCACTTGCGCTTGACGACCCACACCACCAGACCCACCACCACGGCCACCAACAGGATCGGCACCCACGCCCCGCCGTATCCGCCCATCCAGCCACCACCCCACATACCGCCATCCATCATGCCGCCGCCCTGTGCCAAAGCGGGGCCGCTGGCCAACGGGGAAACCGCGGCAATGAGCATGGCAGGCAAGGTCTTCATAGGTGATCCGGAACGTCAGAATCAGCATGGACTGACATCGTGCCGGCGTCTGTGCGGCAGCGAACGCTGCCTGCTGACCCAGCGGTGCCGCAGCGTCGTCCACCGAACAGATGGCAATGGATGGACGAGTACCTTGAGGAGAACGATCGGCAACTTCGGCGCCTGCGTCCAATTCACTGCGTCACGGATTGCAGCCTCTCGGTCAGCGTGGCGGCCGAAAGCTCACCGATTCGCGTGCTCACCAGCCGTCCCTTGGCGTCGAAGAACAGCGTCGTCGGCAACGCACCTTGTTTGAATGCGGCAGCAGCTTGCCTGTTCGCATCCAGCAGCACGTTGTTCATCGACAGCTGGCGGGCTTGCAGCCAGGCGCCAACCTTCTCGGCGGACTCTCCCTGGTTGAGGAAGACGAAATTCACGCCGGTGCGATCGATTTGCGCCTGGTGCAGCACCGGCATCTCGCGCACGCAGGGCGGACACCAGGTGGCCCACAGGTTCACCACGGTCGGCTTGCCCTTGAACTCGGCGAGGTTGATCGGCCGGCCCTCGAGCGACGTCAAACTGAGCGCCGGCAGTTCTTGCCCGGTATCGGGCCTCACCGACAACGCAACGGTGCCAACTGCCCAGATCACGGTGCCCACCAGCAACGCGGACCGCAGTGGCTGGCGCAACGCGGGAAGCCGTGCTCCGCGGCTCAGTGCGAAAAGCCAAGCGCCCACGAACCCGGCCGTCGGGTTCCATCCGCCGTCCCGGATGTCGAGGATGCCCAGCGGCGACGCGAAGTACGCCGAGCGGTACTCCCAGACGAACGCCAGGCGGGCCACCACCAGCCCGACCAGCACCGCGTGCCACACGACCGCTTCGACGTCGATGCCGGCCTTGCGGCCGCTGCGATGGCCGACGTAGACGGTCAACGCCACCGCGGCGAACACGAGCAGCAGCGCGTACGGCAGGACGAACGGCCCAACAACCATCGCGTTGTTCAAGTACCGGGACTCCTGAAGAAGAGTTGTCGAGTGGGCCAGGCCGCAGCCGGGCTCATTGGTATCGCGCGCCGGACTTGCGAGCACGCAGATCGTTGGCCACGCTAATCATCAGGGGAATGAAGAACCCGAGGCACATGGCGACCAGGACATCCGAAGGCCAGTGCACACCAAGGACGAGACGGGACACCGCGACCAGGCCTGTCCACAGCACAGCAAGCGCCATCGCCGCGCTCCCGGCGCGGGGCCAGAGCCGCGCCACGCACAACGCGGCAGCGGTACCGAACGCCGCGGTGCTCAGGGTATGCCCACTTGGGAAACTGGAACCCCAGTACCACTGCGCCTCCCACAACGCAGGTCGCGCCCGGCCGACGATGGCCTTCATGCCCCAGACGATGAGCGTTGCCATGATCACCGATGCGCCCACGAGCACAGCCTCGAAGAGGCGCCGGGCGATAAGCAGTGCCACGGCGGCCACGACCGCGACCGGCACCAGAAAGCTCGCTGACCCGCTGAACGTGACCACCGCGAAGAAGCCGTTCAGCGCTGCAGGCACATGGTCTCGAATGAACCACAGGATGGCCTCGTCAACAGGCCCGGACTCTTTGGCGACGACATCCTCGATCAGTTTGATTCCACCCACGGCCAGCGTCAGCACTCCCAAGACGGCCAAACGGCGCTTCGTCAGATGCTCGGTCCATTGCGGCCTTCGGCGCCGTGCAAAGGCACCCAGTAGCGCATAAGCGCAAACGATGAAGAGGGTCAGTTTGGCGATGTCAGCTGCGATGTTGAAGAGCATGCTTCATCTACCCCAGCGGCGCCTGAGCAGCTTTTGCAGTTCGCTGTAGATCAACACCACGCTGGCCATCGCCGCACACACCAGCCACTGGTCGAGCGCCAGCGGCGCCGTGCCGAAGGCGATGTTCAGGAACGGGACGTGCACCACGGCCACCTGCAACGACAGCGAAAGTGCGACGGCACTCCAAAGCCAGGGGTTGGCAAACAGATCGGCGAAGGCACTCGTGGTGTCCGAGCGCGCGGTGAAGCAGGTGAACAGGCTCGTGAACACGAGCACCGTGAAGCCGGCGGTGCGGGCCGTGGTCAGGTCGGCGGTGCCAGCGATCAACCCGCCAGGCAGGTAGAAGTCCATGGTGAGCAGGCTCACCAGCGCGATCACCACACCGGTCTGGATCACGCTCGCCCACATGCGGGCATCGATCAGCCGATCACTCACATGCCGCGGCTTGCGGGCCATCAGGTCGTCGGTCGGTGGGTCCACGCCCATCGCGAGTGCGGGAGCCGAGTCGGTGATGAGGTTGATCCACAGCAGCTGGGTGGCGAGCAGCGGCAGCACGACGGCGTCGGTGGACTTCAACCCGATCACCCCAGCCCCCACCACGCCCAGGAACGCCGTCAGCACCTCGCCCATGTTGGACGACAGCAGATAGCGCAGGAACTTGCGGA
>JADMKA010000233.1 GCA_018780145.1 Vitreoscilla sp. | reverse complement strand
TAGCGGTCGGCCGAGCCGGCCTTCATCGCGCCGATCGAGCCCATGCCGCGGTAGCTCTTGTAGCTGCGGCCCTGGTAGAGGATGACCTCGCCCGGCGCCTCTTCGGTACCCGCGAACATGCCGCCCATCATCACCGTGCCGGCGCCCGCCGCGATGGACTTGGCGATGTCGCCCGAGTAGCGGATGCCGCCATCGGCGATCAGCGGCACACCGGTGCCGCGCAGCGCGGTGGCCACGTTGTCGATGGCGGTGATCTGCGGCACGCCCACGCCGGCGACGATGCGGGTGGTGCAGATCGAGCCCGGCCCGATGCCCACCTTGACGCCGTCGGCCCCCGCCTCGGCCAATGCCAGCGCGGCCGCGCCGGTGGCGATGTTGCCGCCGATCACGTCCACCTGCGGAAAGTTGCGCTTGACCCAGCGCACACGCTCGATCACGCCGGACGAGTGGCCGTGGGCGGTGTCGACCACCAGGGCATCGACGCCGGCCTTGACCAGCAGCTCGACCCGTTCCTCGGTGCCCTCGCCCACCCCGACCGCGGCGCCGACGCGCAGCTTGCCCTGGGCATCGCGCGCAGCGTTGGGGAAGGTGGTCTGCTTGGTGATGTCCTTCACCGTGAACAGGCCACGCAGTTCGGACGAATCGTTCAGCACCAGCACGCGCTCCAGCTTGTGCTGGTGCATCAAGGCCTTGGCTTCTGCCAGCGAGGCGCCCTCCCTGACGGTGACCAGGCGCTCGCGCGGCGTCATGATCTCGCGCACCGGGGCATCCAGCCGGGTCTCGAAGCGCAGGTCGCGGTTGGTGACGATGCCGACGACACGGCCGTCCTCCACCACCGGGAAGCCCGAGATGCCGTGCTGGCGCGACAGCTCGATCACGTCACGCACCCGGGCGCCCGGGGCGATGGTGATCGGGTCCTTCAGCAGGCCGGATTCGTAGCGCTTGACCCGTGCCACCTCGGCCGCCTGCTGCTTGGGGCTGAGGTTCTTGTGCACGATGCCCATGCCACCCTCTTGCGCGATGGCGATGGCCAGGCGCGCCTCGGTGACCGTGTCCATCGCGGCGGACACGAGCGGCAGGTTGAGAACGATGTTGCGGGAAACGCGGGTCGCCAGCGAGGTGTCTCGGGGCAGGACCTGGGAGAACGCAGGCACCAACAACACATCGTCGAAGGTAAGCGCTTTGCCTAGCAGGCGCATGGGGATTGGCTCCAGACGCAAAAGCGAATTATACGGATGTGCGGCGGGCCTGCTGACGCCCCACCCAAGCCGTACACTGACCTTCTGTCGAAACCCGCACCCGCCCTCAAGGCGAGGTGGTCGTCGCTGCCCATGAAATCGAATGCCCGTCTCCTCGCGCGCCTGAGCTTTCTGGCCCTGGCATTGGCTGTCGGCTGGGGCGCCGCCCAGGCCAACGGCATCTGGAAATGGCGCGACAAGGACGGCCGCGTTCAGGTCAGCGACCGCGCACCCCCGGTGGACGTGCCCGACAAGGACATCCTCCAACGCCCTGCCAACGCGAGGCCGGCGGTGGTGAGCCCCGAGCCCGCGGCCAGCACCGCCGAGGCGGCACCCAGGGTCGACCCCGAGCTGGACGCCAAGCGCAAGAAGGCCCAGGCCGAGCAGGCCGCCCAGGCGCAGGCCAAGCAGGCCGCCGAAACCGAGCGCCGCAATGCCGTCAAGGCCGAGAACTGCAAGCGGGCCCGCAGCCAGCTGGCCATTCTGGAGAGCGGGCAGCGGGTGGCCCGGCCGAACGACAAGGGCGAGCGCGAGTTCCTCGACGACAACGCACGGGCCGCCGAACTGGCGCGCACCCGGGATCAGGTCAACGCCAACTGCAACTGAGCCTAGCGAACCCGAGGCGCCTGCTTGCGGTAGCGCTGGCGGCGCGCTTCCTTCGGATCCACCAGCAGGCCCCGGTAGACCTCGACCCGGTCATCCGCCCGCAGGGGCGTGTCCAGCGGGCGGAGCTTCGTCCACACGCCGGCCGAGATCGGACCATCGAGTTCCAGACCGTGGCGCTCGATCAGCCCGCTGGCGCGCAGAGCATCCGCCACCGTGCTGCCGGCTGGCAGCTCGAGCCGCACGCAGTCCACCTGGCGCGGCGCCGGGCTGTAGCTGACCTGAACGGATAGGCCCGGCAACTCGTCAGCGCTGGCCATAGACCTGCTCTGCGCGGGTGACGAAGGAGTCGACGAAGGTGTTGGCCACCTTGTCGAACACCGGGCTCAACACCGCCTCCAAGGGCCGGCTGGAGAACGCGTAGCGCAGGTCGAACTCGATCCGGCACGCCGCCGCCTCGCCACCCGGGCGGCCCAGCGGGGCGAACACCCACGAGCCCTCCAACAGCGAGAAGGGCCCGTCGACCAGGCGCACCAGCACCTGCCTGTCCGGCTGGTGTTCGTTGCGCGTGGTGAACGCGTGGCGCACGCCAGCATAGGCCAGGCCGATGCGGGCGGTCATGCCGTCCTCGCGGTGCTCCAGCACGTCGGCACGATCGCACCAGGGCAGGAAGTCCGGATAACACGGCACGTCGATGACCAGCCGGTACATCTCGGCGGGCGAATACCAAAGCAGGACGGACTTCTTCACGTGCTTCATACAATGCGTTGATTTTAGGCACGCGGTCCGTCAACCGCTGCCCTGCCCTGGTTCCCCATGTCCGCCCTGATCGCCGAAAACCGCCGCGCACGATTCGAATACCACATCGAAGAGCAATTCGAGGCGGGCATGGTCCTGGAGGGCTGGGAGGTCAAGGCCGTGCGCGCCGGCCAGATCCAGCTGACCGACGGCTACGTGGTGATCCGCGACGGCGAGCTGTTCCTGATCGGCTGCCGCATCAACGCGCTGCGCAGTGCGTCCACCCACGTGAACCCCGAGGCAGACCGGACCAAGAAGCTGTTGATGAGCAAGGGCGAGATCCGCCGCCTCATCGGCAAGGTCGAGCAGCGCGGCTTCACGCTGGTGCCGCTGAACCTGCACTGGAAAGGCCGCCACGTGAAGGCCGACATCGCCCTGGCCAAGGGCAAGGCCCAGCACGACAAGCGCGACACCGAGAAGAAACGCGATTGGGAGCGGGAAAAGGGACGCCTGATGAGACACAAGGTCTCATCAGGTCCGAAGGAATGAGTGGCACCGCCGCTCCGCGGACCTTTCGGCGAAGCCAGAAGCGACGCCTGATGAGACACAAGGTTTCCTCTGGAGGCAAGGATTGACGCTGGACGATGTGCTGCATCCTCCTGTCGAGCCACTTCGCACTGGCCGCCTGCCCGTCAGCGGCCTGCACACCCTGTACTGGGAAACCTGCGGTTCCCCGGATGGCATTCCGGCGCTGTTCCTGCACGGCGGTCCGGGCGCTGGCATCTCGCCCAAGAGCCGGCGTTTCTTCGATCCGGCGCGCTACCACGTGGTGCTGTTCGACCAGCGCGGCGCCGGCCAGTCGACGCCGCTCGGCGAAACGCGTGAGAACACCACCGACCTGCTGATCGGCGACATCGAGCGCCTGCGAGAGATGCTGGGCATCGAGCGCTGGCTGGTGTTTGGCGGCTCCTGGGGATCCACGCTGTCCCTGGCCTACGCCCAGGCGCACCCGGAGCGCTGCCTGGGCCTGGTGCTGCGCGGCATCTGGCTGGTCAGCGACGAGGAGATAAGCTGGTGGCTGCACGGCGTGCGCAACTTCTTCCCACGCGAGTGGGAGGCGTTCGCCGGCCACGTCCCCGAGGCCGAGCGCGGCGATCTGTTGGCCGCTTACAGCCGCCGGCTCGAATCGGCGGATCCGGCCGTCTACGGGCCCGCCGCGCGGGCCTGGAGCCGCTACGAAGGCTCGTGCCTGCACCTGCTGCCCGACCCCGACACCGCGGACGCGTTCACCGAGGACGCGGTGGCGCTGGGCATCGGTCGGCTCGAGGCGCACTACTTCCGCCACCGGGCATTCCTTCGGCCGAGCCAGTTGCTCGACGGCATGGCGCGCATCCGCCACCTGCCCGGCTTCATCGTGCACGGCCGCTACGACGTGATCTGCCCGGTGCGGTATGCGCACGCGCTGGCCGACGCCTGGCCCGGGGTGGATCTGCGCATCGTCGCCGATGCGGGGCATTCGTCCTACGAGCCAGGCATCGCCGCGGCCCTGGTCGACGCGACCAACCGCTTCGCCCGCGACGGGCGCTTCCAGGAGACAGCCCTTTAGAGCTGCTCCAGTCCGGCCGCCAGGTCGGCGATCAGGTCGTCCGTGGCCTCCAGGCCGATGCACAGGCGAACCAGCACCCCCTCGTACCCGCTGCCGAGCTGCCGCATGAGTGGCGCGCGGTAGGGCACCGCCAGGCTGACAGGCCCACCCCAGCTCCAGCCGATGCGAAAGAGGCGAAGGCCGTCGACGAAGGCATCGGCCTGCGCCGGCGTGACCGCTGGGTCGAACTCCAGCGTCAGCAAGCCCGCCGCGGCGCGGCAGGTGGCGGCCCAGTGGTCGTGCCCCGGTGAGCCAGGCAGCGCCGGGTGCAGCACGCGGCGAACGCGCGGTGCCTGCTGGGTGGCCCACTGGGCGACCCGGCGGGCCGAGGCGTCTTGCGTCGCATACCGCAGCGGCAGGCTGGGCAGCGCGCGCAGCAAGGTTTCGGCGTCGTTCGCACCGACGCCCAACCCGAGCCGGCTGTGCGTCCAGGCGAGCTTCTCGTGCAACCTGTCATCGCGGCAGGCGATCGAGCCCATCAGCACGTCACCGCCGCCCGACGGGTACTTGGTCAGGGCGTGGATCGTGAGGTCGACGCCCAGATCGAACGCGTCGAAGGCCAGGCCAGCGCCCCAGGTGTTGTCCAGCGCGATGGTGGCCTGCGGCGCGGCCTCGCGCACGGTGCCCACCAGCGCGGCGATGTCCGGAAACTCCAGCGTCACCGAGCCCGGCGCTTCGAGCCAGACCAGCTTCACCTCCGGCCCCAGCGCAGCGCGCAGTGTCTCGGGGCGCATCGGGTCGTACAGGCGGTGGCCGATGCCCCACTGCGCCATCTCGTGGCGCGCGAAATCCTTGCTGGGGTTGTAGACGTTGTCGGGCAGCAGCATCGTGTCGCCGCTGCCCAGCAAGGCCATGTTCACCACCGTCAGCGCCGACAACCCGCTGGGCGCCAGGATCACATGCTTCGCGCCCTCCAGCGTCGCCAGCCGGGCCTCCAGCGTGAACGTGGTCGGCGTGCCGTGCAAGCCATACGTGTACGCGCTCTTGTCGACCCATCGGCGCCCGCGCAGCGCAGCCACCGTGGGGAAGAACACCGTCGAGGCCTTGTGCACCCCAGTGGCCGGTGATTCGAAGTCGGCCGGGGCGTGGTAGGGATGGTGGATCAGTTCGGTGGACTTGTCGGGGCTCATACCGCTTCGCCCACCAGGTCATGCCCGTCTGCGGCGACGATGCGCGCCTTGGCAAACTCGCCCACGCGCAACTGGGTGGAGGCCTTGGCCGGCGGCAGCAGCCGCACGGTGCCGTCGATCTCCGGCGCGTCGGCGTAGCTGCGGGCCACGCCGCCCTTGCGGCCCAGCGCCGGGGCCCGGTCCACCAGCACCTGCATGGTGGCGCCGATGCGGCGCCGCAGGCGTGCCACAGACACCTCTTCGGCCACGGCCATGAAGCGGGCCCGGCGCTCATCGCGCAGCGCATCCGGCAACGCACCGGGCAGGTCGTTGGCCGCAGCACCGGAGACCGGCGAGTACGCAAAGCAGCCGGCCCGGTCGATCTGCGCTTCTTTCAGGAAACCCAGCAGGTGCTCGAACTCGGCCTCGGTCTCGCCCGGGAACCCGGCGATGAAGGTCGAGCGGATCACCAGCTCGGGGCACATCTCGCGCCAGGTCTGGATGCGCTCCAGATTGCGCTCGCCGCTGGCCGGGCGCTTCATCCGCTTCAGCACATCCGGGTGCGAGTGCTGGAAAGGCACGTCGAGGTAAGGCAGCACCAGGCCCTGGGCCATCAGCGGGATCACCTCGTCCACATGCGGATAGGGGTACACGTAGTGCAGGCGCACCCAGGCGCCGT
>JADMKA010000246.1 GCA_018780145.1 Vitreoscilla sp. | reverse complement strand
GGCCGATCTTGTACTCGGGGTCGCCGATCATCTCGTTGAGCTGGGCGATCCAGCCCACCGTGCGGGCCAGCGCAAAGATGGCGGTGAACAGCGGCACCGGGATGCCGATGGCGCGCTGCACGATGCCCGAGTAGAAGTCGACGTTCGGGTAGAGCTTGCGGGCGACGAAGTATTCGTCTTCCAGCGCGATCTTCTCGAGCTCCATCGCCAGCTTGAACAGCGGGTCGTTGCCCAGGCCCAGCTCGCCCAGCACCTCGTGGCAGGTCTCGCGCATCAGCTTGGCGCGCGGGTCGTAGTTCTTGTAGACGCGGTGGCCGAAGCCCATCAGCTTGACGCCGGAGTTCTTGTCCTTGACCTTGGCCACGAACTCGCCGATGCGCGCCACGCCACCCTGCTTCTGGATGTCGTTCAGCATGGTCAGGCAGGCCTCGTTGGCACCGCCGTGTGCCGGGCCCCACAGGCAGGCCACGCCGGCCGCGATGGCCGCGAACGGGTTGGTGCCCGACGAGCCGCACAGCCGCACGGTCGAGGTGCTGGCGTTCTGCTCGTGGTCGGCGTGCAGCGTGAAGATGCGGTCCATCGCCCGCACCAGCACATCGTTCTGCTTGTACTCCTCGCACGGCGTGGCGAACATCATGCGCATGAAGTTGCCGGCGTACGAGAGCTCGTTCTTCGGATAGATGTAGGGTTGGCCGACGGTGTACTTGTAGGCCATCGCCACCAGCGTGGGCATCTTGGCGATCAGGCGGATGGCCGCGATCTCCCGGTGTTCCGGGTTGTTGATGTCGGTGCTGTCGTGATAGAAGGCCGAGAGCGCACCCACCAGGCCGGTCATCACCGCCATCGGGTGGGCGTCGCGGCGGAAGCCGCGCAGGAAGAACTGCATCTGCTCGTTGACCATCGTGTGGTTGGTCACGCGGCTGGTGAAGTCCTTCTTCTGGTCGACGTTCGGCAGCTCTCCGTACAACAGCAGGTAGCAGGTCTCGAGGAAATCGCAGTTCACCGCGAGCTGCTCGATCGGGTAGCCGCGGTACAGCAGCTCGCCCTTGTCGCCATCGATGTAGGTGATGGTGGAGTTGCAGGAGGCGGTCGACAGGAAGCCGGGATCGTAGGTGAACTTGCCGGTCTGGCCGTAGAGCTTGCGGATGTCGATCACATCCGGGCCGATGGTGCCCTTGTAGATCGGCAGATCCATGGTGGGGCTGCCGTCGGAGAACGACAGGGTGGCTTTCACGTCAGACGGGGTCATCATCGGTTTCCTCACGTACAAAGTTGGGTACAAATCCTTGGCAGCCCAGGGCTCAGGCGGGTTGGCGCATCTGCGCCAGAACTTCGTTCACTTCCGGGCTTGCCAGCTCCCCATCGGGCTCCTTGCGGGCCAGCAGCAGATCCAGCAGGTCGTTGTCGGCCAGGTCCATCAGGCGCCGCAGCCCCTCGGCCTGGCGCAGCGTGAGGCTGTGCTCGTACCGGTTGAAGAAGCGCTCGACGAACAGGTCGTTCTCTAGCAACCCGCGGCGACACCGCCACCTCAACCGGCCGATGTCGCCACTGTCGAATAACGCAGTTTCCATGCCCGTCATTGCATCAAGCTGACCAGCCGTGTGCCTCAGACGGCACGCCGGACCATCAGCTCCTTGATCTTTCCGATGGCCTTGGTCGGGTTCAGGCCCTTGGGGCAGACGTCGACGCAGTTCATGATGGTGTGGCAGCGGAACAGGCGGTACGGGTCTTCCAGGTTGTCCAGGCGCTCGGCGGTGTCCTCGTCGCGGCTGTCGGCGATGAAGCGGTAGGCCTGCAGCAGGCCGGCCGGGCCGACGAACTTGTCGGGGTTCCACCAGAAGCTGGGGCAGCTCGTGGAGCAGCTGGCGCACAGGATGCATTCGTACAAGCCGTCGAGTTCCTCGCGCTCCTCGGGCGACTGCAGGCGCTCTTTCTCGGGCGGCAGCGTGTCGTTGACGAGGTACGGCTTGATCGAGTTGTACTGCGTGAAGAACTGCGTCATGTCGACGATCAGGTCACGCACCACCGGCAGGCCGGGCAAGGGGCGCAGCACCACGGTGCCGGGCAGCGTGCGCATGTTGGTCAGGCAGGCCAGGCCGTTCTTGCCGTTGATGTTCATCGCGTCCGAGCCGCAGACGCCTTCGCGGCAGGAGCGGCGGTACGACAGCGTGGGGTCGACTTCCTTCAGCTTGATCAAGGCGTCGAGCAGCATCCGCTCGGAGCCGTCCAGCTCGACCTGCAGCGTCTGCATGTAGGGCTTGGCGTCCTTGTCGGGGTCGTAGCGGTAGATCTGGAATGTGCGTTGGGTCATGACGTACTCGGGTCTTTGCGCCTCAGAACGAACGAACGGCGAGCGGCACCGACTCGGCCGTCAGCGGTTGCAGCTTGACGGGCTTGTAGTCGAGGCGGTTGCCTTCACTGAACCACAGGGTGTGCTTGAGCCACTCGGTGTCGTTGCGGCCGTTGGGGTGGACGGCGTCATCGTTCGGGCGCTCGTAGTCGACCACGACGTGGGCGCCACGGCACTCCTTGCGGGCGGCGGCCGAGACGATCGTGGCCTGCGCCGCCTCGATCAGGTTGTCGACCTCCAGGGCTTCGATGCGCGCGGTGTTGAACACCTTGGACTTGTCCTTCAGTGCGATCTGGCCCACGCGCTCGCGCAGCGCGGCGATCTGCCGCACGCCTTCGTCCAGCATGGCCTGGGTGCGGAACACGCCGGCGTGTTTCTGCATCGAGGTGCGGATGTCGTTGGCCACCGCCTGGGCATATTCGCCCGAGGTGTTGGCATCGAGCCGCGCCAGGCGTGCCAGCGAGCGGTCAGCCGCATCGGCCGGCAAGGCCTTGTGGGACTGGCTCTTCAGCTTGCTGTCGACGATGTGGTTACCGGCCGCGCGGCCGAAGACCACCAGGTCCAGCAGCGAGTTGGTGCCCAGCCGGTTGGCGCCGTGCACGCTGACGCACGAGCATTCGCCCACCGCGTACAGGCCGTTGACCACCGCGTTCGGGTTGCCGTCCTTCGGGACCACCACCTGGCCATTGATGTTGGTCGGGATGCCGCCCATCTGGTAGTGGATGGTCGGCACGACCGGAATGGGTTCCTTGGTGATGTCGACGTTGGCGAAGTTATGGCCGATCTCAAACACGCTGGGCAGGCGCTTCATGATGGTCTCGGCACCCAGGTGGGTCATGTCGAGGTGGATGTAGTCCTTGTTCGGACCGCAGCCACGCCCTTCCTTGATCTCCTGGTCCATGCAGCGCGAGACGAAGTCGCGCGGCGCCAGATCCTTGTAGGCCGGTGCATAGCGCTCCATGAAGCGCTCGCCATTGGCGTTGCGCAGGATCGCGCCCTCGCCGCGGCAGCCTTCGGTCAGCAGCACGCCCGCGCCGGCCACGCCGGTGGGGTGGAACTGCCAGAACTCCATGTCTTCCAGCGGGATGCCGGCGCGCGCCGCCATGCCCAGGCCATCGCCGGTGTTGATGAAGGCGTTGGTCGACGCGGCATAGATGCGGCCCGCGCCGCCGGTGGCCAGCAGCACCGTCTTGGCTTCGAGGATGTGCAGCTCGCCGGTTTCCATCTCCAGCGCGGTCACGCCGACGCAGTCGCCGTCGGCGTCGCGGATCAGGTCCAGCGCCATCCACTCGACGAAGAAGTTGGTGCGGGCCTTGACGTTCTGCTGGTACAGCGTGTGCAGCAGCGCATGGCCGGTGCGGTCGGCCGCGGCGCAGGCGCGCTGCACCGGCTTCTCGCCGTAGTTGGCGGTGTGGCCGCCGAACGGGCGCTGGTAGATGGTGCCGTCCGGGTTGCGGTCGAACGGCATGCCGAAGTGCTCGAGCTCGTAGACGACCTTGGGCGCCTCGCGGCACATGAACTCGATGGCGTCCTGGTCGCCCAGCCAGTCCGAGCCCTTGACCGTGTCGTAGAAGTGGTAGTGCCAGTTGTCCTCGCTCATGTTGCCCAGCGAGGCCCCGATGCCGCCCTGCGCCGCCACGGTGTGCGAGCGGGTCGGGAAGACCTTGGACAGCACGGCCACGTTCAGGCCGGCGAGGGACAGTTGCAGCGACGCACGCATGCCGGAGCCGCCGGCCCCGACGATGACGACGTCGAACTTGCGCTTCGAGATCGAGCCTTGTGCCATTTACAGCCTCCAGAGCACTTGGACTGCCCAGCCGGCACAGCCGACCAGCCAAGCGAGGGTGAACACCTGCAGCACGAGGCGCACGGCCACCGGCTTCACGTAGTCCATCCAGATGTCGCGCATGCCGACCCACGCGTGGTAGAGCAGCGAGACGATGACGACGAAGGTGAAGACCTTCATCCACTGGGCCGAGAAGATGCCGGCCCATTTGTCGTAACCCATCGGGCCGCCCAGCAGCACCTGCAGCAGCAGGGCCACCGTGAACAGCGCCATCAGGACGGCGGTGACGCGCTGGGCCAGCCAGTCGCGGAAGCCATAGTGCGCGCCGACGACCAGGCGCTTGGAACCGTAGTTGATTGCCATGAATGTGTCCTGCGGATCGATCAGTACAGGCCGAACAGCTTGGCGCCGAGCAGCACGGTGAGCAGCACGCTGATGGCCAGCGTGGCCACCGCCGAGCTGTGGCCCTGGGCCTTGGAGACGCTGTGGGTCATGTCCATCCACAGGTGGCGCACGCCGGCCACGAAGTGGTGCAGGTAGGCCCAGATCAGGCTTAAGCTGACCAGCTTCACGAACCAGGCCGGCACGAAGCCCAGGCCGGCCAGGTAGGCACTGCGGAACGACTCGTACGACACCTCGGAGGTGACGCTGACGTCGAACAGCCAGATGATGAACGGCATCAGCAGGAACATCACGAAACCGCTGATGCGGTGCAGGATGGAAACGATGCCGGCAGGAGGCAGCCGGTAGTTCGGGAGATCCGACAACGCGTTGATGTTGCGGAACTCCGGTCGCTTCTGGAGCGTGTTGGCCATGGCGGGTCCTTGTCCTCAGTCTCTCTTTGGCGTTCGCGGGGAGCGATGTAATCCGGGTGAAACCAAACGATTCTATTGCAGCGCAGCAAGCTGACATGGGGCTTGGTTGCTCCACCCCACGGACATCAGCTCAGTTCATTGCGGTAGTAGTGCGACTCGGTGTTGTACAGGCCGCGCCGCAACTCCACCGGCTTGTCGCCGTAGGTGTGCGACAGGCGCTCGACGCTCAGCAGCGGGGCGCCGGGCGCCACCTGCAGCAACTCTGCCGTGGCCACGTCGGCCGCCACGGCACGGATCTTTTCCTCGGCGCGGATCATGCGCACACCGAACTCGGTCTCGAACAGGCCGTACATTGGCCCGGCGTACTGGGCCAGGCGGTCGGCGGTCAGGCCCTTGAACAGCGACACCGGCAGCCAGATCTCGTCCAGCACCACCGGCTGGGCGTTTCGCCACAGCGTGCGGCGGACCATCAACGCGGCCTCGCCGGCCTTCAGCCCCAGCGATCTCGCCACATCGGCCGGCGCACGCATGCGGCGGCAGTCGAGAAAGTGGCGCTCCATGCCGGTGACCGGGCCTTCGTCGGGCGCCAGGCGCAGAAAGCGGTATTGGATCTGCTCCTCGGCATGGGTGGCCACATAGGTGCCCTTGCCCTGACGGCGCACCAGCAGGTTCTCGGTGGCCAGTTCGTCAATGGCCTTGCGCACGGTGCCCTGGCTGACGCGGTAGCGTGCCGCCAGCTCGATCTCGCTGGGGATCGCTTCACCCGGCTTCCATTCGCCACCTTGCAGCCCTTGCACCAGCAGCGCCTTGATCTGCTGGTACAGCGGGCTGAAGGCCGGTCCCGACAGCGGAGCCGGCTGGTCGGCGTCGGGCACGGGAGTGGGTGGGTCGGCGGGCATGGTGCGCGATTGCAGCACACCGTACGCCCTGGCGTCCACTCTGAGTTGATTGATGTCTTATATAAGACATAAGAATATTGACGAGCCTCGGGTGAACCCCTAGACTGCAGGGCTAAACTCGCGTCTTTCCCAAGCCCCACTTCCCCTCGGAGACTTCACCATGAGCAAGAAACCCGTCCGCGTGGCCGTGACCGGTGCCGCTGGCCAGATCGGCTATGCCCTGCTGTTCCGCATCGCCTCCGGCGAGATGCTGGGCAAGGACCAGCCCGTGATCCTGCAACTG
>JADMKA010000104.1 GCA_018780145.1 Vitreoscilla sp. | reverse complement strand
ACCAGGGACCTACGGATTAACAGTCCGGCGCTCTACCAACTGAGCTATCGGGGAAGCGAAGCCATAGATTATAGACAGATTTTTGGTGGGCTCACAAGGTGGCCTGGATCGAGGCGCGCCAGGTGCGCGGCGCCAGGGGGTAGAGGTAGGCGTGGCCGAACTGGTAGGGGCTTTCCTTCCAGGCGCGTTGGTCGAACAGGTTGTCCACGCCCAGGCGAAGCAGCCACTCGTGGCCGAGGGCCCGGGTGGTGTAGCGGGCGGCGAGGCCGGTGCTGGCCCAACCGGCGAGGCGCAGGCTGTTGTCCGGCAGCACGTAGCGGGGCCCTTCGGCGCTCAGGCTGGCCTGTGTGCTCAAGCCGGGTACCGCGGCCACTTGCCAGATGGCCATCAGGCGGGCGCTACGCTCGGCAACGTTGGGCGGGGTGAGGCCGTTGTCGGCTGCGTTCGCGGCGCCTTCGCGCCGCGCGCGCAGCCACTGTGAGCTGGCGCGCAGGGTCACCGCGCCCAGGCGCAGGTCGCCACTGGCTTCGATGCCGCGGTGGCGGGCGTTGCCGTCGATGAGGCGGGTGCAGGTGCCGTCGTCGTCGCAAGGGCCGCTGTCCACGGCGATCGGGCGGCGGATGTCGAAGGCGGTGAGCGACGCGGCCCAACCGGGTTCATCGATCTTCAGGCCCAGTTCGGACTGTTCGCTCTTCAGCGTCGGCAGCGGTTCGCCAGCGTTGGTGTAGCGGCTGCGGTTGGGGGCGACGTCGCTTTCGACTCCCTGTCCCCAGCTCGCGTACAACAGTGTGGTGGCGTTCCACTGGTGGCTCAGCGCCAGCCATGGCGTGGTGAAGCCCTGGTCGTAGCGGGTGGCGAGCGAGCCGTCGGTGCGCACGCTGTCGCGCGCCAGCTGGGCGTGTCGCGCGCCCAGCCACAGGCGGGTGTCGCTGGTCAGGCTGATCACGTCCCGCAGGTGCAGCTCGGTGCTGCGCTCGCTGCGGTTGGTGTTCTCGTCGGTGAGGTCGGGTTGGGCCTCGACCTGCACACTGCCGTCGATCTGCCCGACACCTGCCCAGTTGAAGGCTTGCCGGCCCAGGCGGGCACGGTAGTGGCTCCAGCTGAGGCCGGTGGAGAGCTCGTTGGCCAGGCCGGCGAGTTGGACGCGGCCGTTCAGCGTCAGTGCGCCGGCGGTGGTCTGGCGGCGCTCGCCTTCGCTGCGGAAGTCGTAGAGGTCGACACTGCCGTCGCTGCAGTAGCGGTCGTAGATCTCTTCTGCACTGCATCCGAACGGGAAGGCGATGCGGTCATCCGTGCGCAGCTGCTGGCCCATGGCGTGAGCCACAAACTGCCAGCCGGCCTGCAGTGGCTGTGTCCAGCGCAGGCTGGCGGTGGTGCCGTCGAAGACCACCGGCAACGACCAGCCCTGGTTGTTGAGGTTGATGCGCGGGTCGATCTCGGCAGCCGAGGGCAGCCGGTTGCCCAGCAAGCTGAAGCCCGGCACGCTGGGCTGCGATTGGTGGCTCCACTCGAACTCGGCGTCCAGCGTGCCGGGGCCCAAACGCGCGCGCGCGGCCGCGGCCAGCAACTGGCGCTCGCCACGGGTGTCGTGGATCAACGGGTCCAGGCTCTCCACGGCGGCGTTCAGGCGCAGTCTCGCCACGTCGCCGTCGCCCAGTCGGCGCTCGATGTCGGCGGCGGCCTTGACGCTGCCGCGCTCTGTCCATCCGACGAGCACCTGGGTCTGGTCCATGCCGCGGGGGCGCTTGACGACGAAGTTGGCCAGCCCGCCAGGCGAGCTGGTGCCGGCCTGGGCACCGCTGGTGCCCTTGAGCACCTCGATGCGCTCCTTGTTGTCGAGCGAGATCGCGGTCTCGGCGTTGATCGGCAGGCCGTCGCGCCGGTAGTTGAAGCGGTTGTCCAGCACGAAGCCGCGCACGGTCAACGCGCTCCAGTAGCCGGGGGCGTTGTAGGCGTCGGCGATGCTGGCGTCCAGCCGGGTGATGTCGGCCAGCGAGCCGGCGCCACTGTCGGCCAAGGCGCTGTGGCCCAGGGTGACGGCCTGAAAGGGCGAGCGGGCCAACGGGCTGTCACCGAAGCCCGCCACGCTGGCCGGGGCGGGCAGCGGGCGGCTGCTGATGGTGACCTGCTCGGTGGCAGTCTGTGCGTGGATCGGGCCGTGCAGTGCCAGCAGCGCGAGCACGATCGGGTGGGGGCGGAAACGTGGGTGGATTGCCATCATGGACTCGGTCAGTCGATGGCAGGTCGGCAAGATCGGGGAGGGCCAAGCCGAGAACCGGCCGCCTTCGTCTGAGCTGCTTCCCTGCGCGAGGATTACCTCAATCAGGTTCAAAGGGACTGTCTCAGTCGAGCGGCCCGAAGGCCGCCCAACACCCCTAGCGAATGTGCTGCGCGCTCAGTGCACGCAGCGGAGTCGATTATGTCCGCACCACGGTGCAATGGCGTCCCGGGCGCAAAAAAGCCCGCGCTTGGCGGGCTGTTTCAGAGCCGGTGTGCGCTCAACGGATCAACTGCCCGAGCTTGTCCTTGACATCCTTCCACTCGTCGGCATCGGCCAAGGCGGGCTTGCGCTTGGTGATGCTGGGCCAGCCCTTGGCGAGCTCGGCATTGAGCGCGATGAACTTCTGCTGATCGGCTGGAACGTCTTCCTCGGGGAGGATGGCGTTGACCGGGCACTCGGGGATGCAGACAGCACAGTCGATGCACTCGTCGGGGTCGATGGTCAGGAAGTTCGGGCCCTCGCGGAAGCAGTCGACGGGGCAGACGTCGACGCAGTCGGTGTACTTGCAGCGGATGCAGGCTTCGGTGACGACGTGGGTCATGAGAGGCTGGACGGTGGTTTGAAGGGGGAGGGACGCCGATCCAAGATGGGGCGTCAAGCGATGCCCGTCGGCGGGCACCAGCAACGTGCGTGATTTTAGGGCCTGGAGGGCGCGCCGGACGGATGACCTTGCGCAAGGCGGGCCGACGATGCCGTGGGCTCGCCAGCGGCCAGCGGTGCTGCACCCACGCCCACCGTCACCACGGCCGGCCGCCCGGCGTGCAGCACGCAGGCTGCCGCCAGTGTGGCGGCGCTGTGCTCGCTGAAGAGTTGGTCGGGCCAGCCCGCACGGGACACCACACTGACCGGTGTGTCGCCCGGCCAGCCGGCTTCGAGCAGCCGGCGTGACAAGGTGGCGAGCTGCCGCCCGGCCATGTAGAACACCTCGGTGTCGGCGCGCCGGCTGGCGCGCAGCTCACGGTCCTGCGTCATGGCGGTGGTGAGCGACACGCTGCGGCCATTGCCGCGCCGGGTGAGCGGGCGCGCCGTGGCGGCCGCTGCGGCCAGCGCCGAGGTCACGCCGGGGATCACTTCATAGGAGATGCCTGCCTCGGCCAGGGCCAGCAGTTCTTCCTCGAGGCGGCCGAAGACGCTGGGGTCGCCGCCCTTGAGCCGCGCAACGATGGCACCGGTCTGGGCGTGCTGCACCAGCAGGGCGTTGATGCGGGTCTGGGCGGTGGAGTCGCAGAAGCCCCGCTTGCCCACGTCGATCCATTGCGCCTCGGGCGCGAAGTCATGCAGGGCCGGGTCGGTCAACGCGTCGTGCAGCACCACATTGGCGCTGCCGAGTGCACGGCTGCCGCGCAGGGTGATCAGATCGGCCGCGCCAGGGCCCGCACCGATGAAGAGGACATGGCCGCGGCTCATGCGGGGGCTCAGGCGGCAACCGCCTCGTTCTGGGCGTCGGTGGACGGGCCGGCGACATGCAGGCCGCACTCCTTGGCCTTCTCGTCTTCCCACCACCAGCGGCCGGCGCGGAACTCCTCGCCCACGGCGATGGCACGGGTGCAGGGCTCGCAACCGATGCTGGGCATGAACTGGTCATGCAGCGCGTTGTAGGGCACCTCGTTCGAGGCAATGTAGTGCCACACATCGTTCCAGGACCAGTCGGCCAGTACGTTGAGCTTGACGCGGCCGTTGGCCTCGACCTCGCGCACCGGCACGTTGCCACGGTTCTGTGATTGCTCGCGGCGCAGGCCGGTGACCCAGGCCTCGCGGCCGGCCAGCATGCGTGACAGCGGCTCCAGCTTGCGGATCTGGCAGCAGTTCTTGCGGAGGTCGATGCTTTCGTACATGGCGTTCTCGCCGTGTTTACGCAAGAAGTGGACCACTTGCTCCTCACGCGGGCTGAACAGCGCCACCTCAAGACCGTAGCGGGCCTCGATCGCCGGGATCAGCGCCAGGGTCTGCGTGTGCAGCTTGCCGGTCTGCAGCGTGGCCACCGCGATCGGCAGCTCGTAGCGGGCGATCAGGTCGGTGATCACCATGTCCTCGGCGCCCAGGCTGGTGGCCTGAACGATGGCGCCTGGGTGGTCGATGGCGGCCTGGCGCAGCTGAGCCAGGGTGGCTTCGACGCGCTCCTCGTAGCCTTCGGTATGGCGGGCGTAGAGCGAGATGGCGCTCGGCGAGGCCGCGGCGGCGGTGCCGGGCAGCAGGGACGAGACTTGGCTCATGCGGCGATCCTCGAGAACAGCGGGCGGGTCTGCACCACGTCGCCCTGGTAGTGGTCGGTCACGATGGCCAGCGCGCGGCGGGCGCTGGCTTCCTTCTGGTCGGCGCGCAGCTGCACGGCGGAAAAGCCGGTGCGGTGCAGCAGCGGCAGCATGTCCACCAGCACGTCGCCGGTGGCGCGGACCTCGCCGGCGTAGCGCAGCCGGGCCCGCAGCACGCGGGCCTGGCTGTAGGCGCGGCCGTCGATCCACTTCGGGAACTGCAGTGCCACGAGAGACAGGCGCGGCAGGTCGGCGGCGAGCGACTCGACATCCACCGTGTTCTCCAGGATCACGCCAGTGGGCAGGCCGGCGGGCCAGGTGTCGCGCACGGCATGCCATTGCTCCAGGGTGAGCAGGCTGTGGGCCACGGGCAGCGGGTGGGCCTGGGGGCCGTCTTCACCGCCGGCGCGGTGCCAGGGGTCTTGGGGGGCTTGGACGAATTGCATGATCAGACGGCCTCGGCGGCTTCGGCGCGCTCGGCGGCACGGGTGGCGGTGGCGGCGGTTTCGCGGCGCACGGCATCGGCCGCAGCGCGGAAGGGCGCGGTGCCCAGGCGGCGCGCGGTGTCGACGAAGTGTTCGCCGGCTTGCCGCTGCTGGCGGTAGGTGGCGATCAGGGCCTCGATGACATCGGGCACTTCATCTGCCGAGAACGACGGGCCAATGACCTTGCCGGGCACGGCCGCGCCACTCAGCGTGGAGCCGTCAGAGCCGGCCACCGAGACCTGGTACCACTCGCTGCCGTCCTTGTCGACGCCGAGGATGCCGATGTGGCCGGTGTGGTGGTGGCCGCAGGAGTTCATGCAGCCGCTGATGTGCAGGTCGATGTTGCCGATGTCGTAGAGCTCGTCGAGATCGTCGAAGCGCTCGGTGATGGCGGCGGCCACCGGGATCGAGCGGGCGTTGGCCAGCGCGCAGAGGTCGCCGCCGGGGCAGGCGATCATGTCGGTCAGCAGGCCGATGTTGGGGGTGGCGAAACCGGCGTCCTTGGCGGCATGCCAGACCGAGGACAGGTCGGCCTCGCGCACCCAGGGCAGCAGCAGGTTCTGGTCGTGGCTGACACGCAGTTCTCCGAGCGAGTAACGGTCGGCGATGGTGGCGGCGGCCTCCATCTGCTCGGAGGTGGTGTCACCCGGGGGCAGGCCGGCACGCTTGAGCGAGAGCGTCACGGCGCGGTAGCCGGCCACGCGGTGGCCATGCACATTGCGCTCCAGCCAGCGGAGGAAGGCAGCCGGCGCCGGGCCGGTGCGGTGCGGGTCGAAGCCGGCGGTGGCCGGGCGCACGCCGGCGGGTGTCTCGAAGTGGCGCGCCACTCGCTCCAGCTCGGATAGCGGGATGATGTGTTCGCGGCCATCCACGTCGGATTCGAGGATCTTGGCGAACTCGGTGTTGACAGCGTCGATGAACTTGGGGCCCTCGGCCTTCACCAGGATCTTGATGCGCGCCTTGTAGGCGTTGTCGCGGCGGCCGAAGCGGTTGTAGACCCGCACGATGGCCTCGATGTAGACGAGGATCTCCTGCCAGGGCACGAAGTCATTGACCACGGTGCCGATGACCGGCGTGCGGCCCATGCCGCCGCCCACGTAGACCTTGAAGCCGACTTCGCCGGCCTCGTTCTTCAGCAATTGCAGGCCGACGTCGTGCCAGGCGATGGCGGCACGGTCTTCGGCCGCACCGCTGACGGCGATCTTGAACTTGCGCGGCAGGAAGGCGAACTCGGGGTGCAGCGTGCTCCAC
>JADMKA010000083.1 GCA_018780145.1 Vitreoscilla sp. | reverse complement strand
CTCGCGCTCGCGCCGGCCGTGGCCGAACAGGCGGCCGAAGTAGTCGAGGTTCTCGCGCACCGACAGCGTGGCGTAGAGGTTGCGCCCGAGACCCTGCGGGTTGTAGGCGATGCGCGGGCAGACCCGGTGGCGGTGCGCGGCACGCGACAAGTCGCCGCCGAGCACCGTGATGCTGCCGGTCTGCAGCCTGCGGGCACCCGCCAGCAGCGCCAGCAGCGTGGACTTGCCGACGCCGTCGGGCCCGACGAAACCCGTGATGCCACCCACCGGCAGGGCGAGTTCGACATTGTCCAGCGCCAGAACGCCACCGTAACGGTGGGTTGCGCCCCGAACCTCGAGCGCCAGCAGGTTGTCGCTCATTGCGCGGGCGCGGAAGCGGGCGCGGCACCCTTTGGCTGCGGCACCTTCACGGCCAGATTCGATGGCCAGGGCTGGTCGCCGATGCGCACGTAGGCCATGCCCGGCAACCCGGTCTTGACCTGGTCACGGTGCTGGCCGAGCAGCACCGGATCGACCCGCGCGCGCACCTTGAAGACCATCTTCTGACGCTCCGACTCGGTCTCCACCGTCTTTGGCGTGAACTGCGCGACGCTGGCCACGAAGTCGACCTGAGCCGGGATCACCAGATTCGGCGCCGCGTCCAGCACCAGCCGCGCTTCAGCGCCGATGGACACGCGCCCTGCGGCGGTCTCGGGCAGGAAGAAGGACATGGTCACGTCCGAGAGATCGACCAGCGACACCACGCGCCCGCCCCCGGCAAGAACCTCGCCGCCCTGGGCCAGCACGGTCTGCACACGGCCGCCGCGCGGCGCGCGCAGCACTGCGTCGGCGATCTCGACCTGGATGCGGTCCGCTGCCGCCTGCGCCGATTCGATGGCGGCCTCGGACTCGACGATCTGCGAGCGGGCGGTGAGCACCGCCGATTCCGCCTCGATGCGCTGCGATCTGGCGGCGCTCAGAGCGGCGCGGCTGGCCTGGACGCGCGCGTTGGCGGCGTCGAGCTGCTGGGGCGAGATGAAGTTCTGCGCCACCAGCTCCGAGGTGCGGCGCAGTTCCTTCTCGGCCAGGGCGGCCTCGGCCTCACGCTGCGCGACCAGGGATGCGACGGTCGTCACGGCCTGCTCGCGCTGCCGCACCAGGGCCGTCAGCGTCGCGCGTGCGGTTCTCGCCTGGCGCAACTGGGCCTGGGCTCCGCGCAACTGCGCGTCCAGCGATTGGGTGTCCATGCGGGCGATCTCGTCGCCGGCAAACACGAAGTCCCCCTCGCGCACGCGCACGGACAGCAACCGTCCGCCGCTCTTGGCAGCCACATCGATCGTCGTGGTTTCCAGTCGTCCGTTGCCGCCGGCGATGCCCTCTGGCAACCCGTCGGGGGCGGCCCAGCGCCAAGCCACGACGACACCGATGCCGATCACGGCCGCGATCACATAGGGCAGCGATTTGCGCCAGCGGTCAGGCAAGTTCACCGGAGTGGATCCTCGAGTTCGTGTGAATTTCAGTCTGACCGTACCGCCGGTTCGATCCTTGACCTCGGTCAACGGGTACGGCCAGCGCGTGACAGGATGCTGAGGGCAAGGTTACCGCTCCATCGGCGGCTGACGCTGGAGATCGTGCAGAGCAACGACATCACAGCCCGGCCTGCGCGCCTGCCGACAGATCGATCCGAATGCCAGTCAGGCTACCGAAGCCGCTGTGTTCTTGAACCACACCGGGCCGTGCGAGCGCTTCAATATAATGAGTATCGCTTACTATTATTGGGGGATCTAGGATGTCGAAGGGACTGCCGCAGGACAGCCTGGGCTTTCTGGTCGCAGACCTCGCACGCCGCATGCGCGGCGCCTTCGCGCTTCACCTCGAAGGCAGCGGGCTCACGCTGGCACAGGCGCGAGCCCTGCTGTACGTGGCTCGCCACGAAGGAATGCGCCAGGTCGAGTTGTCAGAGTTGCTCGAAGTTCAGCCGATCACACTGGCAAGACTCATCGACCAGTTGCAGCAGTCGGGGCTGGTCGAGCGACGGGCGGACCCGAAGGACGGACGCGCGTACCGGATCTTCCTGACCTCGGCATCAGGGCCCCACCTGGTCACCATCGAGCGCGTTGCATCCGTCATCCGCAAGCAGTCGCTGCAAGGCATCGGGCAAGCAGAGGCGGCGCTCGTCACGTCCGCGTTGCACCGGATGCGCAAGAACCTGGCGGCTTCCTGAGCGGCCCCATTGCCGACACCTTACCCAGTCCGGTCTCCTGCATGAGCGATTCCCAGCCCCCCGAACCCTCTCCCGCACCTGCTCTTGTGCCGCGCCCGCGGATCCGGATCAAGCGGGTCATCCTGCTCCTGGTCGTCCCGCTGTGCGTGTTGCTGGCTGCCGGCCTCGTGTACCTCAGGGGCGGCCGCTACGTCGAAACCGACAACGCCTACGTGAAGGCCGACAAGGTGCCCATCAGCGCCGAGGTCTCCGGCACGATCAAGGAGGTGCTGGTCGAGGAGAACCAGCCCGTGACCGCCGGCCAGGTTCTGTTCCGCATCGATCCGGCGCCCTTCAAGGTGACGGTGGCCCGGGCCGAGGCCAAGCTGGCCCAGGTGCGTACCGATCTGGCTGCAATGCGCGCGAGCTACCGTGCGATGCAGGCCGAGATCACCGTCGCGCGCACCAAGCTGAGCTTCGCGCAGAAGGACCAGCAGCGGCAGGCCGATCTGGTGGCCCGCAATTTCGTGTCGGCGTCCCGGTTCGACGATGCCCGGCAAACCACCGACCTGGCCGGCCAGCAGATCACCGCGATGGAACAGGACCTGTCGCGGATCGCTGCCGCACTGGGCGGCGGCGTCGATGTCCCCGTCGAGCGCCATCCCAGCTACCGCGCTGCGCAGGCCGAACTGGAGCAGGCCCAACTCGACCTGGCGCGCGTGGAAGTGCGTGCCGCCGTGCCCGGTGTCGCGAGCAAGCCCCCCAAGCCGGGGCAGTACGTCGCGGCGGGCAGCACGGCGATGGCGCTGGTGGCCAGCGGGAATCTGTGGATCGAGGCGAACTTCACCGAGACCGACCTGACCTACGTGCGCGTCGGCCAGCCAGTCACGATCCACATTGACACCTATCCCAATCAGGCTTGGAAGGGTGTTGTCGACAGCCTGAGCCCGGCGACGGGCGCCGAGTTCTCGGTCATCCCGGCGCAGAACGCCACTGGCAACTGGGTCAAGATCGCGCAGCGGGTGTCGGTGCGCATCAAGATCGATCCGGGCAGCGACCTGTCCCAACTGCGAACGGGCCTGAGCACCACGGTCGAGGTGGACACCGGGCATCGCCGGCGTCTGCTGGGGATGTCCCTCTAAGGTAATGGCTCCTGCCATGGCAAAGCCACAAGCCCCGAATCGCGCGCTCGTCACGGTCTCCGTGATGCTGGCCACCATCATGCAGGCGTTGGACACGACGATCGCGAACGTCGCGTTGCCGCACATGCAGGGCTCGATGGGAGCGACTCAGGACCAGATCTCCTGGGTGCTCACTTCCTACATCGTGGCCGCGGCCATCTGCATGCCGCTGACAGGCTTCCTGGCCGCACGCATCGGCCGCAAGCGATTGTTCATGTGGGCGGTGGTCGGTTTCACGCTCGCGTCGATGCTGTGCGGCGCCGCGCAGACCCTGACGCAGATCGTGCTGTTCCGCCTGTTGCAGGGCGTGTTCGGCGCGAGCCTGGTGCCGTTGTCGCAGGCGGTTCTCCTGGACACCTACCCGCGCGACCGGCACGGGTCGGCCATGGCGATGTGGGGTGTGGGCGTGATGGTCGGGCCCATCCTCGGGCCGTCGCTCGGTGGCTGGCTGACCGAGTACTACAACTGGCGCTGGGTCTTCTACATCAACCTGCCGTTCGGCCTGCTCGCCTGGTTCGGGCTGGCGGCGTTTGTGCATGAGACGCCGATCGATCGTGCCCGGCGCTTCGATCTGTTCGGCTTCGCGCTGCTCAGCCTGGCCATCGGGGCACTGCAGATGATGCTGGACCGGGGTGAATCGCTCGACTGGTTCGGCAACACCGAGATCATGATCGAGGCGCTGCTCGCAGGCGTGGCGCTGTACATGTTCGTGGCGCATATCTTTACCCACGAGCATCCGTTCATCGAGCCAGCCCTGTTCAGGGACCGCAACTTCAGCGTCGGGCTGGTGTGCATCTTCATCGTCGGCGTGATCCTGCTGGCGACGATGGCACTGCTGCCGCCCTTCATGCAGAACCTGATGGGCTACCCGGTCATCGACGTTGGGGTCCTGCTGGCGCCGCGTGGCGTCGGCACCATGCTGGCCATGATCACGGTGGGGCGCCTGTCCGGCAAGGTCGACGCGCGCTACCAGGTCGCGCTCGGCCTGCTGCTGACCAGCCTGTCGATGTGGGAGATGACGCAGTTCACGACCGACACCACGGGCCCGACCTTCATCCGCACCGGCATCGTGCAGGGCCTGGGCCTGGGTTTCATGTTCGTGCCGCTTTCGACCATCACCTTCTCGACGCTTGCGCCCCGCTTCCGCAACGAAGGCACGGCGCTGTTCAGCCTGATGCGCAACATTGGCAGCAGCATCGGCATCTCCGTCGTCGTCACCCAACTGGCCCGCAACACGCAAGCCAACCATGCGGCGTTCTCTGAGTTCATTCAACCCTTCAGCGTGGCGCTGAAGCAGGCCATCGAAGCGGGGGTCTACAACCTGTCCACACCGCAAGGCCTGGTGGCGCTCAATGCCGAGGTCACGCGGCAGGCCGCAACCCTGGCCTACCTGCAGGACTTCAGGCTGATGATGTGGGTCGCGCTGGCCGCGCTGCCCTTGATCCTGCTGCTGCGGCCGGCGGCGCCTGCCGGCATGCGGCAGACCCCTGCCGCCGTGGAGTGAGATGGCCCGCTTCCAGGCCCACAGTCCCCGGAATCAGAAGGTCAAACGCCGAAACGCGCGACCGCCTGCCTCGCGCCAGGCAAAGAGTGCCAGTGTTCGTTCTTCCCGAGGAGAACATCCATGTTTCAAACGATCGTCCTGGCCTATGACGGCAGCGCCGAGTGCCGCGACGCGTTGGCCGACGGAATTGCCCTGGCGACCCGATTCAACGCTCACTGCCATCTGCTGGCCGTTCTTCCACCGATGAACTCGATGGCCATTGCCTCTGGATACATACCCGAAGGCTTGCTGGACAGTGATCAGGCGCACTACAACGGCATTCTCGAAGAAGGCGTCTCACGATTGCGCCAGGCCGGCGTGCAGGCAACCGGCACGTTGAAGACCTGGGTGGATCCGAGCCAGGCCATCGGCGCCTTCGCGCAAGAGACCGGGGCGGACCTGGTGGTCATCGGACATCACCGGCGATCGACGTTGGAGCGCTGGTGGCGCGGATCGGTCGGGCACCATCTGCTGGATCATCTGCCGTGCAGCCTGCTGGTTTCGATGCATGACGATGCAGCGAAGCGGGCGCTGGCGGGCAGTGACGACACCTGAAACCCGTTGAATCCAGCGCGACAGCAGTGGCACCTTGGGCCTCCGCCGGTGGCGGCCATGGTAGAGGGGGGATCCGCACGGATACCACGTCGTGACCCACTGGACGCGCTCACGCACCACGGTCGCCCGCCCCGGCTGAGCCGCAGCTCACGCGCCGGGCAAGGTTCGCAGTGGCGCGCCTTTACCTTGCACATTGCGACAGGACGGCGCGGCCATCTCCAGGAAACAGAAGCACCCTTCAGCGCACCTGAACCGTCGGCACCTGCGCCGCCGACGGGCCTGCCGGAACCGGCATCAGTGCACGCGCCGCGGACTCGAAATGATGGCGGATGAACACATGCGGTTCCACCGCCGGCAGGTCCGTCGCACATGCGCCCAGCGAGTGCTTGTGCAGGCACAGCATAACCATCGGCAGCACCAGCGAATACACGGTTTCGTTGACGTCCACGTCGCGGAACTCGCCGCGCTCGATGCCGCGCCGAAGCAGGTCGCCGATCAGGCGCTGGCCGGGTTCCACCACCTCGTGGACGTAGAACTCGGCGATCTCCGGGAAATGGCGCACCTCGGACACGACGAGCATGAACACCGCCGAGGCAGGGCTGTCGAAGATCGTCCACCACCAGCGCGCCATCGAGTTGCACAGCACCTCGGCCGCAGGGCCGTCATGGCGCCCGAACTCTTCCGCGCCGACGGCGATCGCATTTCCGAGGTAGTGCGCGATCACCGCCTTCAGCAGCGCATCCTTGCCGGGGTAGTACAGGTAGAGCGTGCCCTTGGACACGCCTGCGTGGGTCGCCACGTCGTCCACGCGGGCTGCGGCAAAGCCCTTGTCGACGAAAACCTCGAGTGCCGCCTCGAG
>JADMKA010000042.1 GCA_018780145.1 Vitreoscilla sp. | reverse complement strand
GGGCGGCATCGTCGGCGTGCAGGCGGCTGGCCGGCAGCGCCAGCGCCAGCCCGCCGGCCACCGCCAGCGCCGTGCCCAGGGTGGACATGGCCAGCGTCTCCCAGGTGCCCAGCGCCACCTTGCGCAAGAACTCCGGCGAGGTGTCGGGCGGGAAAAACTCGGCGATGAAACGGCCCATGCTGCGTGCCGCGTCGATCGACAGGAACTGCGACCACTGCAGGTCCAGGCTCCAGAAGCTGGCGAGCACCAGCACGATCACCACCGCGCTGAACCAGCAGGCGCGGCAGCGCGCGTCGAACAGCGGCGGCGGCAACCGGTACGGCGTGTTGGCGGCCTGGCGGGATGGGTTCATCGGCTCACCCCAGTGATCGCCGCAGCCCGGTGCTGACCCGGTCGGCCAGCGCCACCAGCGCGACAAAGACGGCCAGCATCGTCAACACCTCGCCGCCGTTGAACATCTTCATCGAGTTGTCCATCTGCTGGCCCAGCCCGCCCGCGCCGACGAAGCCCAGCACCACCGAGCTGCGGATCGCACACTCCCAGCGGTAAACGGTGTAGCTGGTCAGCTCGGCCGCGTTCTGCGGCAGCAGGCCGAAAAAAAACGCCTGCAGCCGCGAGCTGCCGTTGCGCAGAAGGGTTTCGGTGGCATGGGTTTCACCACTCTCCAAAATCTCGCCGTAGACCTTGCCCAGCATGCCGCCGTAGGTCAGCGCGATGGCCAGCACGCCGGCCGTCGGCCCCAGGCCGACCACCCGCACGAAGACCAGGGCCCAGACCAGCTCGGGGATGCTGCGCAAGACGATCAGCAGGGCCCGAACGCCTTGCCGCAGCCAGAACGGCCCCCGCGCCATGCGGCCCGAGAGGGCCGACAGCGACAGCACGCGGGTCGACACCAAGGTCAGCGGCACCGCCAGCAGCAGCGCCAGGGTCATGCCGACGGTGGCGATGGCCACGGTGCGCCAGGTCTCGCGCGCCACCTCGGCCAGGAACGCAGGCTCGAGTTTCGGCGGCAGGAAGCCGGCGAGGAAGCGGCCGGTGACGCGCAGGCTGTCCGGGTCGAACAAGACCGCGGGCCGGAACTCGGTGGCCACGACCAGCGGCCACAGCAGCAGCAGGGCCGCCACGCTCCAGAACACCCGGCCCTGCCAGGCCGGATCGCGCGGCGGCGTCATCGGCAGGTGGCCGCGATCGGCAGCCCAGGCGACGACCAGGGCGGCTCAGGCGCCGGCAGGTTGTCGCGCTCGGCGTAGAGCTGTTCCAGCAAGGCCGGCGTGACCGCGGCCGTCGGCAGGTCGAAGGCCACCGCCCCGTCGCGCAGGCCGACGATGCGTGGGAAGTGCGCCAGCGCCATGTCCACCTGGTGCAGCGTGGCCACCAGCGTGACGCCGCGGGCATGTGCCTCATCCACCAGCGCGGCCGTGGCCTGGGCGGCCCGGCGCGGGTCGAGCGCAGACAGCGGCTCGTCGACCAGCCACAGGCGCGCCGGTGCGAGCAGCGCGCGGGCCAGACCCACCCGCTGGCGCTCGCCACCGGCCAGGCGGTCGACCCGCTCGAAAAGCTTGTCGGCCAGGTCGAAGCGGGCCAGCGCCTCGCGGGCGGCCGCGGTGTCGCTGGGGTAGGCCAGCGAGCGCAGGCTGGTGGCCAGGCTCCAGCCCGGCAGGCGGCCGGCCAGCACCGCGGTGACCACCCGCTGGCGCGGCGGCAACGGGGGCACCTGCGGGGCCAGGAAGAGCTGGCCCCGCAGGCGCTGCAACGCGCCGCGCGGCAGGCCCCAAGGGTCGACACCATCGAGCATCAGCCGGCCCGCCTCGGGCCGCAGCGCACAGGCGAGCAGCTCCAGCAGCGTCGTCTTGCCGGCACCCGAAGGGCCGATGACGGCCACGGCCTCGCCCGCGGCCACGCTCAAGCTCACCGGTTGCAGCGCCGGCGCGCCACCGGGCCGCGCGGCCGGGTGGCGTGCCGAGGCGGCCAGCAGCTCGAGCTTCAAGCCGGCCCCGGTCAGAGCAGGCCGGCGCTGCGTGCCGCAGCCTCGATGCCCTTGTAGTTGTCCACCTGCGTCGGCACGAAGCGGGTGGCACGCTGCAGCTCGAGGATCTCCTTGCCCTCTGAGCTGTCACGCGAGAGTGCCAGGAAGGCGGCCTTCAGCTTCTCGCGCATCGGCGCGGGCATGTCGGCGTGCACCGTCCAGTTGTAGTCGTAGTAGGGCGGCGTGGCGTAGAACGCGCGCACCTTGGTGGTGTCGACCTTCTTCTCGGCGACGAACTTGTCCCACACCGAGATGTTCAGCGCACCGGCCTGCACCTTGCCCGAGGCCACGGCGGCGATGGTGGCGTCGTGCGCGCCGCTGTAGGCCACGCGGCGGAAATCCTTGTCAGGGTCCAGCCCGGCCTGCAACAGGAAGCTGCGCGGCATCAGGTGGCCGGAGGTGGAGCTCTGCGAGCCGAAGCTCACGTCCTTGCCCTTCAGGTCGGCCAGCGTCTGGATGGCCGGCTCGGCAGTGATGAAGACCGAGCGGAACCGCTCGTCCTCCTCGCGCTGCACCAGCGGCAGCACCTTGCCGCCCGAGCGCACGTTCGCCTGCACGAAGGTGAAGCCGCCGAACCAGGCCAGGTCCACCTTCTTGTTGACCAGCGCCTCGACCGAGGCCGCATAGTCGGTGACCGGCGTGTACTCGACCTTCACGCCCAGCTTGGCTTCCAGGTACTTCATCAGCGGCGCGGCCTTGCGCGCCAGCTCGGTGGGCGACTCGTCGGGGATCGCGGTGACGCGCAGCACCTGCTGGGCCTGGGCGATGGTGCCAATGGCACACAACACGCCGCACAGCAGGGCTTTCAGGAGGGGCTTGAACGAAGGGGCGGGCATCAGAATCTCCTCGTGGTGGGTTGCGGCTGCCAGCCGCCATCGGGCGCATTTGAACGCATGTCGGCGCGCACGCAGCCGCTTTGATACATTGACCCCACCTCGTCGGCGCAAAGGCCCTCCGCATGAGAAGCCCCCGCTTTCTTCAGCTGGACCGGATCGACCACACCCGCCTGGCTGCCGAGGCCAGCGCCGGGGTGGCCGCGCAGCCCGCGTCGGTCTCGCCCAAGTTCTTCTACGACGCGCTCGGCTCCCGGCTGTTCGACGCCATCACCGAGCTGCCCGCCTACTACCCGACGCGCACCGAGGCGGCGATCCTGGCCGACCACGGCCCGGCCATTGCCGCCGCCGTGCAGGCCCGCGCGGGTGCCGGCGCGAGCCTCGTCGATCTGGGGGCCGGCAGCTGCGCCAAGGCCGCCCGGCTGTTCGCCACGCTGCACCCGCAGCGCTACGTGGCGGTCGACATCTCGGTGGACTACCTGCACCACGCGCTGGCCTGCCTGCAGCGCGAACACCCGGCGATGGAGATGATCGGCGTCGGGCTGGACTTCTCCGCCCGCCTGGCCCTGCCGGCCGGGCTGCTGGACGACCCGGCGGTCATCTTCTACCCGGGGTCGAGCATCGGCAACTTCAGCCCCGGCGACGCGCTGCGCCTGCTGCGCGAGGCCCATGGGCTGTCCGGCGGCGGCGCGTTGCTGATCGGGGTGGATCTGCTGAAACCGGCCGAACGGCTGGTGCCCGCCTACGACGACGAGTTGGGCGTCACCGCGGCCTTCAACCTGAACCTGCTGAACCACCTGAACCGGCTGATCGGCAGCGACTTCCAAGTGCGCGACTGGCGCCACGTGGCGCTGTTCAATGCCGCCGACTCGCGCATCGAGATGCACCTGGAGGCGCGGCAGGCGATCACGGTGCGCTGGCCCGGTGGCGAGCGGCGTTTCGCCGCTGGCGAGCGCATCCACACCGAGAACTCCTGCAAGTGGCAGCGCAGCGACTTCGAGGCCCTGCTGCGCGACGCCGGCTGGCGCCAGGTGCAGGCCTGGACGGATGCGAACAGCGACTTCGCGGTGCTGGTGGCTGGCGCGAACTGAGCACCCCCCACCCGGCGGGTGCCCCATTCAAAATGCACAGGTCCGGAAGCCCGCAAAGATGTCGTTGCGCTCGGCGGGAAAGTAATTGCGGTAGCGCGGGTGCACCATGCGCGGCGAGGTCGCGAACGAGGCGCCGCGCAGCACCGGGCGGCCGTCGAACCAGGGCGCCGAGTAGTCGCGGTAGGGGTGCGGCTGGAAGCCGGGGTACGGTGCGAAGGCGCTGGCCGTCCACTCCCACACCGCGCCCCAATGAAAGGCCTCGGGCCGCGTGACGGCGGCGCGTTCCCACTCGGCCTCGCTCGGCAGCCGGCGGCCGGCCCAGGCGCACCAGGCCTGGGCCTCGTGCCAGCTCAGGTGGCAGGCCGGCTCGGCCACATCCAGCGCCTGCCATTCGCCGTGGCGCCGGACCTGCCAGTCGCCCTGCGCTCGCCGCAGGTGGCGGGGCATCGGCCCGGCGCCCGCCTCGACAAAGGGCAGGTACTCGGCCCAGCGCAGCACCTGGGCGTCGATGCGGGTGGCACCCAGCAGCAGCTCGTGGGCCCCCAGCTCGTTGTCGAAGGCGAAGCCGGGGCCGCTGAAGCCCAGCCGCCATGGCCCGGGCTCGAACGACAGGGCGTCGGCGGGTGGTGGCAGCGGCGTGGGCGGCGGCGCGATGCCCGGCAGGCCCAGCGCCTGGGCCATGTACAGCGCGGCCTCGTGGTGCATGTCCTCGTGCAGCAGGGCCAGGCGGAAGAAGTACAGCGCATCGTCGTCGTCCGGTGCCTCGGCCAGCAAGGCCAGGGTGTCGTCGAGCTGTGCCGCCAGATCGGCACGCGTCGCCTCGGCCGACGGCAGGTCGAGCGACCAGCGGCTGTCGTGCGGCACGTGGCTGGAGTCGTACAGTGCGTCGGCGTTCGGCCGCCGGCCGGGGTGGCGCGGCACGGTGGGGTCGGCACGCCAGCCGGAGCGCCACACGGGGTTGCGGGCCAGCCAGTGCGACTGGAACCAACCGATGTGACCCAGCTCCCAAAGCGGCGGGTTCAGCGTGCGCCACTGCGGCACCACGAGGCCAGGCCCCAGCGCGGACTCGACCCGTGCGAAGGTGGCCAGCGTGCGGTGCCGGCTGTCGCGCAGCGCAGCCGCCAGCGCCGCCGCGCCGGCCTGGCGGATGGCCACGCCAGGGGTGTCTCGCATCCGGGTTACCCTTTCGTGGTGTCGCGCCCTGCCGTTGCCCTGATCACGCCTGCCCTGGCTGCCGCCAACAACGGCAACTGGCAGACCGCGCGGCGCTGGGCGCAGATGCTGTCGGCCGATTATGAGGTGCGGCTGGGCACCACCTGGCAGCACGGCGACGAGGTGGCGATGATCGCCCTGCACGCCCGCCGTTCGGCGGCGGCGGCGCTCGCCTGGCGCCAGGCCCACCCCGCGCGGCCGCTGGTGCTGGTGCTGACCGGCACCGACCTTTACCGCGACATCGCCAGCGACGACAGCGCACGGCGTTCACTGGTGCTGGCCGACCGCCTGGTGGTGCTCAACGAACACGGCCTGCTCGACCTGCCGGCCGAGCACCGGGCCAAGGCGCGGGTCTGCCTGCAATCCAGCCCGCCGCGCAAGTTGCTGCACAAGACGGCGCGGCACCTGCGCGCCCTGATGGCCGGCCACCTGCGCGACGAGAAATCGCCGCGCACCTACTTCGACGCGGTGCGTCGCCTCGCCGGCCGCCGCGACATCCTGCTCGACCACATCGGCGGCCCGCTCGACCCCGCGCTGGGCGACGAGGCCCGCGCGCTGGCCCGCAGCCACCCGCACTACCGGTGGCTCGGCCCGCTGACACACGAGGCCACGCGCCGGCGCATCCAGGCCGCACATGTGTTGGTGCACCCCAGCCGCATGGAGGGCGGCGCCCAGGTCATCATCGAGGCGGTGATGAGCGGCACGCCGGTGATCGCCTCGCGCATCCCGGGCAACATCGGCCTGCTGGGCGAGGGCTACGGCGGCTACTTCCCGCTGGGCGACGGCGCCGCGCTGGCGGCCCTGCTGCAGCGGGCCCGCGACGACGCGGCTATGCTGCCAGGCTTGGCGGCGCAATGCGCCGCGCGCGCGCCGCTGTTCGCGCCGGAACACGAACGCCGGGCCTTGCGCGCCCTGCTGTCCGAGCTGCTGAGCCCCCCTGGAGACACCCGATGAATGCCCCGAACCTGCCCACCGAACCCCGCCTGACCTCGCTCTCGCACGGCGGTGGCTGCGGCTGCAAGATCGCGCCGGGCGTGCTGTCGGAGATCCTCAAGGGCACCGCGGCGATGCCGATCCCGCCCGAGCTGATGGTGGGCATCGAGACGGCCGACGACGCCGCCGTCTACAAGCTCAACGACGAGCAGGCGCTGATCGCCACCA
>JADMKA010000133.1 GCA_018780145.1 Vitreoscilla sp. | reverse complement strand
CGGCCCTTGTCGCGCGCTTCGAGTTGCAGGTCGCGCCGGGTCATGTCCAGGCCGATTGCATAGCCGTAGACATGCTCCAGCGCCTGCGCAATGGGGATGTCTCGGCCGCCGCGGCCGATGGCCACGACGAGTTCGATCTCGTGGTGATAGTTCTTCGTCTTCGGCGGGTACGGCACGCTGGTGGGCGACGCGGCGTCGACCACGGCATTCGCAGGCTTCATGAAGAAGAACGGCGGCTCGCGGTCCGGGTCCTTGCCCATCTCGCGGGCGTGGGCGGCGTAGTTGCGGCCGACGCAGAAGACACGGTTCACTGGAAAGCGCTCGACACGGCCGGCGATGGCCAAGGTGTGGAGCGGCGGGGCTTCGATGGCGAGTTGCATGGTGGTCCTTGAATGGAGGAATGTCAGTCGCGCTGTTCGCGCCACAGCCCCAGCGCTTGCTGCACGGGCCGGTCGGAGAAGCTGAACAGCACCGAGTCGTGGTCGGCGCGCAGTTGCAGCGCATGCCAGGACGGCACGACGAACACGTCGTTCTCCTGGAAGCGCCAGGTGAAGTCGCCCGAGAGGCCGGTGACTCGTGCTTCGCCACCGCCCTCGAGGCAGACATGCACGGTGCCGTCGGTGCTGCGCACCGGCATCGTCTCGAAGCCGGCCGGCAGACGCTGCGCGAAGGCACCGATGGTGGGCATCGGCGAGGCGCCAGTGGCCGGGTTCACGTAACGTAGCTTGAAGCCGTGGTGGGCGTCGGGCGTCCCGTGCGAGATGCCCACCAGCGACGCCTTGGTCCGGTCGAACGGGTAGACAAAGACCCGGGTCGGATCGGCCGGCCTGGGCTGGTAGTCCAGCGGCACCATGTTGGCGCCGTAGCGGGCCAGCGCGTCGCCTTCCGGGCGCAACGGCGCTTGAGTCGACTGCTCGCTGCGTTCGGCGAAACCGGCGTCGAGAAACCGCACGATCGGGATGTCCAGCCCGTCGAGCCACACCACGGGCTGGTCGCCCAGATTGCCATGGTCGTGCCAGGTCCAGGAGGGTGTGATGATGAAGTCGCCTCGGCGCATCGTGGTGCGCTCGCCGTCGACGGCTGTGTACGCGCCCTCGCCGTCCAGCACCAGCCGCAATGCGGACTGGGTGTGCCGATGCGCCGGCGCCACTTCACCCGGCATGATGAGTTGCAGCCCTGCATAGAGTGACTGCGTGATGCACGACTGACCTCGCAGCGCGGGATTCTCGAGAATCAGGACGCGACGCTCGGCCTCTTCGGCCGTGATCAACTGGCCAGCCTCCATCACCTCATCGCGCAGTTCGTCGTAGCGCCACAGATGGGCAGACACTGGCGAACGAGGTTGCGGCGGCACCAGTGCGCCGAGCACTTCCCACAGTGGCGTCATGTGGCGGGTGCCGATGCGGTCGTAGAAGTCAGCGCGCTGGCGCAGGGCGTCGGGCGGGAGTTTGGCGGCATGCACAGGTTGGTTCCTCAAGTGCCTTGGGTGTAGAACGCGTCGGCGTAGATGTGCTCGGCCGGGATGCCCTGGCGGCGTACCACCACGGTCGCCGCCTCGACCATCGGTGGCGAGCCGCACAAGTAGGCGCGCCACCCGTTCAGATTGCCGTGATCCTGCTCGATGGCGTCGGTGACCAGGCCGCAGCGCTGCGTCGCAGGGTTGCCGCCAGAGGTCACGACGACATGAACGGTGAGGTTCGGGTGATCGTGCTTCAACTGGTCGAGCCAGGGCATCCCGTAGACGTCGCGCGGCGAACGCACGCCAAAGTAGAGGTGAATGGGATTTGTCATGCCCTGCGCCGCCGCGCCGCGCAGGATCGACAGAATGGGCGCCAGGCCCGTGCCACCGGCCACACAGAGCATCGGGCCCTCGTGCTTGCGGCGCAGGTATGCCGAGCCCAGCGGGCCGCTGACTTTCACCGTGTCACCGACCTTGAGGTCGTGCGCGATGTAGCCAGTCACGCGCCCGTCCGGAACCAACCGGACATGGAACTCGAACAGGCCATCTCCGCACAGTCCGGCCATTGAATACGGCCGAACGTGGTCAGGGGTGAACTGGAGTTGCACGTACTGGCCCGGAGAGAACTCGATCGGCTTGGCAGGGCGCAGAACCAGTCGCTTGATGTCGTGGGTCAGGTCCTCGATCGTCGCAACAGTGGCCTTGACGATCCGTGCGGGATGCACGACGACCTCGTCGGGCTCGGGAATCTCGATCGTGCAGGGCTCGGTGACATAGGTCTGACAGGCAAGCACGAAGCCCGGGTCGCCATCCAGCGGCCGCCGCTGCTCGCCAGCGCCCTCCATGACTTCGCCATCGAGCACCTTGCAACGGCAGGTCCCGCACCGCCCGGCCATGCACGAGTAAGACATCGGCACCTGGGCATCCTGCAGCGCCTTCAACAGGTTGACGCCGGGTTGGACCCGGATGACGCGGTTGAGGGGTTGTACGAGGATGTCCATGGCGGGTCCGATGCGATGGGCAGATCATTCCTCTTTCCGACCATTCGGCAAATAGAATCACTTGAATGTGACGTATCACTGCCTGTGATGGAGAGTCCATGGAACTGTCAGACATCGATCTCAACCAGTTGGTGCTGTTCCAGCAGCTGATGGTCGAGCGGCGCGTGTCGAAAGTGGCCGAGAACCTGGGGTTGACCCAGCCGGCGGTCAGCAACACGCTGGCCAAGCTGCGCCGCCAGTTCGGGGACGACCTGTTCGTCCGGACACCCACCGGGATGATGCCGACCCCTTTTGCCGAGCAACTGGCCGAACCCATCGGCTATGCGCTCGGCATGATCCACAGCGGTCTGAATCAGCACAGCCACTTCGACCCGGCCAGCGTGAAGCGTTCGGTCACGATCGGCATGACCGACATTGGCGAGATCGTGTTCCTGCCCGGGCTGGTCGAACGATTGCGTCAGGAGGCTCCCGGCGTGTCGCTGTGCACCGTGCGAACCAATGCCACGACTCTTCGCGACGACATGGAGTCAGGCAAGGTGGATCTGGCCATCGGCCCGCTGCCGCAACTCAAGGCCGGTTTCTTCCAGCAGCGCCTTTTTCGCCAGCGTTATGTCTGCCTGTTCAGGAAGGGCCACGCGTTGGACCGCAAGGTTCTGTCGCTTGCTGATTTCAAGGCGGCCGAGCACCTGATCATCGTGTCGGCCGGCACCGGGCACGGAAAGGTCGATGAGCTGATCCAGCGTGCGGGCGTAGACAGGACGATGCGCTTGACCGTCCCCCACTTTGTGAGCGTCGGGCATATTCTGCGTCGCACTGACATGGTGGCCACGGTGACCGAACGCCTGGCCGACAGCCTGGTCGGGCCTTTCGACCTCACCTTTCGACCGCATCCGGTCGATCTTCCCGAAATTGCCATCAACGTGTTCTGGCACGCCAAGGTGCACCGGTCATCCTTACACCAGTGGCTGCGGGGCGTGGTTTTCGACCTGTTCGGCGAAGGCAAGGTGCACACGCCGACCCCCACGAAGTCGCGTTCGCCCAGCTGAGCTTCTCGTCAGCGATTTCGCGTGTGGCATCACGCCGAGTGATACGCCACATTCGCCGTAGCCCATTGGCGCACGGTTGACGACGCGGGACGATCAGCTCTGCGACATGCATGTCAGCAGGGCCAATTCGGCCAGGTTGTTTTGCGCCGCGGCTGACATGAATCACCTGCCGAACCCGTCCTTCTTCCAGACTCGTCCCGCTCGCATAGCACTGGCGCGCCAACGCTTTTTCGAGGAAGGACAAGCCCCGACCGGTGTGGTTGGCGAGGCGGTCTTCGAATCCTGGGCACGGTGCCTTCGGCTGCACGGCGACCCGCACGAGCCAGCCACTTTCGAGCCGGTGACTGCCAGCCGGACCCAGTTGGCACTGCTGAAGAACAGGCACCTGCGCCAGGCTTGGCAGGACGAGTTGCCTCGGCTGGAGTCGATCCTCGGCACCACGCCGTGCGCTGCGATGCTGACCGATGCCACGGGCGTCTTGATCGGTTCGTCCTGCGTCGGGCGTTCTCACGAGGAGTTGATGCCGGTGGCGACCCGACTTGGCGTGAACCTCTCCGAGGACGCCGTAGGGACCACGGCCCCTGGTGTGGCAGCCCGAACGGGCAAAGCTGTGTGCGTGCTGGGTGGCGAGCACTTTTTCGACAGCGTCAAGGAGATGCACTGCGCCGCAGCGCCGATTCACGACATTCGCGGAGGGCATGCGGGCGTGCTCGACATCTCCAGCGAGCAAATCCCGTTCGCGTTCGATGCAGCCGCGGTGGCAGGCTTGTACGCTGGCGCCATCGAGAACAGGCTGCTTGTAGCGCAGTCCGTTGAGCACCTGGTCATTCGATTCCAGGTGGCACCTGAACTGCTCGACTCTGCGATGGTGGGGCTGGTCGGGATTGGCTTGGACGGCCAGATGGCGTGGGAGAACGGTGTGGCCCGAAGCCTGCTCGGTACCGCTGAAAGTCCGGAGATTCTTGGCGGGCGTGCCCTGGAGGCCAGGCTTGGCCTCGGATGGGCACAGTTGGCCGCGTTGCCGTCCGATGGCGCGGCACAGTTGGCCCTGCCCAACGGGCTGAAGGTTTGGGCCAGGGCAGAAATGCAGGCCCGGGATGGTCTGCGCGGGCTCGTGTCCTGCTCACGCCAGCCGCTCGAAAGACCCGCCCCAGACCCCGCCCTCGAGACGGATGGCACCACTCCAGCGTCGTCGACCGCCCCGGCCGTCGGCGACCCGGCACCCACAGGCCAATCCGCCGAGAACCCCCCGGCGGCGACGCAACGCGTCGCGACGCTTCGGCTGCGCGAGTCTGACCTCGAGCTCATTCAGAAGACCTTGCAAGCCTGCGGCGGAAACGTATCGGATGCGGCCGAGCGCCTGGGCGTTTCGCGTGGGCTCATCTACCGGCGACTTCGTTCAGCCGGCCAGGTGGAAAAGGCCGTCGCCTCCTGATCGCCAAGGCGGTGTTCCCGAATGGAACACGCCCGACTGCGCGTATTCCCGAGGTTCTTGGCGAGACGCTCGCCCAACTACCGTTCGGCAACTCAGCGCGTGGCCGATTCGATCGCCCGATCGCTGCAAGTTCACCTCGCCCAATGGAGACACCGATGAGCCACAAAGTACCCTGGGAACCAGGTCACCAGACTCTGGTCGATCGACTCGAACACGCCTTGATTGTTGGCCGCATCAGCCGCCGAGCGTTCATCCGCGCAGCCGCCGCTGCCGGGCTCACGGGCACGAGCATGCACGTCCTGGCGGACGAACTGGATGCGATCCGTGCCAATCAAGCGGAGCGTGCCAAGCAGCTCCAACCGGCCTATGACTACATCGTGGTGGGCACCGGCAGTGCCGGCTCGGCGCTGGTCGGTCGACTGGCGGCTGCCAAGCCCAATGCCAGCATCCTGGTGCTCGAGGCAGGTGACTGGGATACCGCGCCTTCGGTGATGGACCCCAGCGTCTGGTTCACGAACCTCGGCACGGAGCGCGACTGGAAGGATGTGGCCATCGCATCCAGCAGCACCAACGACCGGGCGATACCAGAGCACATGGGAAAGGTCGTCGGCGGTGGCAGCAGCATCAACGCCACCATCTGGGCACGCCCGTTCAAGAACGATCTGGACCACTGGGCGGCCGAGAGCGGCGACAACGCCTGGGGCTACGAGCACGGCCTGTCGATCTACCGGCGCGTGGAGAACTGGCAAGGCAAGCCTGACGCGCGCTACCGTGGCCAGGGTGGCCCGGTGTGGTGCCAGCCTGCGGCCAACCCGCACCCGATCGCCCCGGCCATGTTGGCGGCATGCCGCAGCATGAACCTGCCTGTTCTTGACGACCAGAACGGCGCGCGCGAGGAAGGCAGTGGCGGCTTCGCACTGATGAACCAGATCATCCGCGAGGGGAGGCGCCAGAGCATCGCCCGCTCGTACCTCTATCCGGTGCTCTCCCTCAAGAACGTGACACTGCTGGTCAACACCCATGTCGACCGCCTCACCTTTGCCGGCAATCGCGCCACGGGCGTCGAGATTGCTGGCGCCACAGGGTCGCGCCGCATCCAGGCCAAGAGCGAGGTGATTCTCAGTTCGGGCGGCATCAACACCCCCAAGCTGCTGATGCTGAGCGGTATCGGCGACGAAACACAATTGCGCGCCCACGGTATCAAGACGCTCTTGCACGCGCCCGAGGTGGGCCGGAATTTCCAGGACCACCTGCTGCACGGCGGCTGCATCTGGGAACCGAAGGAACACATTCCCCACCGCAACAGCGCGGCCAACGCCGCGGGCTTTGTCAAGAGCCAGGCTTCGCTGGCATCGCCCGACGTCAACCTGGTGCAGATCGAACTGCCCTACGCCAGCGACGTGGTGG
>JADMKA010000203.1 GCA_018780145.1 Vitreoscilla sp. | reverse complement strand
CCGTCGAGGTCTTGAAGGTCGAGCATGTGCTCGTGGTCGGGCACTACGGCTGCGGTGGGGTACAGGCGGTGGTCGAGCAGCGCCGCACGGGCCTGGCCGAGAACTGGCTGCGGCACCTGGAGGACGTCGCACGCAAACATGCCGACCGCCTTGACGACATCGGCGATCGCGGCAACCGCGCTTCGTGCCTGTGCGAGCTCAACGTGATCGAACAGGTCAGCAATGTGTGCCGCACAACGACGGTGAGACGGGCCTGGGAGCGCGGCCAGCGCGTCGAGGTGCATGGGCTCGTCTACGGCCTCAGCGACGGTCTGTTGCGTCGTGTCGGGGAGAGCATCTTCAGCGAAGCGAGCTGCGAGCCTGGTTACATTGAGGCGTTGGCTGTGTTGACCGTCCCCTGACAACTTGTTGCTGGTTGACTCACGCTGAAGCTGAAGCCGCGGCGCCCCTGGGTGTCGTCAGCGAGGTGGTGGCATTGCTGCTGTTTGACCAGCCCTGCGGCTTCGTGGCGCTGCTCGGCATGATCGGCCTGGCCGGCATCCTGGCGCAACAGGTGTCGGACAACTTCAATGACGGCTTGCCGGCGTTGCCGGCCGTTGTGCAGGCTGCCGTGCGTCGCGCGCGTCCGGTGGTGCTGACGGCAATCGCCGCGGCACTGGCCTGCGTGCCACCTTGACGATCTCGCCCGGATGGCGTACTGCCTCCAGCAGATACACCGATGCGATCGCGACAAGACCCAGCACGCTGAACAGCGCCAGTGCCGGGCTGAGCACGAAGGGGAGATGAAGGACCGTCTCCGCGCGCTGCCACGCGATCGTGAGGGCACAACCTACAAGCGTGTTCGGCTGCTGGCTGGCCCGAGAACGCATTGCCATCGTCATCGCGCCCCAGGGCGATGCCGACGACAGCGAGGGCTGAATTCTTCGATGCGTTCAGTTGCCGGTGCGTGCTACAGCGCCCGACATCAAGTCCGGCATCGCCAAGCTCAAGATCGATCTACGCGAGTACGGCCGATTCATCTGCACCACCGCCGACGACAGTGTGGCTGCGAATCCGTGCCGCCTCATGCCTTGGCCAGCAGTTGGGCGCCGCTGACCTTGGCGGCTCCCTTGTCGAAGGTCCACAGCGGTTGCTCGCCGGCCTGCGTGGCCAGCGCGACGTGAAGGCAGTCCGCGAAGTCCGCCGAGCCCTTGCGGAACAGCTGCAGCGCGACCTCGAGCGCGCGCTCCGACTCGAAGGTCAGCTCGGCTGCCGAGAAGAGGCTGGACAGGGTCATCAGCACGTTGTCCTTGCCGAATTCGAAGCTGGACCGCAGCACCCATTCGAGCTCCAACACAACGGTCACGGGCACGAACAGCGTCGCGCCCTCGGCGACGCAGCGGCTGATGAGGCGCTTGGCCGCTGCGAGTTGCGCCGCGTCGTCCTGGACGATGTAGCGAACCAGGACATTGGTGTCGAGCGCCGGCATACTGATGCCGAAGTCAGCGCCAGGGGTTCATGTCGTCGACGCTGACGTGCTTGCCCTTGGGCGCCTTGAGCATGCCGGCCATGTCGAGGATGGACTTGGTCTTGGCCCGGACGATGATGGTGCCGTCGGGCATCGCCGACCAGACCAGGCGCGTGCCGGGCTTGGCGTCCACGAGCGCCCGGATGTCCGCGGGCACGGTGGTCTGGCCCTTGGCGGTGATGGTTGATTCAGCCATGGTGTCAGTCCTTACATTATCAGCCATTGTAATGCGGACACGCAGGATTTGGTTGGCGCTTCAGCCAGCCTGCTGGAGATCGCCAAGATTGCCCTGGAACATTCGTTCGAAAAAACCAGGAACATTCATTAGAAAATGAACGGTTGACGAACGCCGTGCGGGACTGATCGACTTTTCCAAGTTGACATAAACATTATCGGCGCTCTGCGGTAGCACCTCACCGGTGGTTCTCTCGGCAAATCTTGCTGGCCGCGCCGAGATGCATCATGGTCAACATGTCTTGGACCCCGTTGGCGTGTGGTCCAAAACAGAAGTGGCGCCGCAAAACTGAACAGCGCGATAAGTGGAAACTCCGGGCACAAAGCTGGGCCGAGGAAGGTCTGGCGAGAAGGAGTTTTCGATGGTCAAGAAATCGGCGCGACCTACACGGCGCACGCACAGTCCGGCCTTCAAGGCGCGAGTCGCTCTGGCAGCCCTGCGCGAGGACAAGACGATGGCCGAGTTGTGCAAGGAGTTCGAGTTGCACCCGACGCAGATCGCCGAATGGGGGCGGTAGTTGCTTGAGGGCGCAACCGATGTCTTCGGCGGCGGCGGGCAAGCCGCGGCACCGGTGGACCTGGCCCCACTGCACGCCAAGATTGGCCAGCTGGCCCTGGAGAACGTTTTTTTTGGAGCGCGCGCTCACCAAGGCGGGATTGCTGAGCGCAAAGCCATGATCGACCGAGACCACACGCTGCCCATCACGCGCCAGGCCCAATTGCTGGGCATGAGCCGCAGCGCGGTGTATTGCCTGCCGCGGCCGATCAGTCAGGCCGACGAGGCGCTCATGCGCCGCATCGACGAGCTGCACCTGGAGTACCCCTTCATGGGCGCTCGCATGCTGCGCCGGCAACTCGCGCGCGAAGGCGTGCAGGTCGGCCGGCGCCACATCGGCACGCTCATGCAGCGCATGGGCATCCAGGCCCTGGCGCCCCAGCCCGGCACCAGCCAACGCGAGCCCGGCCACAAGATCTACCCCTACCTGCTGCGCAAGCTGAACATCGAGCGCGCCAACCAGTCTGGGCGCTGGACACGATCTACATCCCGATGGCGCGCGGCTTCGTCTATCTCACCGCGGTGGTGGACGTGGCCAGCCGCCGAGTGCTCGCGCACAAGGTGGCGATCACGCTGGAAGCCTGTCATGCACGCGAGGTGATCGAGCAAGCTTTTGCACGATGGGGCACGCCTGAGATCGTCAACACCGACCAGGGCAGCCAGTTCACGGCCAGCGAGTTCACCGAGGTGGTTCTGGGCAAGGGTTGCCGGCTGAGCATGGATGGGCGCGGCGCCTGGCGCGACAACGTGTTCGTCGAGCGGCTGTGGCGCAGCGTGAAGTACGAGCGGGTGTACCTCAAGGCCTACGACAGCGTGAGCGCCGCGCGTGCCGACATTGCCGACTACATGGGTTGGTACAACGCGGGTCGAAGCCATTCGAGCCTGGATGAGTTCACGCCCGACGAGCACTACTTCGCCACGCTGCCCGCCCAGGCGATGGCCGCATAAGATGAGATCGCTGGTGCGCCCCGAGTTGCCCACCGCGTCGGTCGGTTCGTCGCAAGCGCCGACCGCCGCCGTGGACAACTCTGCCCCGTCTGCAACCCGCCCGCAGTCCACTTATGAATCGGGGAAAGACGTTCAGACAAACGGGGCCACTTCTATCCTGCGCCACAGGTCCGTACGACACTACATAGGCAGAGTGGCCTCGGCGTGACGCTGTCAACGGATTCCTGGCGGCGAAAACATGCGCAAATCCAAGCGATTTCGACTGGCGATCCGAGGCATCTTTGTTCGAACATGGCCGCAAACCGATCCGCCGGATCGAATGGCGTCGGAAGGGAAGTCAACCCATGGCAGATGATGACAAACAGCCAGTGGGCAGTGACCTTGCGGCCGAGTCCGTGGAGATGCTCAAGGCCGTCGTCGACGGTGAGACGTATGACAAGGTCGCAGCACGATTCGGTGTGACCCGCACGGCGGTCGAGCGGCGTATCAAAGCCGTCGCACTGGAACTGTCCCGGTCTGTCGGCATCGAGGGGCTCAACGACAAAGGTGTCGTCTTCGCCGAACGGCTGAGGCGCCACCGCGATTCCATCCTCTTGGCATTGGCCGATTTCGTGCCAGCCAAGCCCTATGGGTCACGCGCCGTACGCATCGTCTCACCGGCCGAACTGGCGCAAGCGTTGGCGTTGGTCAAGGCTCGCAGCCGCCATTCCTGGCACGATCAGGCGTTGTTCTACATGTTGTTCGTCACAGGCGCGCGGCCGCTGGAGATTGCTCGCCTCGAAGTGCGGGACTACCTGATGCCCGATGGACGCGTGCGCCGCGAATCCGAGTTGCGCAACGAGGCGGCGATCAACGGCAAGGCACGGCCGCTGCACTTCCAAAGCACGAACCTCGATGCACTGCTCAGCCCATACCTGCTGGAGCGCTTCGATCAGGGGCTCGAACTGGGCGAGCAGGGCGCCTATCGCGGTTTGAATCCTCGCAGCCGGCTGTTCCTTTCTCCGACCGGCCAAGGCTTTGTGATCACGCCATATGGCACAGGGCGGCAGCGGCGCTTCCTGTGCCGCGCCGTCCTCGAGGCCTACCGCAAGCTCTTCCGCTATGCCGAGCTTGAAGGCGTCACGTCGTTGTCTGTTCGGCACACGGTGGCGGCACGGCTATTTGAACGAGGCGCCGATGAAGACCAGGTTGGTCTGCTGCTCGGCATCGGCCAGCGCAGCGCCGTGCGCGAGTTGATGTCACGGCGCAGGCCGACGATCTCGGAACTGGTCAACGAACTGGCCTGAGCGGATATGGAGACCCAGCGACTCGTCATCGCCGGCAGGATCTGGGTCACAGATGACCCGCAGCTTCAGGAGGCGCTGGCCCGCGTCCATGACACGCCTGAGAGGCCGCGCTGCCTGTGCGTACCTGGCGGCATCGAGATGTACGTCGCGCGGCACACCCTGTTCGTCGTCAAGCGCATGCCTGACACGGGAAGCCGGCATGATACGACCTGCCCCAGCTACGAGCCTGATGCGCAGCAGTCCGGACTGGGCGAACTGATCGGGGGCGCCGTGGTGGAGCGCGAGCCAGGTCGGGTGGAGTTGCGAGTGGACTTTCCGTGGGCGCGGATCAGTGGGCGCAGCGTCGCCAGAGCCGAAGCGCGAGATGCCGGGGAGGTCGGTGCTACGCCTCGTAGCATGAGCCTGCGCGCCCTGATGCACTACTTGTTCGAACGTGCGGGCTTCAACCGCTGGAGCCCGGCAATGGAAGGCCGGCGCAACCAAGGCGTGCTGCACAAGTACTTGCTGGAGGCGGCGCGGGGCGTCACGGTCAAAGGCTTGACCCTCTCGGATCGACTCTATGTACCCGAGCCCTTCAGCGAGACCGGGCGCGCGGATGCTGCGCGGCGGCGGCGCGAGAAGCTGTCCGTGTTGCACCCCGGCGATGGGCAACAGCCGCTCGCGCTGCTTTTGGGCGAGTACAAGGCGAACGAGCCTTGCACAGCGGGCCGCCGGGTGTGGATCAAACACCTGCCCGACGTGCCGTTGTTGGTGTCAGGCAAGACCTGGGAACGCTTGGAGAAGCGATACGCGACGATTTTCGATGCGCGTGACGCCGACGCCGGGCATCGAGTTCACGTCGTGGTGGCGGCACTGCTGCGCGCTCGCCGCGAGTACACCTACGAGATCGACGCTGCCAGCATGATGCTGACCAACGAGACTTGGATTCCGGTCGAGGGCGTGCACGAGTTACCCCTGCTACGGGCGCTGATCGAGCAGCGACGGCGCTTTGTCAAGCCGCTGCGCTATGACGCCAAGACTGCAGCAGGGTTTCCGAACGCGCTGCTGCTGGATGTTGGCGCTGTGCCGGCGCCGCTGCATGTGGTCAGCGCGTTCATCGATCTCAAGGAGCAGCGGGCCAAGCAGCGCGCCACTGCCGACGCGGGCGATGGTGCCTGGGTCTGGAGCACCGCCCACTGCATGCCAGCCTTCCCGCAGGCGGTTCAATCGGACAGAGGCCGTCCAGACGTCGGGTCGGTCGGCGCAGATTGAATGAAGTGGCGTGCTACTCGCGCCGCCGAGTAGATTGCTCGTGACGCTCGCCGACCGAACGGCTCAGCAAGACACATGTTCCTGTTAGCGGCCTGGCCGATTTTGAACAGCTGGTGTGGCTCCGGACCGTCGATGAAGTGCACCTGCTGCAAACTCATCGCGCCGACAAGCAGGTCGTGCTGCGGCCGTCTTTGCTTTCATGGGACTTCACCTGCCGCATGCGCGCCATCGGCCCTGCTGATTTCTTGAGAATCTCCACGCTGACGATGATCGAGGTCATGACCAAGGTGGGCAGCAATGCTCCCTGGTTGACCATGAATATCGGGACAGCCCATGCCGACAGGGCTTGCAGCCGCGCGTCGACGCGGGCAGCCACAAGGCGAAAAGATGGCGTGAGCATGCTGCTGTTCCGATGAGTCCGCGGGGTCGACGCCTTCAGGCTACGGAGGCGCGCGCCACTGCGCTGCCGCCTTGCGGAGAAGGCTCGATGCTGCCCATGCCGACAAGTGCGGCTTCGATCGCCACGTCCAGCGGCGTGTGCGGCTCGTGCCCCAGCGCGGCGACCAGCCGTGCGTTGTCCATCCGCACCGGCGTG
>JADMKA010000152.1 GCA_018780145.1 Vitreoscilla sp. | reverse complement strand
TGCGCGAAGGCATGAAGTACGTGGCCGCGGGCATGAACCCGATGGACCTGAAGCGTGGCATCGACAAGGCCGTCACGGCCCTGGTCGAAGAGCTGAAGAAGGCTTCCAAGGCGACCACCACCTCCAAGGAAATCGCCCAAGTCGGCTCGATCTCGGCCAACAGCGATGAAACCATCGGCAAGATCATTGCCGATGCGATGGACAAGGTCGGCAAGGAAGGCGTCATCACCGTCGAAGACGGCAAGTCGCTCGAAAGCGAACTCGACGTCGTCGAAGGCATGCAGTTCGACCGTGGCTACCTGTCGCCCTACTTCATCAACAACCCCGAGAAGCAATCGGCGTTGCTGGACAACCCCTTCGTTCTGCTCTTCGACAAGAAGATCAGCAACATCCGTGACCTGCTGCCCACGCTGGAGCAAGTCGCCAAGGCCGGCCGTCCGCTGCTGATCATCGCGGAAGAGGTCGAGGGCGAAGCCCTGGCCACGCTGGTGGTGAACACCATCCGCGGCATCCTGAAGGTCGTCGCCGTCAAGGCGCCGGGCTTCGGCGACCGCCGCAAGGCCATGCTGGAAGACATCGCCATCCTGACCGGCGGCAAGGTCATCGCCGAAGAAGTCGGCCTGACGCTCGAGAAGGTCACGCTGGCCGACCTGGGCCAGGCCAAGCGCGTCGAAGTGGGCAAGGAAAACACCATCATCATCGATGGCGCCGGTGCCGCTGCCGACATCGAAGCCCGCGTCAAGCAAGTGCGCGTGCAGATCGAGGAAGCCACCTCCGACTACGACCGCGAGAAGCTGCAAGAGCGCGTGGCCAAGCTGGCCGGTGGCGTGGCCGTCATCAAGGTCGGTGCCGCCACCGAAGTCGAGATGAAGGAAAAGAAGGCCCGTGTCGAAGACGCCCTGCACGCCACGCGTGCGGCGGTGGAAGAAGGCATCGTGGCCGGTGGTGGCGTGGCGCTGCTGCGCGCCCGCCAGGCCGCAGGCGCCATCAAGGGCGACAACACCGACCAGGAAGCCGGCATCAAGCTGGTGCTGAAGGCCATCGAAGCGCCGCTGCGCGAGATCGTCTACAACGCCGGTGGCGAAGCTTCCGTCGTGGTGAACGCCGTGCTGGCCGGCAAGGGCAACTACGGCTTCAATGCGGCCAACGACACCTACGGCGACATGATCGAGATGGGCATCCTGGATCCGACCAAGGTGACCCGCACGGCCCTGCAGAACGCCGCCTCGGTGGCCTCGCTGATGCTGACGACCGAAGCCATGGTCGCCGAAGCCCCGAAGGACGAAGCCCCCGCGATGCCGGGCGGCGGCGGCATGGGCGGCATGGGTGGCATGGGCATGGACATGTGATGTCCGCCTGAGCCTCCTGCGCTCATCGAAAGGGCCACCGCAAGGTGGCCCTTTTTTTGCGTCCGCTCAAAGTGCACAACGACAATGCCGGCCATGTCTCGATTGTTGATCGCACTCTGCTTCGGCATGCTGGCCGCAGCGCCCGCCAGGCCGGCGTCGGCTGCCGAACAGGCTGCCGGCGAGGGCCCGGCCCGGCCGCGCATCGGCCTGGTGCTCTCCGGTGGCGGCGCGCGCGGCCTGGCCCATGTGGGCGTGCTCAAGGTGCTGGAGCGCGAGCACATCCCGGTCGACGTGATCGCCGGCACCTCGATGGGTGCGATCGTCGGCGGCCTGTATGCCAGCGGCATGAAGGCGGCCGAGATCGAACGCGAACTGGACCGCATCAACTGGACCCTGCTGTTCGCCAACCGCGTCAGCCGGCAGGCCTTGTCGCAGCGCCGCAAGGAGGAGGATTTCTTCATCCCCACCGCCGTCGAGCTGGGCCTGCGAGACGGCGAGTTCCGTGCGCCGCAGGCCGCCGTCTCGAGCCGCGGCCTGGAGACCCTGCTGCGCAGGCTCACCTTGCCGGTGCGCGCGGTCGACAAGTTCGACCGCCTGCCGATCCCCTTTCGCGCGGTGGCCACCAACATGGAGACCGGCGACGCGGTGGTCTTCGGCGAGGGCGACCTGGCGCTGGCGCTGCGCTCCAGCATGAGCGTGCCAGGTGTCTTCCCACCCATCGAGGTGGACGGCCGCGTGCTGGGCGACGGCGGCCTGGTGAACAACGTGCCGATCGACGTGGCCCGCGCGATGGGGGCCGACGTGGTCATCACCGTGAACATCGGCACCCCGCTGTCCGGCCGCGAGACGCTCAACTCCGCCATCGGCCTGACGGCGCAGATGATCAACATCCTGACCGAGCAGAACGTCAAGCGCAGCCTGGCCACGCTGACGCCACGCGACATCCTGATTGCGCCCGACCTGGGCGAGCTGAGCTCGGGCGACTTCGAACGTGCGCTCGACTTCATCCGCATCGGTGAATCATCCGCCGGCGAGGCCACGCCGCGCCTGCGCACACTCGCCTTGCCCGACACCGACTACGCTGCGTGGCGCAGCGCCCGCCACACGGGCGAGATCCCCGCGCCCCCACTGGCTTTCGTGGCGTTCGAAGGCACAGCGGTCACCAATCCGGCGCGCTTCCAGGCCCAGTTGCAATCCCAGCCAGGCCGCGTCTTCGACCACCGCCAGGCGGCGGCCGATGCGAGGCAGCTCGCCGCCAGTGGCGACTATGTCCGTGCCGACTACCGGCTGGTCGACACCAACCACGGCGAGACCGGCCTGGTGTTCGACCTGGAGGACAAGCCCTGGGGCCCGAACTACCTGCGCATCGGCCTGGACATGTCCACCGACTTCAGTGGCCGCAGCGCCTTCAACGTCAAGATCAACCACAACCGGCACTGGCTGACCCCCACCGGCACCGAGTGGCGCAGCCGGGTCCAGATCGGCGAAGTGCCGCTGGTCTACAGCGAGCTCTACCACCCGCTGAACTGGACCCTCGGCCTCTCGAACGACTGGTTCGTTTCGGGTTGGGCGCTCGGTGAGCGCCGCATCCTGTCCCTGTTCAGCGCCAGCGGCGGGCGGGAGTTCGCCAGCCTGCGCCGGACCACCGGCAAGGTCGGTGCCGATCTCGGCCAGCCCTGGGGCAGCCTGGGCGAATTGCGGCTGGGCCTGACGCACCAGGTGGGCCGCACCGAGGCCGTGCTGGTCTCGCTGCTGCGCGACGACACCATCGAGCCCGAGACCTGGAACGAGAGCGCGGTGCGCGGCCGCGTGGTCGTCGACCAGCTCGATTTCGCCAACTTTCCGCTCTCCGGTTACCGGGTCGAGGGCGAGCTGCAGTTCGGCAGGCGCCACCACTTCGGCAACACCGAACCGCTGGCGCGGGTCGAGGGCGAGGCCACGCTGGCGCGCAGCCGGGGCGCCCACACCCTGAACCTGTACGGCCTGCTGAAGATGTCGGACGCCCGCGCCGACGCGGTTGTCGGCCAGTATGAGCTCGGCGGCTTCCAGCAGATGTCGGGCTACCGGGCAGGCCAGATCGCCGGCAATGCGGTGCTGTTCGGCCGCGTGAACTGGTACATGCGGCTGGCGGAGCCACCGATCTTCGCGCGGGCCTTCTTCGTCGGGGCCACGCTGGAGGCCGGCAACGCCTGGAACAGCCGGCGCGACATTCGGCTGGGTGAGTTGCGCACCGGCGCCAGCCTCTACCTGGGTGCGGACACGGGCATCGGCCCGATGTACTTGGGGCTGACCTGGGCGCCCGAGGGCGAAGCCGGCCTGGCGCTGGTCATCGGCCGCCCCTGAGCGCCTGCACGGCCGCCCCTTGCTTGGGCGACGGAACGACAAGGCATCGTTCGTGTTGATGATGGCGCTGGCCCACCATCCATCCAGACTCAGGCGGCTCATCCACCACAACGGGAGTCGATATGAAGCCACCTCTCTTGGCGATGATCGCCGTCGCCATCGGCTGCCTCGCGGCACCACCCGCCGCAGCGTGGTCCACCTACAAGGTGACCTTGGCCGGCAACAACGTTCCACCCACCGACCCGTTCTATCGCCAGTCTGTGAGCGCGCTGAACGCCGCACAGCGGTCCCTGGTGTTCCTGGACGGACCGGGCCCGGGATACAGCTACTCCGTCTGCGTGCAGGGAGCCTGCAGCATGCTGAGTCCGCCGATCGCCAATGCGGCCTTCTCGGTCCTCGCGCTCAGCAATTTCGGTCACGTCGCGGGCAGTGTGTACGCCGGTGGAAACTATGCCTTTGTGGGCGGCGCCGTCATCGGTTATGACCGAGGCACCTGCCTTGGCTGCGGCCTGGCGCTGTCCAGCGAATCCAAAGGGGTCAACAGCTACGGCCATGTCACCGGCTGGGCCGAGTTCACCACCGGCGGCGGCAAATTCGCGTTCAAGTACACCTCGGGGACCGGCATCGTCACCTTGGGCTCACTGGGCGGCGACAGCGAAGGCCGGGCCATCAACGAGTGGGGCCATGTCGCCGGCAACTACGAGGCGCCCGGCCCCACCACCCGCGCCTTCCGGCACGACCCGCCCGGCAGCATGGTGGACCTCGGCACTCTTGGAGCGAGCACCTGGGCGTATGCCATCAACGACTCCAACTGGGTGGTGGGCTGCTCGGTGAACAGCAGCTTCGGTGTCTTGCAAGCCTATCGCCACAATGGGCAGAACATCCTCGGTCTGCCGGCGCTGTCGACCACCGGCCCCAGCTGCGCGCTGGACATCAACAACAGCAATGTGGCCGTGGGCTACAGCACCACCGGTGGCGGCCAGCGGGCCACCATCTTCAAAGGCTCCAACATCAAGAACCTCAACCTGTTGATGGACCCGGCAGACCCCAACAGCGCGAGCTGGTTGCTGACCACGGCGACCGGCATCAACGACAGCGGCGCGATCGTCGGCAATGGCAAGTACCTGGGCGTGGATCGCGCGTTTGTGTTGACGCCTTTGCCCTGATCCCGCTGTCAGGCCCTCACTCGAACGGGTAGCGCACACCGAGCTGCCCGCGCAACTCGTCCATCCAGCGCACCAGCGAGAGGCTCTCCGCGTGTGGCATGTGCGGGCTTTCGATCAGGCCGGTGCGCACGCAACGCACGGCCTCCTCGACCTCGCCCTCGAAGCCGTTGATGCGCAAGGGCTCATGTACCCGCACATCCGGCTCGCCTGGTCGCTGCAGAACCGCATCGGTGGCCGCCGAGAACTGGCTCGGCACGACGATGCAGCCACGTTCGCCGACGACGCGCAAGCTGTTGTCGGCCACCGCATCGAAGGCGCAGACGAAATGCGAGACAACGCCCCCGGGGAACACCAGCGTGCCAGCCACGCGCTGGTCCACCCCGGTGGGCGCGAGCACGCCGTCGGCGCGCATCGAACTCGGCTCGGGGCAGGCTCCGAGCGCGGTTTCGAGCACCCAGCGCGTCATCGCCAGGTTGTAGATGCCAATGTCCAGTAGTGCACCGCCGGCAAGGGCCGGGTTGTAGAGCCGGTTCGCCGGGTCGTAATCGCTGGCAAAGCAGAAGCTCGACTGGATGGCGCGCACCTCGCCGATGGCGCCCGACTGCAACCACGATGCCACCTGGGCGTACAGCGGCAGGAAGCGCGTCCACAGCGCCTCCATCAGGAACACCCGGCCAGAGCGCGCCAGCGCCACCAGCGGCTCGGCCTGGGCCAGCGTCGGCACCAGCGGCTTCTCGCACAGCACGGGCATGCCACGTTCAAGGCAGGCGCGCACGAACTCGCCGTGCTGGGCGTGCGGGGTGGCGATGTAGACGGCCTGCACCGCCGGGTCGTCGAGCAGCGCATCCAGCGTCGACGCAACCCGCACCGGGGGCACGCCATCGCGCGACCAGGTCCCGGCAAAGGCCTCGGCACGCGCCGCGTCGCGGCCCAGCACCGCGTGCAGGCGCGCACCAGGCAAGCGGTGTACGGCCTCGGCAAAGCGGTGGGCGATCCCCCCGGGCCCGATCAACCCCCAGGCGAATTCGGCCGCCACCGCATCAGGCCCGTTTGGCCAACAACGCCCGCGCCACGCGCGAGCCGTTCGGCTGCCCCAGCACACCGCGGATGGCTTGGCCGGCGTCGATCAGGGCGTCGAGGTCGATGCCGGTGGCGATGCCCAGCCCATGCAGCAGGTAGACCACATCCTCGGTGGCCACGTTGCCGGTCGCCCCCTTGGCATACGGGCAGCCGCCCAGGCCCGAGACGCTGGTGTCGAAACTGGCGATGCCCAGCTCCAGGCTGGCGTAGACGTTGGACAGCGCCTGGCCATAGGTGTCGTGGTAGTGGCCGCTGACCTCGGCCAGCGGGTAGTGCTTCAGCGCCGCTTCCAGGGCACGCTGCACCCTCCTCGGCGTGCCGACGCCGATGGTGTCGGCCACGCCCACGTGCTGCACGCCGATCTCCTTCATCAGGCGGGCAACCAGCTCGACCCGTTCGGGCGCGATCTCGCCCTCGTAAGGGCAGCCCACCGCGCAGGAGATCGCGCCGCGCACCTTGATGCCGGCGGCGCGCGCGGCAGCCGTCACCGGCGCGAAGCGCTCGATCGATTCGGCGATCGAGCAGTTGATGTTCTTCTGGCTGAAGGCCTCGCTGGCGGCGCCGA
>JADMKA010000276.1 GCA_018780145.1 Vitreoscilla sp. | reverse complement strand
GCGCACGACCCAGCACTGCGCAGACTCGTCGAGGGCTTCGTCGCATTCGGGTGATGCCCAAACCTCGTGGTTGGGTGCGGCAGCTTCGGCAGGGACGGCTCGCTCGGTCAATCCGGCTGGCGCCCCAGGCCTCGATCTCGCTGAGCCAGTGACGAGGCTGGGCGATCACGCTGTTGGCCGGTTCGTCCGCCTGTATTGAGCAATCCAGATCCAAAACGTTGCGGGCAACCTAATTCCCGGTTGATCGCGGATTTGACCCGCTCAGACTGCGGGCACCACCCACCGATGGAGCCCGCATCATGAGTAAACCGGTTCATCTCAAGCCGATCGAGCTGTCCCTGCCCGCGCTGAGTATCGTGGGGCGTGCGCTGCCCGCCGCCGCGCCCGACGCGCAGACGCTGGGCATCATCAACGCCCGCAAGCTCAATAAGGAAACGCGCAAGGTGCAGCTCGAGGTTTCCGCTCAGCTGGTGCGCGACGCCGGCGCGGCGCAGGCCTACGTCAACCGCACGCGCGTCTTGAACGCCGGCGCGATCGCCGTCGCCCAGATCACCCGCCAGACCGCCATCACCAATCAGCAGTTGATCACCGACATCAGCAATCTGTCTTCGGACACCGTGAGGTTCCTGGTGGACGGTAGCCTGGGCCGGAGTCTGCAGACCCTGAAGAGCACACACGCGGTCGAACTCACACTGCAGGCCGACGCAGCCGGCGGCAGGCTGAGCCCGGAACTCGCCGCTCAGGCCCAGCAGTTGCTCAGCGAGGCTGCCGCCACCGCGATCAACAACGACCGGGAGATCACGCAACTGGCTGTCAAGCACACCCGGCGCCTGACGGACATGGTCTTCAAGAGCTCGCGCATCGTCGGCACCGAGGACGACAGCGCCGACGACAACCATTGAAACCAGGAGCATCGCCATGCAATACGGACCCATGAGCCGCCTACTTCTTGCAGCGGCGGGTGCGAACGACCCCATCATCCTTGACGGGAAGGTGCCCAGCGACGCCATTCACCGCGAAATCACAGTGGGCATGGGCATGCTGAGCACCACCGCGTTCGCCTTCGTTGCGGCGCTGACCTCGCTGCTGATGGTCTTCGAAGGGCAGCCGTGGCGGTGGGGTGTGGCCGTGCCGCTGGCGATGCTGTGGGCGGTGGCGATCTTCACCATCGATCGGGCGCTGGTGCTGAGCATGAACCGGGCACGGTGGGCGGCAATCAGTGCACGGCTGCTGCTGGGTACCCTTGTGGCCGTATTGATTTCGATGCCAATCGACATCACGCTGTTCCAGGACCGCGTCAAATCTGTACTTCTTCAAAATCGCCAGGACGAGCAGATCCAGGCTCGAGAGAGGATCTCCCGCATCCATGGCCTGGCCGAGGTCGACCGCACGGCCGAGCAGGCGCAGGCAGACCTGGCCAGTGCCAGGCGCGACGTCAACACTCTGCCTGAGCAGGTGCTGAGCCTGAAAAGCGACACACGCGCCTGCGACACCCAACTCGACCGAAAGCGCCAGAAGGTCGTGCCCGAGATCGCCGAAATCGGGTCGCAGTTGAGCGCCAACATCAGCCATAAGCAGGCCCTGTCGCAGACAGACCCCGACAACGCCGAGACGCTGCAAGCCCTCGACGACGAACGGCGGCGGCTGCTGGGCCAGCGCAATGCGCTGAACATCGAGCTGGCCTTGGCCGGGAAGCACTGCGACCGGTTGCGGGGCGAGGCCACCACTGCCGAAAAGAACTTCCGCGAGCGAGCCCGCCTGCGTGTTGCGGACGCCTCCGAGAGAGCCACGACCGCGCGCGCGGATGCTGCTTCGGCAGCTCGCCTTGCGCAGCATGATGCCGAAAAGGCCCGCGTCGTCATCGAGACGAGCTTGGCTGAAAGCTTCGTCGCCAAGGCCGAGGCGCTGCACCACCTGGTGTGGACCAAGCCATCGGCGGCCGTGACCTACTTCCTGATCCTGAGCCTGTGGATCACGATGGAGATGGCCGCCATCATGGCCAAGATCATGGCCGGGCCGGGGTGCATCGACCAGTTGCTTCGGGCCAAGGGGGAACACATCGTCTTCGAGGCAACGATTGAACTCACGCGGCGACAGGAAGCACTACGCACCGAGATGGAACTCGAAGAGGTGATGCGCGAGAAAGCGATCGAGCTTGCGCGCGAGGACCCTGCCTACGCCCAGGACAAGCTGCGCCAAGAGTTGCAGGCCCGAACCGTGCTGGCAGCGCACCGCGAATTGCAGCGCGAGCTGCGCGCCTACCTCGACGAGAGCGACAGGCTGCGTGAGCGGGCCGGCCAGGGCAGCACGAGCCGCGATGGAGCCGTCAGCCATGCGCTGAACTTGCTCGACCGAGAGGCCGCCCAAGCTGTGATCCGCGCCTTCGAGGATCACACCAACTCGGCCGTCAACCCGGTTCCGCAGGCCTGAACGGGTGTGCCCTGAAGCGGCCGCTGTCGCGGCGGCTGCAGGGCTTCCCCGGCTTTCAGATCAACCCGCTCTGCCCAGTCAAAGCGTGTGCGCCACCCCTACACCAGTGACAGCGGAGGGCAACGCTGGCGGCCTACCAAGACGAACGGAATTCCCGGCCGCTTCGGACTGCCGGTGGCCGACGATCCCAACACCACGACCGGAGGTTCTCATGTTCTTCATTCTCAAGTGGATCTGGCGCAGCGTGCTCGTCGCGATCGCTGCCATGCTCCTCTCGCTGCCGCTCAAGTCGTGCGGCGTTGACCACTACTACTCGGACGACGTTGGCGATGCGCCCGTCCGCGCGCCCGTGACCGACCCGAAGGAGGCCCCGTGAGCCCGCCCGCCGACCGGAAGCTGCTGGCGGTGGCAGCGAGCGTCTTCTGCCTGTTGGGCTGCAACGACCATACGGGTTCGCAGCCGACATCGATCGGGACCGCGGTCGCACCGGCTGCCGTGGCCGTCGACCCCGAGATCGAAGCAGCCCTCGATGACCTGGAACGCGACAGTATCGCGTCGGCAGCCATCGAGTGCGACGAGGGGTTGGATGCGCTGACACGGGGTACCGAAGGGCCGGACGCGGCGCTCGAGTTGGCCTGCGAACTCGCCATCGCCGGTTCGCCTGAGCCGGACCGGTCGCGCCTCGAACGGCAGTTCCGGTCCCTTGTCGAAAGCGACCTGACGCTGGAACTCGCTCTCGAGTCGGCTGGCAGAGGTGACCGCCAGGCGCTGCTGGAACTGGCGCTGCAACTCGAGCAGCGTGCCGGTGGCTCCAGCGAACCCTTCGCTTCACTCGAGCCGGATTCGTTCAGCGGTGCACGTGCTGCAGCATCGCACGCCTCAGCCGCAGGCGTCGACGGAGGTGCCGAACTGCTGGCGCGCCTCGAAGCGCGCGAGTTTCCATTGGCCGGCGTGCGCGAAGAGCCGCTTTGGCGGTCGGTGTACTTCCGGCGCTTCGACCTCGTCCAGGACTCCATCGCCACGCGTCGCCATGTGGCCGGTTTCGCCAACGCCCTGGCGACGTTGTGCCAGCAGTGGGAGCCCCCCGGTATCCGCTCCGTGGCCTTCGATACCGGGCTGGAGACCTACCTGGCACCGGTGCGCGGCCAGGTTCCTGGGCGGCTCGTTGGCGCTGTGCCCAAGGTTGCGGACACGCTCTCCAGCGCAGTCGCCAAGGCAAGCGATGGCGCGGGTGATCGCTCGATGGCCGGATGGGTCGAGCAGGGCATTCGCGCCTACCAGAGGGTCAAGAGCGACGTGCAAGGAGCGCTGGCGGTGGGCTCGGTCGTCGGGCGTGACGCGGCGCAAGCCTTCTTCGACGCGGCCCCCGGGTGCCGTTCGCCAAGGGGGCTGAAGGGCATCGAGTCGCTGATTCGCTACTTCGAATTCACGCGTGACTCGCGCCCGACCGATGCCCCGAGCCCGAGCCGCCACATCGCGCAAACCAATAGCGAGGACAAGTGATGAACCCGCACATCCACGCCCTGGGACGGCTGGTCTTGCTGACAACCCTCGCCACCATGGTTGGCGCCGCCCTGGGGGCACCTCGGCCCGCCGATCGCCCCGACTGGTCAGCTCTCGTCGACGCGCTGAGAGACGGGCGGCTGGACGCCGCGACTGCCGAGTTGGCGCGTCTGCGCAGTGCAGCCGCGCCACAAGCTGCAGTCAATCGTGTCGAGCGAATCATGGCCCAGCGCACCGCGGACTCGCAATGGCTGACGAGTCTCGCAGAGCGCGACCTTGACCGGTCGGACCTCAGCGCTGCGCTGCGCAGGCTGGACCTGGCATCGCAGCTCGACCGGCGCACACTCGACACTCAGGTGATGGCGAGGGCGGCCGCGGCGCAGGCGGAACTCGACGCCGCGCTGGCTGTGCTGGACGGCTGCCGCCTCAAGCGTGACGTGACGTGCATGAAGGCTGCACTGATGAAACTGCGTCAGCTCGATCGATTCAACGCCGACGCGGTGCTGGCCGAACTTGCTGCCGAAGACTGGTATGGCGGCGAGTCGCCCCGGCGCGAGCGCGTCGACGCGCCAGCCGTCGGTCGTTGAGCCATGCCCCCGATCAAGCAGCTCGCCATGGGCACGATGCGAATATCCTCCGCGTCGGCGTCGGGCAGGAATGAGGTCGCGCCGCCAGGCACCGCCGGTTCGCCCGGCGTTGTACGAACAGTCAGCGCCTTCGAGGTATACGGTGAGGCCGAAGAACGTCGCTTGCGGAAGTCGCTGAGTCAGTTTGGCGGCGAGGCCGCCGAGCGCATAGGCCGCGTCGTGTCTGCGGTACCGCGCGGCCCTCTCGTGCGACCCGTCGCGCCAGTGCCGGCCGATTCGATGCTCGATACGCTGGAGCAATGCTTCCCGAACTTCGCCGAAGCGGTTGAGTTGATCCGCTGCGCGTGCGCGCTCTGCACACCGGAAACGGGCTTCCGGCTCGCCCCGACGGTGTTGGATGGTCCGCCGGGGGTCGGGAAGACCGCGTTTGCGCGGGCGCTGGGCCGGCTGCTGCTGGCACCGCCGATCATGCTGAACATGGCCTCGGCGACAGCGGGCTTCACACTCGGCGGGCTGGACCTTCGGTGGTCAACGGGCGCACCGGGCACGATCTTCCAAACGCTGGTACTGGCCGAGGCCGGCCTGCCGGCCAACCGCCTTATCGTGCTGGATGAGCTCGACAAGGCTGGCACCGACCCCCGAGGCAACCCCCTCGGCCCCTTGTACGCGCTGCTTGAACCGTCGACGGCGAAGCAGTTCCGAGACGAGGCAATCGATCTTCCGATCGATGCCAGCGCGTTGCTCTGGCTGGCGACTTCCAACAGGGCAGACGACATTCCGCCGGCGCTGCGCTCGCGGCTGGAGGTCGTGCGGGTGACGATGCCAAATGCAGCCCAGAAGCCCGCAGCCGTGCGTAGCGCGTGGATCGACATGCGCCAGCAGGAGGCCTGCTGGGGCTATCGCTTCCCGGAATCTCTCGAAGAAGGCGTCGTGGAGCGCGTGTGCAAACTGGCTTCCGTTCGAGAGATGTGCAAGGTGATGCGGCGGGCGGCTGGTCACGCGGCGAAGGCGGGTCGTACTCAGATCGTGCCGGGCGATGTCGACAAGGCGGTCAACTGCTCTTCAATCGCACTACCGCGGTTAGGATTCGTGTAGGCCGTTGCGTCAGGACTGGGTCTGGGTCTGGGTCTGGGAGGACTGCATGGACGACAAGCAAGCTGCGGCGTGGCGCGATCTGCTAGAGGGCATAGCCGCAGCCCATCACCAAGGCGCCACCGCGCTGAGCCGAGCCGGGCTGGCTGCGCTGCGCGAACAGACAGGCGACGACGAGCCGGTGCGCTCGTGGATCGAGCAGACCGCCGGGCAACTCGGTTGCGAGGACAGCCTGCAGGCCCTGGTGGCGCAGGAGGGCTTCGTTGCCGGGCTGTTCGAACAAAGCCGCCAGGCACTGGCGGCGGGCGACGCCCAACTGGGCCAGATCGGCTTCGCAGCGGCGGCGGCGATGACCCAGCAGGACCCGCAGTCCCAGACCGCCAGGGGCTGGATGATCCTGGGCCAGGTCGCCAGCTTGCTGGCACTTCAGGCCACCGACGCAGCCAGAGATCTTGCATTGAGTTCGCTTGGAATTGCCGACGATAGCCCTGAAGCGCCGATCAGGGAGTCGGAGGTGGCGCAGGCTTTCGAGCAGGCCGTCAAGCTGAGCGAGTCGGGCCAACACGCCGAGGCCGAGGCGCTGTGGCACCGTCTGCAACTGTGGTACGACGCGCTGCCCGACAGCGACACCGTGCGCGCGAACTGTGCCCTCGGGCGCATGAACCGGGCGAACAACCTGCAGTGCCTGGGCGCTCACGAGGCAGCCGAGGCGCTGAACAGCGAGGCGCAATCCCTGCTCGACGCCCTGCCCGACAGCGACACCGTACGCTTGCATCGAGCCCGCGTGCGCACGAACCGGGCAATCAATCTGGACAGCCTGGGCGCGCACGAGGCGGCCGAGGCGCTGTACAGCGAGGCGCAATCCCTGCTCGACGCCCTGCCCGACAGCGACACCGTACGCTTGCATCG
>JADMKA010000075.1 GCA_018780145.1 Vitreoscilla sp. | reverse complement strand
GGGTGGGCAAGTTCGTCCGGCGAACGCGCCGCGGCCTGGCACTGGCTGCTGCCCCGCTCGTGGCGATCGCCGTGGCGGGCGTGCTGTCCGTGGAACAAGCCCGCGAGGCCAACCTGGCCGCCGCACGTGCCAGCGAGGTCAAGGATTTCGTGCTGGCCACCTTCAGGCTCGATGGGCCAGGCGCCTCGGGCCCGGCGCCGCGCGAGCTGCTGCTGGAGCACGGTGCCCGGCTGATCGATGCACGGTTCGACGCACAACCCGCCTTGCAGGCCGAGCTGCACGGCGTGGTCAGTGGCCTGTTCGACGAACTGGCCCGGTTCGAGATGGCCGAGCGGCACGCCGTGCGGCGGCTTCAGGTGCTGACCGGCAGTGGTGCGCCGGCCGCCGAGCAGGCTGCGGCCGCGCTGTCCGTGTCCCGGGCGCAGCTGAGGCTGGGCCGGGCCGAACCCGCCGAAGCCCTGGCCAGCCAGGCGTTGGCCGGCTCCGAGCCGGGCAGCCGGCTGGCCGTCGCGGCGCGGCTGCAGCGCGTTGCCGCCCTGGCGGCCCAGGCCAAGGTCCCGGCGCTCGCCGAGGAGCTCGACCGGCTCGACGCCGAGCTGGGGGGGGCCGGCGTCTCCCCCACGATCGAGCACGCCCTGGCGCTGAGCGGCCGCGCCGCGCTGGCCTCGCTGTCGGGTCAGGCCGAACGGTCCGTGGCATTGGCCAGCCAGGCCGTGGCCCAGGCCACGGCGATCGAGGGCGCGGCCTCGCCCCACGTGCTCAACCTGCGCTGGAACCTGTGGCGCATGCTCATCGGGCTGCGGCGTGTCGCGCCCGCACGTGACCTGGGAAGCGCCATCATCGCCGACCTGCGGCTGCTGGGCGGCCCGCGCGACCCGACAGCCGCCTTCGCGGAGATCTACGCCACCGCGTTCGAGTTCGCCAACGACCCCGAGCACCGGTTGTCGTTCGACGCCGCCGAGGCGCTCATCCTGGCCAACCGGGGCATCGTGCAGGCCCGTGGTTGCCGTGGCATTGCCGATGCCGCGGCCTGGAGCGACTACTTCCTCGGCTGGCTGTATGCCTCCTGGCACGACTTCGAGCGGGCCGAGCCGCTGCTGAGCCGGGCCACCGAGCGCATCGTGTCCGCAGGCGAGCAGGCCATGCTCATTCCCTACGCACCCCGCCTGGCTGCCTGGACCTGGATCGTGCGCGGCGAGCATGCGCGCGGCGATGCGGTTCTGCGCAGGCAACTGGATCTCATGCAGCGCCAGCACAGCCCGTTCGCCGAACGCACGCAGGCCGGCCTGGCCTTCAGCATCGGCATGCAGGGGCGCGTCGTCGAAGCACTCGGCCTGCTGGGCCCGGCTCCTGCCATGCCGGGCGGCATCGACGGGGCCGACCCCCGGGCGCTGGAGATCGGCTTGATCCGCGCGGCGCTGCTGGCCGACAACGGCCAGGCTGCATTGGCACTGTCGGGCCTGCCGTCCACGCAGAGCCTGCGCTCGCTCGCCGGCGCCGATGGCGGGCTGCGCGGTGCCGCCCTGTGTGCCTCGGGGCGCGCCGCCGAAGGCCTGGAGGCGCTCGATGCGTACCTGGCCGCCGAAAGCCCGCGGCGCTCGCCCGCGAGCCCGTTCATCGCCCGCACGAGGGCGATCCAGGGAGCCTGTGCACTCTCCCTGGGCGATGTACATCGGGCGCTGTCCGCGGCCCGGTTGTCCCGCCAGGCGTTCCAGCAGCAGTCGACGGTGAGCGCCTATTTCAAACAACCACTCGAACGACTGGAGGGGGCGCTGGCCCGGCCGACCTCGGTGGCCAGTGTCCAACCGTGAACACGACACTTCGACTCACTTCACGCCTGTCGGTCTCCCTGGCGGCGACGCTGCCGACACTGGGTGGTGCCTGGACGCTCGATGGCTCGATGGAGGACCCGGCCATGCCCGACTCCCCGGTCGCCGTGCTGACGCCAACCCTTCTGCGGCAGGCCCTGCGCGACATCCCGGCCAGCGTGACGGTGCTGTCGGCCGACACCATCGCGGCCTACGGCTTCCTCGGCATCAACGAGGCGGTGCGCATGGTCACCGGGGCCGGGCCGGCGCGGCTGAGCGGGGCCAACTACGACATGAGCAACGGAAAGAAGAACGTGCCCGGCCTGCCCCGGGTGGTGGTGTTGATCGACGGCCTCGAGGTGGCCGGCCCGCTGGACGCCGACGGCGACGACTGGAGCAGGCTGCCGGTCAGCATCGACGACGTCGATCGCATCGAGGTGACCCGCGGGCCCAGCGCCTCGGGGCAGGGCCGGGCGTCGCTGGTGGCCATCGTGAACATCGTCACCAAGCACCCCGAAGACGTCGAGCGCGGTTATGCCCGAGCCACCGCCGGTTCGTACCGCACGGTCAACACGACGGCACGTGGCGGCCCGTCGTTCGGCCCGGCCGCGGTTCGCATCACCTTGCACCACCGGGAGCGTGGCGCGGTCGACGACGTCAGGCGCAACGTGGTTCAGCGGCCCGATCCCCTGACCTTCGACCGAATGACCGTGCGCACCGCGCTCCGCCTCCCCGACGACTCGGTGCTGGCGGTCGACGCGGCGTATCTGAGCGGCCACCTGGCGGGGGACTCGAACGCCGCGCCGCCGCTCGGCCGCGAGGTGCTGCGCAACGGCTACGCCAGTGCCGGGTGGACCCGGAACCTGGCCTCGACGCATGAACTGAGCGTCCGCCTGGACCACTGGTTCAGCGCCCAGAACACCATGCCGGTGGACTGTGCCTCGGCGCAGGAGGCCGACCAGCCGCTCTGGCGGCGTGCCGCGCTGGGGCGGCGCGGCGATGCGTGCAGCCCGGCCACGCGCGACGAGGATCGCACCATGTTGAAGGTCCAGGACGTTCACCAGGTGACCGATGCGCTGCGCCTGGTCGGCGGTGTCGGCTGGCAACAGCAGCAGCTGCGCCTCGCGGACAAGCAGCCGGTGAACTGGTCGGTGACCGCGGGCCGCGCGTTCGCCAGTGTCGATTGGCGGGCCAGCACGGCGTGGGTCTTCAATGCCGGGCTGTCCGCCGAGAGCGACTCGGCCGATGGCCATGACCGGTCCGCCCGCGCCGCGGCCAACTGGCACCTGTCGGACGAACAGACGCTTCGCCTGGCCTGGTCTGCCGGCAGCTGGGCCTCCGAGCTCAGCCGGCGCCTGGCCACCGCGGGCGAGGTGGCCATCCAAGAGCGCATCACCGGGTTCGACTTGGGCTACCTGCACCGGGTGCCCCACCTCAATGGTGTGCTGGACGCCCGCGTGTTCTGGGAACGCTTGTCGGGCCGGGCCTGGAGCAGCAAGACGGAGACCGAACAGCCGGTGCATGGCGAGATGCTCGGGCTGGAGGTTCGGGCGGCCGCGGACCTGTCGGCGCGCTGGTCCGGGTTCATCGGCATGTCGACCATGGCCGAGGGCGCTGGCACGGGGCTCGACACCGATCGTCAGGTCTGGCCCTGGGCCGGTACGCTGGGGCTGAGTGCGAGCCTGGGCGACGGGTGGCGGGCGTCGTTGGCCTACTATGCGTCGACCCGGATCGATTCCGCCAGGCAGACCGCCGGGCGCGCCGATCTGACCCTGTTGAAGGACTTCAGGATCGCCGACATCCGCACCCGGCTGGTGGTCTCCGCACGGCGCGCCGACCACGTCAGCACCACGGGCGCCGGCGGGCCCGAGCCACCCTCCCTGACCGGAGTGAGCAGTTCGGTGTTCGCCTCGCTTCAGGCCGCCTTCTGAGCGATTGAATGGATCACGACGCTGCGCTCCACCGCCCCTGCGGCCGGCGCAGCGTGCTCCGTTCCTGCCTGGTGCTGGCGCCATGGTGCGCTCCGGCGCGCCTGCTCGCGGCCAATGCCGAGTTGCGCATCCTGACCCAGCCGCCCCACGATGCCAGCCACCCGATCGTCGAGGCGCTGAGGCGCCGGTTCCCCTCGGCGCTGGTGTCGGACGATGCCAGGGCCCAGGCCGCCCCGGGCCGCTCGGTGGTCCACCTGGCCGTGGGGCCGGTGGCGCTGCAGGCGGCCCTGGAGGCCGAGCTGGCGGGCCCCCTGGTCTCGGCCTTCGTGTCGTCGCAGGCCTACCAGCGGATGGCGGCCACCGTGGAACCGCGCCGCGGGCGCCAGGTGACGGCCGTCTTCGCCGAGGTGGCCCCCGCCGCGCAGATGCAGCTCATCCGCCAGCTGTATCGCCGCCGGGTGACGGTGGGGGTGCTGCTCAGCCCGTCGACCCGCGCGCTGCAGCCGCTGATCGAACGCGCCGCCAAGGCGGCTGACCTGGGCGTCGCGTTCGAGATGGTGGAGCCGGGCGCGAACCCGGTGCGGTCGCTGGCCGCGCTGGGTGCGGCCAGCGTGCTGCTCACGGTGCCGGATCCCGAGTTGTACAACCCGCAGGTCACCCGTGCCGTGCTGGAGTCGACCTACCGCCGCCGGCAGGGCGTGATCGGCTTCTCGCGGGCCATGGTGGCCGTCGGCACCCTCGCCGCGGCCTACACGACGATCGACGACGTGGTGGCCCAGCTCGACACCATGGTCGAGGCCCTGGCGGCCGGCCAGACCGTCGAGCCCCAGTACCCGCTGTACTGGCGGGTGGCCGTCAACGACTCCGTCGCCCGATCGCTCGATGTCATCGTCGATGCGTCGGTGCGCGGCCTGGGCCACTTTCCCGGCTGAACGACCATGTCGCACCACATGCATCGACCCTGGGCCTGGCGCGGCAGGCTGCTGATGGCGGCTTCATTGCCGACCGTGCTGGCGCTGGTCGCGGTGCTGGGCCTGCATGTGGCGGACGAGGCCCAGGGGCAGCGTGAACTCCAGGCCCGCGCGGCGCTGCTGGCGGCGGCCCTGGCGGAAGCCAGCGAGTACGGGCTGGTGTCGGGCAACCCGGCGGCGGTGGACCGCTCGGTGCGCGAGCTGCTCGCCCACGATGGCGCCATCGCATCGATCGACATCCTGGACGCTTCCCGGCGCCCCTTCGTCTCGCTTGCCGGGCGCCAGCGGCCCGACGGCGGGCCCGCGGTCGAGCGGCCCGTCCGTTCGAGCGTGCCCGACATCGACTTCTTCGACCGCCCGACGCCGCACGTGTCCCTGGTCGACGCCACGCCACCGAGCTTCCGGCCCGGCCCGGTGCTGGGCTATGTGCGCATCGCGATGTCGGTGGCGTCGGCGCGGGCTGCCCAGCGGCAACGCCTGGTGGTGCAGCTGGGCATCGTGGCAGCCGCCGGGCTGGCCGGGTTGCTGCTGGTGGCGCACGTGGCCGGCCGGGCCGGTGCGCAGGGGCAGGCCTTGCAGGAGGCGTTGCCTGGGCCGAACAAGCCGCTGCCTAGCGGGACCCCCTCCGAGCCGGCGCCCGCGTCGCGGCACCGGCGCACCGCACGCCGGATCGTGGGCCGGCTCGATGCCGCGTCGATCGCCCTGCGCCTGTCGGCAGGGCATGCGGCCCGCCTGGCCGAACTGTCGGGTTCCGAAGAGGGCCGGCAGCAGGCGCACGACGTCGCCTTGCGTGTGCTGGCGGTGGCCGACCACCTGAGCGCGGCCGGCCCCACGTTGTTCGAACCGCTGCGGGCCCAGATCGTTGCCGAGCTCGGGCTCCAGGGCGCCGTCGAGGACCTGCTGGGCGCCTGCACCCTGGCTCATCCGGCCTGCCGCTTCACGCTCCTCGGCGGCCGCCTTCTCGGCCGTCTCGAAGGCGACCGGGCCGCTTCGGTCCACCGTTTCCTGCACGACGCCCTGGCCCATGTGGTGGCCTGTGCGGATGCCACCGAGGCCGAAGTGTCGGTCGAGGTCGTGCCGAAGCTGCCGCCCACGCTGCGGATTGTCGTTCGGGACAACGGCCCGGGCGAGCAGTCGCGCATGTCGTCCGCCCAGGCGGCGAGGCTGGACGAGCAGCTGACGGCCATCGGCGCCGAGATCGACCGCCAGCGGTCGGTGGCAGGCTCGGTGCTGGCCATCACCTTGCCGGTGACGGTGGGCTGACGGGCTGGCGGGCATCGCGGGCCCTGCCCAGGTGCTGGCGTGCCCGGTCGGCCAGGTCCGAGCCGGGGGGTGCCAGTTCCATCGCCCGGCGCGCCTCGGTCTCGGCGTCGCTCCCGTGGCCGGCCCCCAGCAGGGCCCGCGACAGCAGCAGCCTGGCCGCAGCCCGGCTCTCCGGCGCCGCGCTCAGCGACTCGAGCAAGCCGATCTGCCGGCGCGCGTTGCCGGCCGCCTGCTCGAAGCTGCCCGCGTCCAGCAGCAGGCTGGCGACGATGCCGTGCAGCTCCGCCTGCAGCCGCGGTGTGCGCGCCCCGGCCGCCCATGGCGCGCTGCGCTCCAGCAGGCGCTCCAGCGAGACGGGCAGGCCGGGGCCGTCCTCCGCGTCGAGCTGGGTGCTGGCACGGAAGGCGTCGATGGCGAACTGCTTGACCAGCTCGGCCTGCTCGGCTTCCTCGCGCGCTCGCTGCGCCTGCTCGAAGACCACCACGGCGCCGATCGCCACCGCCAGCGTGACCATGGCGCCAGCCGCCGTGGCCATCCGGTGCCGTGCCACCAGCTTGCCCAGCT
>JADMKA010000278.1 GCA_018780145.1 Vitreoscilla sp. | reverse complement strand
TAGGTCCTGACGCCTTCACCGGCGTGCCGGTTCGAGTCCGGCCCCGCGCACCAGCACACGTCACGCAACCAGAGTTCGCATCATGGCAGTCAACGTTGAAACCCTCGAAAAGCTCGAACGCCGCATCACCCTGACGCTGGCGGCCACCGAGATCAACTCCGAAGTGGAATCCAGGCTCAAGAAGCTGGCCCGCACCGTCAAGGCCGACGGCTTCCGCCCCGGCAAGGTGCCGATGTCGGTCGTGGCCCAGCGCTACGGCTATTCGGTGCAGTACGAGGTGATGAACGACAAGCTCGGCCAGGCCTTCGCCCAGGCGGCCAACGAAGCCGAGTTGCGCGTCGCCGGCGTGCCCAACATCACCCAGAAGGACAGCTCGCCCGAGGGCCAGATGGCGTTCGACGCGACCTTCGAGGTCTATCCCGAGGTCAAGCTGGGTGACATCACCGCGGCCGAGGTCGAGCGCGTCAACGCCGAGGTCGACGACGCCGCCATCGACAAGACTGTCGACATCCTGCGCAAGCAGCGCCGCACCTTCGCCCAGCGCCCGGCCGCCGATGGCGCCGAGGCCGGTGACCGCGTGACGATTGACTTCGAAGGCAAGATCGACGGCGAGCCCTTTGCCGGCGGCAAGGCCGAGGCCTTCCAGTTCCTGATCGGCGAAGGCCAGATGCTGGAGCAGTTCGACACGGCCGTTCGCGGCATGAAGGTCGGCGAATCCAAGACCTTTCCGCTGCAGTTCCCGGCCGACTACCACGGCCAGGACGTGGCAGGCAAGGAAGCCGACTTCATGGTCACCATGAAGAAGATCGAGGCGCAGCACCTGCCCACGGTCGACGAAGCCTTCGCCAAGTCGCTGGGCATCGCCGGCGGCACCGTCGAGGCACTGCGCGCCGACGTGAAGAAGAACCTGGAGCGCGAGGTCAAGTTCCGCGTGCTGGCCCGCAACAAGGCGGCCGTGATGGACGCGCTGGTCAACAACGCCGAGCTGGATCTGCCCAAGGCCCTGGTGGACGCCGAAGTCGAGCGCCTGGTCGAGAACGCCCGGGCCGACCTGAAGCAGCGCGGCGTGAAGGATGCGGACACCGCGCCGATCCCCGCCGAGATCTTCACCCCGCAAGCCGAGCGCCGCGTGCGCCTGGGGCTGGTGGTGGCGGAGCTGGTGCGCCAGAACAACCTGCAGGCCAAGCCCGAGCAGCTGCAGGCGCACATCGAGGAAATGGCGCAGAGCTACGAGAAGCCGGCCGACGTGGTGCGCTGGTACCTGTCGGACCGCCAGCGCATGTCCGAGGTCGAGGCGGTTGTGATCGAGAACAACGTCACCACCTATGTGCTGGCCCAAGCCAAGGTCAGCGACAAGCTGCTGCCGTTCGACGAGCTGATGACGGCCTGATCGAGAGCCGGTTTCGGCAAGCGCCCGGCCCTGGTGGCCGGGCTTTTTTTCGCCAGATCGCAGGCCTTGACGCGAGCGACATAATGGGCACAGATCGATTGAACCCTCTTTGCAGAAGGCGAACACCATGAGCGCATTGGACACACAGGGCCTGGGCATGGTCCCGATGGTCATCGAGCAGTCGGGCCGCGGCGAACGCGCCTACGACATCTACTCGCGCCTGCTGCGCGAGCGCATCATCTTCCTGGTCGGCCCGGTCAACGACCAGACGGCCAACGTGGTGGTGGCGCAGCTGCTGTTCCTGGAGAGCGAGAACCCCGACAAGGACATCTCCTTCTACATCAACTCGCCGGGCGGCAGTGTCAGCGCCGGCATGTCGATCTTCGACACCATGCAGTTCATCAAGCCGGATGTCTCGACGATGTGCATCGGCATGGCCGCCAGCATGGGCGCCTTCCTGCTGGCCGCCGGCGCCAAGGGCAAGCGACTCGCGTTGCCCAACAGCAAGATCATGATCCACCAGCCGCTGGGCGGTGCACAAGGCCAGGCCACCGACATCGAGATCCATGCGCGCGAGATCCTGAAGACCCGCGAGCAACTCAACCGCATCCTGGCCGAGCGCAGCGGCCAGACGCTGGAAAAGATCCAGACCGACACCGAGCGGGACTACTACATGAGTTCCGAAGAGGCCAAGGCCTACGGCCTGATCGACCAGGTCCTGGAAAAACGGGGTTGAACCCCTGAAAAGCCTGCCGGGAGGGTCGAATTCGGCCTCCTTTTTGCCCGGCTTGCCCGGGCGGCACTTGATCTATCATCCGACAACGTTCTCCCAGCTCAGCGCAGGCTCGTACACACATGCCCGACAAGAAAGGCGCCACTGGCGAAAAAGTCCTCTACTGCTCGTTCTGTGGGAAGAGCCAGCACGAGGTCAAGAAGCTCATCGCGGGGCCTTCGGTCTTCATCTGCGATGAGTGCATCGAGCTGTGCAACGACATCATTCGTGATGAGGTTCCGGCCGAGAATGCCACTGCCAAGACGGCCAAGTCCGACCTCCCGGTTCCCAGCGAGATCAAGGCCAGCCTCGACCAGTACGTGATCGGGCAGGACCCTGCCAAGCGCACGTTGGCTGTGGCCGTCTACAACCACTACAAGCGCCTGAAGCACATGGGCGCCAGCAAGGACGAGGTCGAGCTCGCCAAGAGCAACATCCTGCTGATCGGGCCCACCGGCTCCGGCAAGACGCTGCTGGCGCAGACCCTGGCGCGCCTGCTCAACGTGCCCTTCGTGATCGCCGACGCCACCACGCTGACTGAGGCCGGTTACGTGGGCGAGGACGTCGAGAACATCATCCAGAAGCTGCTGCAGAACTGTAACTACGACGTCGACCGTGCCCAGCGCGGCATCGTTTACATCGACGAGATCGACAAGATCTCGCGCAAGGCCGACAACCCCTCGATCACCCGCGACGTGTCGGGCGAAGGTGTGCAGCAGGCCCTGCTGAAGCTGGTCGAAGGCACGATGGCCAGCGTGCCGCCGCAGGGCGGCCGCAAGCATCCGAACCAGGATTTCCTGCAGATCGACACGACCAACATCCTGTTCATCTGCGGTGGCGCCTTCGATGGCCTGGAGAAGGTCATCCAGAACCGCACCGAGAAGTCGGGCATCGGCTTCGGCGCCACGGTGCACAGCAAGACCGAGAAGCGGGTGTCGGAAGTCTTCCGCCATGCCGAGCCTGAAGACCTGGTGCGCTTCGGCCTGATCCCTGAACTGGTCGGCCGCCTGCCGGTGGTGGCCACGCTGGGCGAGCTGACCGAGGAAGCCCTGGTCCAGATCCTCGTCGAGCCGAAGAACGCGCTGGTCAAGCAGTACCAGAAGCTGTTCTCGATGGATGGCGTCGAGCTGGAAATCCGCCCTTCGGCGCTGGCCGCGATCGCCCGCAAGGCCCTGTTGCGCAAAACAGGTGCCCGTGGCCTGCGCTCGATCATGGAGCAGTCGCTGATCGACACGATGTTCGACCTGCCCACGCTCGACGGCGTGGCCAAGGTGGTGGTGGACGAGCACATCATCGACGAGGGCGGCAAGCCCCTTCTCGTGTACCGGGAACAGGCCAAGGCCAGTGCCTGACCCGCTTTTCCGGGTTTTCAACTCCTCCCAGCCGGCTAACCTGATCAGCCAGGCTCCTTGCAATCGAACGCTCGGGCCCCAAGTAGGCCCGAGAAAGTGAGGCATTCCCATGTCAGGTCACCCCATCCTTCCGTCCGAGCCCATCACGCTGCCGCTGCTGCCGCTGCGCGACGTGGTCGTGTTCCCCCACATGGTCATCCCGCTGTTCGTCGGGCGGCCGAAGTCGATCAAGGCGCTGGAAGCGGCCATGGAGGCCGGCCGCCAGATCATGCTGGTGGCCCAGAAAGCCGCCGGCAAGGACGAACCGCGCGCCGACGACATGTTCGACGTCGGCTGCGTCTCCAGCATCCTGCAGATGCTCAAGCTGCCCGATGGCACGGTGAAGGTGCTGGTCGAGGGCGTGCAGCGCGCCAACACCACCAGCATCACCGACAACGGCGAACACTTCGTCGCCGAGGTGCTGCCCATCGAGCCGGCCGGCGAGGCGTCGCCCGAGGTCGAGGCCCTGCGCCGCGCGGTGACCCAGCAGTTCGACCAGTACGTCAAGCTGAACAAGAAGATCCCGCCTGAGATCCTCACCTCGATCGCCGGCATCGACGACCCGGGACGCCTGGCCGACACCATCGCCGCCCACCTGCCGCTCAAGCTCGAAGCCAAGCAATCGGTGCTGGATCTGTTCGACGTGGCCAAGCGGCTGGAGAAACTGCTGGAACAGCTCGAGCACGAGGTCGACATCCTGCAGGTCGAGAAGCGCATCCGTGGCCGCGTCAAGCGCCAGATGGAGAAGAGCCAGCGCGAGTACTACCTGAACGAGCAGGTCAAGGCCATCCAGAAGGAGCTGGGCGACGGCGAGGAGGGCGCCGACCTCGAAGAGCTGGACAAGAAGATACAGGCCGCCCGCATGCCCAAGGAGGCCAAGAAGAAGGCCGATGCCGAGCTGAAGAAGCTCAAGCTGATGTCGCCGATGTCCGCCGAGGCGACGGTGGTGCGCAACTACATCGAAACCATGGTCAACCTGCCCTGGAGCAAGAAGACCAAGATCAAGCACGACCTCAGCAATGCCGAGGTGGTGCTGAACGAAGACCATTACGGACTGGACAAGGTCAAGGACCGCATCCTCGAATATCTCGCGGTGCAGCAGCGCGTCGACAAGGTCAAGGCGCCCATCCTGTGCCTGGTCGGCCCCCCGGGCGTCGGCAAGACCTCGCTCGGCCAGTCGGTGGCGCGTGCCACCGGGCGCAAGTTCGTCCGCATGGCGCTGGGCGGCGTGCGCGACGAGGCCGAGATCCGCGGTCACCGCCGCACCTACATCGGCTCGATGCCGGGCAAGGTGCTGCAGAGCTTGAGCAAGATCGGCACCCGCAACCCGCTGTTCCTGCTCGACGAGATCGACAAGCTGGGCATGGATTTCCGCGGTGACCCGTCGTCCGCGCTGCTGGAGGTGCTCGACCCCGAGCAGAACCACACCTTCAGCGACCACTACATCGAGGTCGATTTCGACCTGTCGGATGTGATGTTCGTGGCGACCTCGAACTCGATGAACATCCCGCCGGCCCTGCTGGACCGGATGGAAGTGATCCGCCTGTCGGGCTACACCGAGGACGAGAAACTGCACATCGCGCAGAAGTACCTGCTGCCCAAGCAAGCCAAGAACAACGGCGTGAAGCCCGAGGAGATGGAGGTCACCGAGTCCGCCATCCGCGGGATCATCCGCTACTACACGCGGGAGGCCGGTGTGCGCTCGCTCGAGCGCGAGATCTCCAAGATCTGCCGCAAGGTGGTCAAGGGCATCCAGCTCAAGACCTACGAGGGCCAGGTCGTCGTCACCGACGAGAACCTGAACGATTTCCTGGGCGTGCGCAAGTACGACTACGGCCGCGCCGAGAAGACCAACCAGGTCGGTCAGGTGGTCGGCCTGGCGTGGACGGAAGTGGGCGGCGATCTGCTGACCATCGAAGCCACCGCGATGCCGGGCAAGGGCAACATCATCCGTACCGGCTCGCTGGGCGACGTGATGAAGGAGTCGGTCGAGGCGGCCCGCACGGTTGTTCGCAGCCGCGCCAGGCGCCTGGGGATCAAGGACGAGCTGTTCGAAAAGCGCGACGTGCACATCCACGTGCCCGACGGCGCCACCCCGAAGGACGGCCCGAGCGCCGGTGCCGCGATGACCACCGCCTTTGTCTCGGCGCTGACCGGCATCCCGGTCAAGGCCCACGTGGCGATGACGGGCGAAATCACGTTGCGCGGCGAGGTCACGGCCATCGGCGGCCTGAAGGAGAAGCTGCTGGCAGCCCACCGTGGTGGCATCAAGCTGGTGATGATTCCCGAAGAGAACGTGAAGGACCTTCAGGACATCCCGGACAACGTGAAGAGCCACCTCGAGATCGTGCCGGTCCGCTGGATCGACAAGGTGCTCGAAGTCGCGCTGGAAACCATGCCGCAACCGCTGCCCGACGACGAGCCGGTGCCTGCGCCCGCTGCCAAGGCGGAGGGTGCGGTGGCCACGCCATCGGCGGCTTCGGACGCCTTGCCCCACTGAGTGAAAGCCGCCTCGCGCAGAGCGCGGGGCCGCTTGCCAGTGCGGCAAAAATCGTCCTATAATGCGAGCTTCCCTGATGCGCCAGGGCCGGGTTTGAAAGAGCCAGGAACAGGCGAGCGACACCAAGCGCGTCACCGGGGGAAACAGTGTTCCGTCAGGAGCCGATGCGGGAATAGCTCAGTTGGTAGAGCGCAACCTTGCCAAGGTTGAGGTCGCGAGTTCGAGTCTCGTTTCCCGCTCCAAGTGCTGCCAATGGTCACAAGTGGGCCACGAAGGGAAGCTGCCGGCTTCCCTTTTTTGTCAGGCACACTCGGTCAGGCACCGAAGGGCACGGCCAACAGGTAGCGAAGGCGCGGTAGCAAAGCGGTTATGCAACGGATTGCAAATCCGTCCAGCCCGGTTCGACTCCGGGCCGCGCCTCCAGCACAGATGGCACCCACGCGGGAATAGCTCAGTTGGTAGAGCGCAACCTTGCCAAGGTTGAGGTCGCGA
>JADMKA010000064.1 GCA_018780145.1 Vitreoscilla sp. | reverse complement strand
TGCTGATGCTCGACGAGCCCAGCCTGGGCCTGGCGCCGCTGGTGGTGCGCGAGATCTTCCGCACCATCACCGCGCTGCGGCAGACCGGCGTGAGCATCCTGCTGATCGAGCAGAACGCCCGCGCCGCCCTGGAGGTGGCGGACTACGGCTACGTGCTCGAGACCGGCTCCATCGCGCTCGAAGGGCCAGCCTCCGATCTGGCCGGCGACTCGCGCGTGATCGACACCTACCTCGGCGCTAAGAAGGGCTGAGCACGATGTGGAGCTATGTGCCGCCGCTGCGTGACATGCGTTTCGTGATCGACGAGGTCATCGGCGCGTCCGCGGCCTGGGAAAGGATGCCCGCCTTCGATGGCCTGGACAGCGAGACCGCGGCCCAGGTGCTGGAAGAGGCCGGCAAGTTTGCTGCCGAGGTGTTGGCACCGCTGAACGGCCCGGGCGACCTGGCCGGCTGCACCTGGGCCGATGGCACGGTCACCACGCCGCCGGGCTATCCGGCGGCCTACCGGGCCTTCGTCGATGGCGGCTGGCCCGCGCTGGCCTGCGACCCCGCCTGCGGCGGCCAGGGCCTGCCGCAACTGCTGAACGCCGCGCTGTACGAGATGCTGGCCGCGGCCAACCACGGCTGGACCATGTACCCCGGCCTGCTGCATGGCGCCTACGAGTGCCTGCATGCGCACGCCAGCGGCGAGCTGCGCGAGCGCTACCTGCCCAAGGTGACCAGCGGCGAGTGGCTCTCCACGATGTGCCTCACCGAGGCGCACGCGGGCAGCGACCTGGGCCTGCTGCGCACCAAGGCCGAGCCACGCGCCGACGGCTCCTACGCCGTCAGCGGCAACAAGATCTTCATCTCCGGCGGCGAGCAGGACCTGACGGACAACATCGTGCACCTGGTGCTGGCGCGTCTCGCCGGCGCACCGGCGGGCACCAAGGGGTTGTCGCTGCTGCTGGTGCCCAAGTTCCTGCCGGACGGGTCGCGCAACACGGTGTTCTGCGATTCGGTCGAGAAGAAGATGGGCCTGAAGGGCAGTGCCACCTGCGCGATGCGTTTCGACAGTGCCACCGGCTGGCTGCTGGGCGAGCCGAACCGTGGCCTGGCGGCGATGTTCCTGATGATGAACGCAGCCCGGCTGCACGTGGGACTGCAGGGCCTGGGACATCTGGAGGTCGCCACCCAGAACGCCTTGCGCCAGGCCCAGGAGCGCGCGCAGTCGCGTGCACCGCGTCGGCCCGAGGGCCAGCCGGCGGCAGCCGCCGACCCCATCGTGCTGCACCCGGCCATGCGGCGAACGCTGTGGACGCTGCAGGCGCGCACCGAAGGTTGCCGGGTGCTGGCCTACTGGGCGGCGCAGGCGCTGGACGACGCCGCGTCACACCCTGACGACGCCGTGCGCAGCGCTGCCGATGCGCGTGCCTGCCTGCTGACGCCGGTCATCAAGTCGCTGCTGACCGAGCTGGGCCACCTGGGTGCCGACACTGCGCTGGGCGTCTGGGGCGGGCACGGCTACATCCACGAAATGGGCATCGAGCAGATCGTGCGCGACAGCCGCGTGGCCATGATCTACGAGGGCACCAACGAGATCCAGGCCATCGATCTGCTGCTGCGCAAGGTGCTGCCCGATGGCGCCGCCAAGCTGGGCGATCTGCTGGACTGGGCGGCCACACAGGTCGAGGGGTCGACACAGGCGCGGGTGGCGCTGGAGAACCTGCAAGCCCTGCGCGCCATCGCCTCGCGGCTGTGCACCGACGCCGCCACCGATGGCGAGTGGCCCTACCGCGCCGCCGACGACTTCCTGCGTGCGCTGGGCGAGGCCTTGCTCGCCTGCGCCTGGGCGCGCAGCGAGGTGGCAGCGTGCCGGGCGCTGGAGGGCGGCCAGGGTGACCGTGCGTTCTACGACGCCAAGCTGCAGCGTGCCCGCTTCCAGGCCGATTACCTGGGTGGCGAGGTCGCGCGGCATCTGGCCTGCGCCGAGCGCGCGCGCGCCGAGCTGCCGTTCCTGCCGGTGCCATGAGGGGAACGATGGCCGACGAACCGCGTGCTGCCTCCTCTGCGCCCCACGACGCCGCGCTGGACCAGTCCGGCCTGATGCACCTGGTGGGCTATGCGACCACGCGTGCGGCGGTCGAGCTGAAGAAGAGCTTCCAGAAGCACCTCGGGCCGCTGAAGCTGAAGGCGGTGGAGTTCTCCATCCTGGTGCTGGTGGACACCAACCCCGAGGTCAACCAGAAGCAGCTTGGCTTGGCGCTGGATGTCTCGGCACCCAACCTGGCCGTCACGCTGGACCGCATGGTGCAGCAGGGCTGGGTGCGACGCGAACGCAGCGAGCGCGACCGCCGGGCGCAGCTGGTCAAGCTGACGCCCGAGGGCCAGGCGCTGGTCACCCGGGCCCGCAAGATCGGCCAGACCATGGAGAACGATGCGCTGAAGGTGCTCACGCCTGGCGAACGCGCGCTGCTGATGGAGCTGCTGCACCGCCTGGCCCACAAGCGCAAGCGCTGAAGGCCCCACCGGCTGCCGAGCCCTGCGAGACAATCGGGGCGACATGAACAAGGCGTTTACCAAAGAGCCCGATGCGTCGGACGACGACGACGACGGCCCGTCGCTGCCCCCGCTGCCCGCCGGTGGCAAGAACTACATCACGCCAGCCGGCTACGCCCGGCTGCGGGCCGAGTTCATGCAGCTCATCGACGAGGAGCGGCCCAAGATGGTCGAGGTGGTGCATTGGGCGGCATCCAACGGCGACCGCTCCGAGAACGGCGACTACCTCTATGGCAAGAAGCGCCTGCGCGAGATCGACCGGCGCATCCGCTTTCTCACCAAGCGGCTCGACATCGCCGAGGTGGCCGACCCGACGCTGCACCACGGCAGCGACCAGATCTTCTTCGGCGCCACCGTCACCTACGTCAACTCGAAGGGCGAGGAGCGCACCGTCACCATCAAGGGCATCGACGAGGTGGATCACCTGGCAGGCGAGGTGAGCTGGGTGGCGCCCATCGCCCGCGCGCTGCTGAAGGCGCGCGAGGGTGACGAGGTGTCGTTGATGACGCCAGGCGGCGTCGAGACACTGGAAGTGCTCGAGGTCCACTACCCGGTGCCATCGAGGGCCTAGGCGCGGCCAGCGCTGGGCCGCTCCCAAGCGGCCGCGCTCTCGCTCGGCGGGTGGTGGCGCGTACCCGCGCCACCGGGTGCCCCACTTATGGCCTGACGCGCTGTACCCGCAGCACGGCGGGGGTGCGCTTCAAGGTCCGCAGCACCTCGGCGAGGTGCAGGCGGTCGCGCACGCTGACCAGCAGCTTCATCTCGGCCGTTTCGCCGGGGCGCTCGTCACCCATGTCGATGTGGGTGATGTCGGCCTCGGCGCGGCTTACCGCCTGGGCCACCTGGGCCAAGGCCCCCTTGCCGTTGTGCAGCAGCACCTGCAGCTGCGTCTCGAAGGCCCGGGTGGGCTCCTCGGCCCACTCGACCTGCATCCAGCGTTCGCGGTCACGCTCGTACAGGCGCTGGCCGACCTGGCAGTCGGCGGTGTGCACCACCAGGCCCTCGCCGCGGCCCAGGTAGCCGACGATGGCGTCACCGGGGATCGGCCGGCAGCAGGGCGCCATGCCCACCGAGGCACCCTCGGCACCGTCGATCACCACCAGGCCCTGGCCGGCGTCACCGTCGGTGCTGGCGTAGCGGCCGAGGGTCAGCGTCACCGCGTCCGGCTTGTGGCCCTGCTCTCGCAGCCCCTGGGCGATGCGCTTGGCCACGATGGTGGCGATCTTCTTGCCCAGGCCGATGTCGGTCAGCAGTTCGCCGGGGTTGCGGTTGCCGCTCCAGCGCAGCACGGGCGGCCAGATGGAATCGGGCCCGGCCGGCTCCAGCGGGGGCAATGCCAGGCCCTCCAGGCGCAGCGCCTGCGCCAGCATCTTCTCGCCCAATGACTGCGACTCCTCCTGCTCCAGGTTCTTCAGGTAGTGGCGGATCTTGGAGCGGGCTCGTCCTGTGCGCACGAAGTTCAGCCAGGCTGGGTTGGGCCGTGCGCCGGGTGCGGTGATGACCTCGACCACATCGCCCGAGCGCAGTTCGGTGCGCAGCGTGGCCGGCTCGCCGTTGACCTTGACGGCGACGCAGTGGTCGCCGACGTCGGAGTGGATGGCATAGGCGAAGTCCACCGGCGTCGCGCCGCGCGGCAGTGCCAGGATCTTGCTCATCGGCGTGAAGACATAGACCGCGTCGGGCACCAGGTCGATCTTCACGTGCTCCAGGAACTCGCCGGCGTCGCGGGTCTCGTCCTGGATGTCGATCAGCGATTTCAGCCACAGCGCGCCCAGGCGTTGTGCCACATCGGACGGGCTGCCGCCCTTGGTGCCGACCTTGTAGAGCCAGTGTGCGGCGATGCCGGTCTCGGCCACCGCGTGCATGGCCTCGGTGCGGATCTGGAACTCCACCGCCGTGCCCAGCGGGCTGACCAGCGTGGTATGCAGCGACTGGTAGCCGTTGGCCTTGGGGATGGCGATGTAGTCCTTGAAGCGGCCCGGCACCGGCTTGTAGAGCTGGTGCAAGACACCGAGCGCCAGGTAGCAGTCGGGCAGGGTGGGCACGACGATGCGGAAGCCGAAGATGTCGTTCACCGAGGCGAAGCCGGCGTGCTTCTCGCGCATCTTGCGGTAGATCGAGTAGACCGTCTTCTCGCGGCCGGCCACCTCGGCCTTGGCGCGTGCTTCCGAGAAGGCCTGCGTCACGTCTTTCTGCACCCGGGAGACGATGTCGCGCCGGTAGCCACGCGAGCGCTGAACTGCCTTCTCCAGCGCCCCGTGACGCCAGGGATAAAGGTAGCTGAACGAGAGTTCCTGCAACTCGCGGTAGACCTGGTTCAGGCCGAGCCGGTGGGCGATGGGGGCGTAGATGTCCAGCGTCTCGCGGGCGATGCGCTGGCGCTTGTCGGCCTTCATCGCACTCATCGTGCGCATGTTGTGCAGGCGGTCGGCCAGCTTGATCAGGATGACGCGCACATCGCGCGACATCGCCAGCAGCATCTTGCGGAAGGACTCGGCCTGGCCCTCCTCGCGGGTGGAGAAGTTGAGCTTGTCGAGTTTGGTCAGGCCGTCCACCAGTTCGGCGGTCTGGGCGCCGAAGCGCTCGATCAGCTCGGTCTTGGTGATGCCGCAATCCTCCATCGCGTCGTGCATCAGCGCGGCCATGATGGCCTGCGCGTCGAGCTTCCAGTCGGCCACCAGGCCGGCCACGGCGATGGGGTGGGTGATGTAGGGCAGGCCGCTGGCACGGAACTGGCCCAGGTGCGCCTCGTCGGCGAACTTGTAGGCGTCGCGGATGCTCTTCAGATCCGCCTTGCCGAGGTGGCTGAGCTTGTCGGTCAGCCCGGCGAAGGTGTTCACCTCGGCACTGGGAGGCGACACCGGGGTCGACACGCGCGGGCGGCCCTGCAGCGCAATCGGCAGCAGCTCGGCGGCGAACGAACGAATTCCCATCCGTGGAATTTAGCCTAGTTCCCTCGTGCAGCCGCGGGAGTGGACAAGGGTGAAAACGCCAACGGGCGCCCTTGGCGCCCGTTGGCAGAGATCGTCTGGCCGCGAGGGCCGAATCAATGGCTCAGGTCGGAACCTTGCGCAGCATCTCGATGCCGATCTCGCCGGCGGCGATCTCGCGCAGCGCGGTCACGCCGGGCTTGTTCTTCGACTCGACCTTGGGCGCGTGGCCCTGGCTCAGCATGCGGGCGCGGTAGGTGGCGGCGAGCACCAGCTGGAAGCGGTTGGGGATCTTGGCGAGGCAGTCTTCAACGGTGATGCGGGCCATGGGCTGGGTTCTCGGCAGGTGGAGCGGGCTGGTCAATCGAGATTGAGCGCAGCGAACACAGCAGACTTGGCACGGCGCTGAGCCGCATACTTCAGCCGCTGCGAGTGAACGACGGTTTTCAGGTCGAAAAGCGCCGTTTCGAACAGGGCATTGATTATAACGTAGTCGAAGTGCCGGGCCTGCGCGACCTCCACCCGGGCGTTGGCCAGGCGGGTGGCGATCACCTCGGGGTGGTCTTCGCCGCGGCGCTTCAGGCGCTGCTCCAGCTCGCCCCAGCTCGGCGGCAGGATGAAGATCAGCACCGCATGGGGGAACAGCTGCTTGATCTGCAGGGCACCCTGCCAATCGATCTCCAGCACCACGTCCTCGCCGGCCATCAACCGCGCCTCGATGCCCAGGCGCGAGGTGCCGTAGCGGTTGCCGTGCACCTCGGCCCACTCGAAGAACTCGCCGCGCCCGACCATGGCGGCGAACTCGGCCTCGGTGACAAAGATGTACTCGCGGCCCTGCTGCTCCTGGCCGCGGGGTTCGCGGGTGGTGTGCGAGACCGACACCGACAGGTGCGAGTCCAGCTCCAGCAAGGCCTTCACCAGGCTGGACTTGCCGGCGCCGCTGGGCGCCGCCACCACGAAGAGATTGCCAGGAGTTTCCATGTGCGCACGCCGGCCCGCAGGAGGGGCCGGCGCGGGGCCGCAGTCTATCAGCCGGGCCATCGCTGGCCCAGGCGCCCCCCTAGCGGGTGGGCGGGTTGTGCGCCGAGGTGGCAGTGCAG
>JADMKA010000018.1 GCA_018780145.1 Vitreoscilla sp. | reverse complement strand
CATGGTGAACTCCAGAAGGAATGCCGGGCGGGATTGCCCGCAGCCTCCGGGTCACTGCGCAGCGCAGTGGTCAAGGTTCGAAGACGGCCGCTCAGGCCGCCAGCGCAGCGCAGATGCGCGCCGACCTTGACGGCGAGAACGACGTGGCACGCTGGGTGCAACAGCAAGCCAGCCTCTCCACTGCCCAGATGCTCCGATCAGGCGGAGCGTGTTCAGGAAACCTGCGATTCCCGAGGACAGAACGACTCCGGCGGCGCACACCGGCCGAGAGCATCCTCAACCATGCCACTGTCCGATTTCGTCGCGAGCGCATCGACTTTCACGGCAATACGCGACTCCAGAGAACCTCTGGAAGCCACCACCAGAATGACGCTGCCTTCGCAAACCACCTCGTGGTCGTCGGATGCCTGAACGCAGAATTTCGCGCTTCGCTGCCCCAGGCGTTCAACCCATCCTCGCAGCTTCAGGGTCGATCCGGGCGGGATCGGCCCCTTGTGCTCCAGCTTGATCGTCCGGCCCACCACGACCTCCGAGTCGGCATCCACGTGCTGCTGCATCTCGCGGATGCAGATGGACTCCACCACGGCGACCAGATACCCGGTTGCCAGGCATTCGATCAGCCGCTGCGCATAGTCGCTTCCATGCGGGAGCCTGGAGAACAGCGACCGGGCCGTCTGCTCGGGCGGCACGCTGTAGGTTTCTTCAAAGGAGATTTCACTGATGCCTTGGTGGTTCATGGAATTGGGAAATGGGTTGACGACGTGCATTCGCTCTCCGAAACCTCGCGTCAAGGCGGGTGACGGGAACAGCGTTCGATCCTCGTTCGGATGATTCGCGTGTTCAACCCATTCGAGCGTTCTCCAGCGTAGCTGGCATAAGGAAGTGCAACGAAAACCGGGAGCCGGTGTGGCTCCCGGTTGTGCGGGCTCAGATCAGTCCACGCTCAGCAAAGGACAGGATCGTCGGCCCGGCCACGATCAGGTGATCGATGACGCGCACGTCCACCAGCGACAACGCGCTCTTGAGGGTCTGGGTCAGATGTTCATCGGCCCGCGAGGGCTCGGCCACGCCCGACGGGTGGTTGTGCACCAGGACGATGGCCGCTGTGTTGTGTGTCATGGCTTCCTTGACCACCTCGCGCGGATAGACCGATGTCTGGGTCACGGTGCCGCGGAACATCTCGACGTACTCGATGACCCGGTGTTGCGCGTCCAGGTGGATCACCGCGAACACCTCGTGCTCCAGCGTGCCCAGCTTGATGCGCAGGAAGTCGCGCACAGCCTGCGGCGACGACAACATTTCGGCGCCGCGCAACTGGCCCTCCAGAACCCGCAGCGCGGCCTGCAGCACCTCAGCCGGCTCGGCCGGACGGTAGCTGCCCGCGACATCGCGAACGAGCAGGGAGAAATCGATGGAAGACGTGAACGACAGGGAAGACAGCTGCGACATGATCGGCTCCGGTTCGGAATCGGGCGGGATTGCCCGGAACCGGCCACCCACGCCGCAGCGCAAGCAGTCAGGGGTCGGAGGCGCAGCCAGAGACGGCCGCCAGGACGCCAGCGTGCAAGGCACGCGCAGCCTTTGACGGCGAGAACGGCGTGGTAGGTTGAAAGGGCACAGCAAGACCGCCACCCCTACACGCCACCACAGCCCTAGCAAGCGGAGCGCGCAGCGGCCATGCCGCGGAGACGTCAGCAACTGTCTTGAAAGTCAAGCTTCAAGCGATCGCTCGTCCCATGGACGACCACTTTTAACGATGGCGTTCATGACGATGAGCAGCTTGCGCATGCAGGCGACGATAGCCACCTTCTTGGGTTTTCCGGCGGCGACCAGCCGCTCATAGCAGCGTCGAATCACCGGGTTGTGACGCATTGCCACCATGGCGGCCATGTACAAAGCGCTTCTGACCGTGGCTCGACCTCCACAGATGATTCGCTTGCCTCGAAGCTGCCCGGAATCGCGGTTCATGGGGGCCACTCCAACCAGGGCACAGATCTGCTTTGGACCGAGATGCCCCAGTTCCGGCAGCTCAGATATCACCGTTGCTGCCGTCGCGGGCCCAACCCCTTTGATGCTCTTCAACAAAGTGGCCAGGTCAGGTTGGTGCAGTGCGAGGTGCTCAGCAATCCGGCGATCCATGGTTTCGATCTGCTGAGCCAGCACCGCCATGAGGTCGACAATGCCTTGCAGCACCTCCATGTGCGCCATGTGCTTGCGCTGGCGTTCGCTGACCATCAATCGAACCAACTGCCGGCGTCGAAGAACCATCGCATGCAGCTGCTGTTGCGCTTCGTCAGGCATTGGTTTGATGAAGCGCTCTCTGTCTGGTCGCCGGTTCAGCACTTCCGCCAGTTCGGCCAGCATCAAGGCGTCCACGCTGTCCGTCTTCACGAGCCGGCCCATGGCCTTGGCGAAGTCGCGCGCCTGTCGTGGATTGATGACCACAACCGCAAAGCCTGCCGCCTGGAGGGTACATGCACAGGCCACCTGGTACTGCCCTGTTGCCTCCATCACGATCAACGAAATCTGATGAGGCTTCAACGCCGCGACCAGCGCTTGATGCCCATCACGGTCGTTGCTGAACACGGCGGTCGGCTGCTCACGCCCGATGGCCACGTCCATGGTCTTCTTTGAAATGTCGATACCGACTGCAATGCTGTTGGCCATGATCTCTGGTGTCCCTTCCTTGCAAATGCGAATGAAGTTCACGCAACTGTTCGGGATTGCAGAGATCGGTCGCAAGCATGCGCCCAAGACTGACGCACGGGCTCAAATGACACCAAGGGATAACGGGCTACATGCTGCGGCCAACCCCGAACCCTGGCAGGTCCGGGCGTATCGGCCCTGCCGAACACGCCCCTTAAAGATACAAGGGATCAAAGCCGGATGGCCGGGATTCGGCACGAAGCCCGGGGCGCAGCCCGCGAGCCCGGCGGCGGGACGCCGAGACACTCATGTCGGTATTCACTGCGCAGTAAATATCGTTGTGCCATCGCCGTAGCGTTCAGTCGGTGGCTGAATGGGAGTCGAGAACCCGCAGATGTGCACCGTTGTGGTGTAATGTGGTGCAAATTCAGCAGACACAGGCCGCGCCCCATGGCACTCACAGCGAAACAGCACACTTCAGCAAAGGAAGGTACCCGCGCATCGGTGACCTTTCCCGCTGACCTCTATGCCGAGTTGGAGCGCATCGCCGAGGAAAAAAAGGTGTCCGTTGCCTGGGTTGTCCGTGACGCCGTCGAGAAGTATGTCGAAGCTCAGTACCCGCTTTTTCGCCGCCAGCAGTGAGGAGGCGCCATGAAGAACACAAAGAAGATCTGCCCCATGTTCAGCCAATCAGCTCGGGAAGGTGTGCCCCTGTGAGTAAGACCGCACGTGCCATCCGCCAGAAAATCGCCCGCCTGCAGGCTGGAGGAACGCCTAGGGTGCTTGATCTGTTCGCCGGTTGCGGTGGGATTTCACTCGGGTTCTCGGCTGCGGGTTTCAGTATCGCGGCGGCGGTCGAGTTCGACCCGGAGGCTGCGGCGTCCCATGGCCGCAACTTCCATGGCGGCGATCCGGCGCACTCCCAGGCCCGCGACATCACGAAAACCAGCCCGGACCAACTCACTGCAGACCTGCAGGCCGGTCCGACGGCTGAAGCCTTCGACGTGCTGGTCGGAGGTCCGCCGTGCCAGGCCTTTGCCCGCGTCGGCCGACCCAAGCTGCGTGAAGTGGACAACCACGCCGAAGCCTTCAAACATGACCCGCGCGCCCAGCTCTACATTGACTACCTGCGCTACGTCGAGGCCTTCGCCCCACTGGCCGTCCTGGTCGAGAACGTGCCCGACGTGCTGAATCATGGCGGACAGAATATCGCCGAAGAGATCGCCGAGGTCCTGGAGAGCAAGGGCTACATCTGCCGTTACACGTTGCTGAACGCTGCGTTCTATGGCGTGCCGCAGATGCGGGAACGGATGATCCTGATCGCTTATCGGCGCGAGATTGCCGATGTGGTCACGTTCCCGGAACCGACGCACTTCATCGACCTGCCGCCTGGCTATGAGGGCACGCGCTCCGTTGCGCTCAAGTTCCTCGACAGCGAGATTGCAGATGCCGCGCACCACTACATCCATGCGCCGAAGGCCTCACGCTCGCTGCCGCCGGCTGTAACCGCTGAAGATGCGCTGGGCGACCTCCCGGCCATCGACGCGCGCAAGCTTCTCAAGAGTGGCGCACTGCGGCGGGGTGCGCGGCGTTTCGACGAACCGATGCCCTACGGCAGAGATCCGCACACAGCCTATGCAAGGTTGATGCGCACTTGGCCAGGCTTCGAGGCCCCCCCGGCTCTGGCCGACCACGTGATCCGCTATCTGCCGCGAGACTACCCGTTGTTCGCCCGCATGAATCCTGGCGACCAGTATCCGCAAGCCTACGCGCATGCGCTGGAGATGTTTGAGGAACACTTGGAGCTTCTGGCAAAACAGGGCGTGAAAGTGAAACCCGGGTCGCAACAGTACGAGGAGATCAAGGCCTCGATCGTGCCGCCCTACGACGTGGGCAAGTTTCCGAACAAGTGGCGCAAGATATGGCGCGACCAGCCGGCGCGCACGCTGATGGCCCACCTGGGCAAGGACAGCTACAGTCATATCCATTACGACAGCCGTCAGGCCCGAACGATCTCCGTGCGCGAGGCTGCGCGTCTTCACTCGTTCCCGGACGGCTTCGCCTTCTGCGGCACGATGAATCCCGCTTTCCGGCAGATCGGCAATGCCGTCCCGCCGCTGCTTGCGAAGGCCGTTGCCACGCACATGATGAAGACGCTCAAACAGTCAGAAAGGGAGGCGGTGAATGAACCTCGTCGAGCGTCAGCAGCGGTTTCTTGAGGCCGCCCAGAAGCACTTCGAGACATCCAAGGCAGTCCGTCCACGCGAACTGTTCGGGGTCTCCAACAGCGCCAAGATCGTCGAAGGCGGCATCCAGCTCGGCGTCGTCAATCTCGACAATGTCAAGGACGACATCGAAGCGCTGATCTTTGGCTGCGTCATGCGCTTTCCGCCCGAGGACGAAGTCTATTTTGCTGTCCTTGTGCGAAAGGACAAAGCCAGTTTCCTGGCCCGCCTTGCCGAAATGAAGAAGCTTGGCGCTGCCGCCAAAGCGGCCGGCGCTGAGCCAGCCGATCTGCTCGCGGAAGGTGGGGACGAAGAAGCACCGGAAGTGCCTGGTGCGACCATCAAATACAGCGCCCGCAACAATGTGGTGCCTATCTACCTCGCGCGTGATGGGCGGTTATGGCTGCGCAACGCCAAGTTCTGGGACAGTCTGGCGTTTGACATGTCGCCCTTCGGCCCGGCGACCGAGCCGGATGAAATCGTTGTCGCGCTGTATCCGCCGACGGCTTCGGCGCGGCGTAGCCTGCTGGCGCGCGAGTTCATCGGCTGGCTAGGTAGCTTGGTCGGATCGCAGAAGATTCACGAGGTTCCGGTCTGGACCGACACGGCTACGCTTAGCCCGGAAATGAGCCGCATGCCGACCACCATTTCGGCCGCGGACATTGAGGCTGCGGTCAAGGCGCTTGGTGGCCACTACCCGAATGGCGAGGTGAAGCGCTTTCATGCCGCTTTGAATTTCTTGCCCCACAAGCACTTCGTGATCCTCTCCGGTCTGTCCGGCACGGGCAAGACGCAACTTGCACTGAAGTACGCCAGGGCCGTCCACGGCCTTACGTCCAACTCGGCCGACGATCCGCTGATCTTCGAATGCCCGGTGCGGCCCGAGTGGACCGACCCGACCGGGCTGACCGGCTATTTCGACGTGCTCACGAACCGCTACGTCGTGCCGACCTTCCTGGAAGCTGTGCTGGTGGCAACGGCGCACCGCGAGTCGCCTGTCTTCGTGATTCTCGACGAAATGAACCTTGCGCGCGTCGAGTACTACCTGTCCGACGTGCTCTCCTGCATGGAAACCGAGGGCCGGCTGCAGCTGCACTCGAACAGTGTCCCGCTCGAAGGTACGACAGGTGCCAGCATTCGTGCCGAGCTGCCGCTCCCAGCGAACCTGTTCATCATCGGGACCATCAACGTCGATGAGACCACGAACCCGGTCAGCGACAAGGTCCTCGACCGTGCATCGGTCATCGACATGTCCTCCGTCGATGTGCCCGGCTTCCTCGCTTCGCTGGAAGGCCGTTTTCCGGCGCTGAAGGACGCGCGCGCCGCATCCGAAGCAAAGCTGACCGAAATCCACGGCCTGATGCAGCAGTACGGCCTCGGCTTCGGTTACCGGTTGATCGAGGAATTCGTGCGCTATCACGCCTTCGACGCGGCACACCTCAAGAGTGCCGTAGCCGATGTCACCGACCAACTGCTCGTGCAGAAAGTACTGGTGAAGCTGCGCGGCGCCGAACGGCAGCGCACTCTGCTGAACGGTCTGGACAAGGCCTGCAATGGCCTGCCACGCGCACAGGCATTCATCCGGAAACTGCTGACCGATCTCGACGATTTCGGCTCCTTCCAGGCCATGCGGTGAGCCGTGACGGCGCTTTACATCCAGGCTGAAGGCGGTGGACCAGCATGGCAGGTCTGGCCCGTGCCGGATGTGGTGCCGGCCGGCGCAGTACGGGAAGGCGCGTCCTATCTCTTTGAGCTACGCGACAGCGACGACGCGCTCGCAGCCGACCTGCTGATTAACGATGTGGCGGTCGAAGCGCTGCGGTCGCGCGAGCCGCGCGTGGCGCGCTGGCGCTGGCAGCCTGGTTTTCATGCTGGCATGGTTGAGGCCGTGCTACGAGTGCCGGGAATCGGGACCCGCCGCTTCGAAGTCACGACCGATCCCGATCTGCGCAAGCTCACGCGCGACGACTTCGACGCGATGGTGCGCGAAGTTCTCGAAGACACCTTTGCCCTCTTTTCGCTAAGCGCTTTCCGCAAGGGCATTGCGCGGCAGCCGGGAAACCGGCCGCCGCCACTGGCCCGACTCGAGTTCCTGCGCTCACGCGCCGATGCCATCGTCGCCACGGTCGAAGCCATTGCCCGTGCCCCGCGCCACTATCTGCGTGCCGACGAGGTGACAGTTCCGGTGCATCGGGCCACGCGCGCGACCGGTCAGGAGATCATCAAGTCGTTCCGGTCTGGCGTGATCCGCACCGAGACCGTCAGCCCGTCGCGCTTGCCTGCTGCGCTGAAGGGCCGTATGCCGATGCAGATCACGCTGCGGCAACGCCGGAATAGCGTGGACATCCCGGAGCACCGGCAGATCAAGGCCTGCCTGCGGTCGTGGGCCGCATGGCTGTCCGGTATCGCAGAACTGTTGGGGAAAGCCGGCACGACCGATGATCCCGAGACCATCACCGCAGCCGGCACCTGGGCCGTGCGGGCACGGCGGATCACGCGACGGCTGAACGATGCCGCGTCGGCCGGCTTCATGGCCGAGGTCGGCGAGGGGCCGGCGCTGCTGCGCATGTCCTCGTTGTTCCGCAATGACCCGGTCTATCAGCGCTTCTACCGGCTCTGGCAGGACATGAATCTCGGGCTCGCCGCGTTGTTTGGCGACTTCCTGCAGATGCCGCTGGCACGAACCTATGAGCTGTACGAACTGTGGTGCTTCCTGCGCTTGCTGCGCGCCGCCGTCGAGGAATACGGCGGCACGGGCGCAGACCTGAGTAACCTGTTCCTCAGCGAGGCCAGCGGCGGTGTGACGATCGCGGCTGGCGCCATCACCGTCCCGATTGGCGGTGACCGCGTCCTGTGCTTCCAACGCCAGTACCGTGAATACTGGGACGAAGACAGCCGCGAAGGCAGCTTCAGCCGGACGATGGTTCCGGATGTCGTGCTGGCGGGCAGGGACCTGGGTGGCCCGGAGCGACGTATCATTGTGCTTGATGCGAAATACCGGATCAACGACGGCCTCAACGAAGCGCTGAACTCGATCCACACCTACCGCGATGCGCTGGTTCAGGAAGTGGCAAGTGGCCGGACCGAAGGCATCGTGACCGCGGCCTATCTGCTGACGCCGCATGTGCCGACAGGCCTGCAGGCAGACTTCAGGACCACGTCCGTGCCGGGACGACTTTTTCATCCGCAGTACCGCGAGAAGTTCCGTTTCGGCGCAGTGACGCTGCGCCCGGGCATGTCGGGCAAAGAGCTGCAGACCTGTCTGCGTACCATCGTTGCGGACGCCGGAGCGGGGGCGTGAATGGCGGACGTACTCACACCTGAACAGCGCCAGCTCAACATGAGCCGCATCCGCGGGCGCGACACCAAGCCCGAAATGCTGGTGCGCCGCGGTCTGCATGCCCGAGGCCTGCGCTACCTCCTGCATGACCGCAAACTTCCCGGCCGTCCGGACCTTGTGTTTCCGCGTTACGGTGCGGTGGTCTTCGTTCACGGCTGCTTCTGGCATGCGCATGGCTGTGCACTGTCGAAGTTACCGGCGACCCGACAGGAGTTCTGGAACAAGAAGCTGGCCGAGAACGCCGCGAGGGACCGCCGGGCCATTGAAGCCCTTCTCGCTGATGGGTGGCGCGTTCTGGTGGTCTGGGAATGCGCCCTGCGCGGACCCGGGCGGAGAATGGACGACGACGTTGTGGCGGCCCTTGCCGCCGATATCCGTTCCGGCACGCGAAGCCTGTTGGAGTTCACAGGTCGGGATGCTAAGAGAATTTAGACAGAAAACGAGTAAATGATGGCCCTAGGCACGCTCCACCCGATCCGCGCACGAAGTCACCTCCTGCAATTGCTGGGAGAAGAACTGATTGGCGACGACAGGCTTGCCATCTTTGAGCTTGTCAAAAACGGCTACGACGCCGACGCCAACGAGGTCGAGATCTCGGTGAATCTAGCCGCCCGGGCACAGAAGGCGATAGTGGTCCAGGACTCGGGCACAGGTATGACGCTCGATGACATTACGGGCAAGTGGCTGGAGCTGGCGACAGACTCCAGACGAAAGGACCGTGCTATCAGGACAAAGCGTTTTCACCGCCTCGCGCTCGGTGAAAAAGGCGTGGGACGCATCGCGTCATTCAAGCTTGGCAGGTATGTGACTCTCACAACCCGCTCGGCCGGACATCCTGAGTACGAAGCAACCATCGACTGGGACAAGCTGCTGGAGCAGGGACCGTATCTTGAAGACTTGAATGTCCGGGTGCGCGAGAACGAAGAGCCGAAGCTCTTCACCGGCAAATCGACGGGTACGCGCATCGCAATTTCAGGCCTTCGCCGCGAAGTATGGACGCGCGGCGATCTGCGGAAGCTTTATCGTCTCGTCACATCGCTGGCCAGCCCGTTCAAAACGCCCGACCAGTTCAGGGTTAAGTTCAACGCCCCCGGGCGCGAAGGCGACCTGAAGGATCTCATCGCCCCCAACGATTTCCTTGACCTTGCCGTCTGGAAATTCAGCTTCAGCCTTGATGGACAGGCGTTCAACTGGAAGTACGCCTTCAATCCGCCACATTGGAAGAGCGTCAAGGCGCGCAGCGAGGAAAAGACTAACGACCGGCTTCTGCTGAGTCCGTCCGTCGATCCAGATGGCATCAAGCGCCGGACCTCGGCCGCCCAGGACACCCTGTTGATGACAGAGGATGAACTGGATGGCATTGGACCAATCGAAGGGCGCATCTATGCCTACTACCGGCGATCCGAGGTGCTGAATGCGACCGGCAGTTCTACCCAGGTCAGGTCTTGGCTTGACGATCAGACTGGGGTCCGCGTGTACCGCGATGGCGTTCGGGTCTTCACATATGGTGAGCGGACGGATGACTGGCTCGGGCTGAATGTTCGGCGCATCAACACACCGGCTGGAAAGCTGGGCACGAGCTCTGTCGTTTCCGCAATCCACCTTGAGCTGGACGAAAGCTCCGGTCTCCGTGAGAAGACGAACCGTGAGGGCTTCGATCAGAACGACGCCTACGAGCGCCTGCGGCGGGTGGTTCTCAGCGTCTTTGAGCACCTGGAACGGCTGCATGCCGACGACCGTAAGTCTCTTGACGACGTGATCAAGGGTACGGTCGATGAACAACCGATGCGCTTCACCGAGGCCATGGATCACCTGCGTACCGGCCTGAAGTCGAAAAAGCTCGATCAGAGCTTTGCCAAGGACATTGACGCCATCGAACGCGAGTTTGTACAGCTCCGTGACGTGATGACCAATGCTGGCGTCGCCGGCCTCAACCTTGCGGTTATTTTCCACGAAGTCGAGCGCGAGGTTGATTCGCTCGCGACCGCACTGGATCGTGGCCTGGACCAGAACCGGCTGCGGGCGCAAATTGAGCACCTGCATCAGCTGCTGCAGGGGTTCGCTCCGTTGCTGCGCAAGAACACTACGCGGTCGATTTTCGCCAGTGCCGTTGTGCGCGCCGCGCTGATGACGCGTGAGCCGCGCTACAAGCATCACAAGGTGACACTGTCGGCGCCAATTCTGCAGAAGGAGCAACCGGACTTTAAGATTCGTGGCGCGTCGAACCTGATCTCTGGTGCGCTTGGCAACCTCCTGGACAACGCCCAGTTCTGGGCACGGTTCAGGAAGGAGCGGGACGAGCGGAGCGCGCCCGCTTCAGTGCTTGTAGCGACCGACTGGGACGAGAAGTCGAATTCGGCCTTCATTGCCGTCATCGACAACGGACCAGGCTTCTCCATCCCGCTGGACCGGGCGGCCGAAGCATTCCACACGACAAGGCCTGGCGGCATGGGGCTCGGGCTTTATTTCGCCAAGCATGTGATGGATCAGTGTGGGGGCGAGCTGACGATTCACTCAGCGGACGAACTCCGTGACGAGATTGATATTCCGAAGGCGTTCGACGGCGCCGCCGTCGTCCTGCGGTTTGGGGAGAGCAAATAGTGTTCGGTCCAATAAGGGCAGTCGCGGTTGACGATGAGCCTGGTCATCTTCTTTCGATCACAACCGGTCTTTCGACCATCGGTATCCCCTGCATGGGGTATTGGTTCGACCGCGACGCCAGCGAGTTGCTGCCGCCGCCGCCAGAAGGAGGACTTCCGTATCTTCGCCTTCTGTTCACGGACCTGAATCTTGCCGAGCTGGGTGGGGTTCCAGACACTTCCGTCCTGTGGGCCGCTGTTGTCAGCGTCCTCAAGCAGATCGTCTCGAAGGACAGTGGACCTTACCTTCTTGTGTTCTGGACCCGCGTCGGTGCGAAGGCGGCTGAAGTCAAGGAAATGCTATACGCACGCGCGGAGCAGCTTGAAGGTGTTCCTTGTCCGATTGATGTCCTTGAGATGTCAAAGGCTCAGTTCCTTGTCGAGCCCCCAAAAGGCAAGGACTTTGACGAAGGTCTGCGCGAGTTCTACGCTGCGCTGCATGCAAACATCGACAAGCTGAAAGAGGCTGTCGGCGCGGCTGTCGCGACGAATGCGACTCTTAACGCCGTCTCGGCATGGGAGACACGCGCTGCCGACGCAGCGGCTTTGTCTGTGAACGAGGTTCACAGGTGCGCGCGTTCCGACGAGCCGGACCAGTCGAAGGTCGCAGAGTCTTTTACCAAGGTCGCAGCCAAGATTGCGGTGGCCGCGGCAGGCGGCACTGCTGCGCAGGCTGATCCGGCGCGTGCTCTTGATGTTGGGATGCAGGACATCCTGATCGACCAGTTCGGCGTTTCTGTTGAGGTGCCGGAGTACAAGCAGGCCGTCAACGTCGCCCTTGGGCCCACAATCGCCGGTGAGATCATGTTCACCGACAGTGTCGCCATGCATGGCGAGCTGAACACTTTTTTTCATGTTGACCGGGAGGTGGCCAGCGCAAAGTCATGGGACAGGGGGGTCGTCATCCCAGCTCGCCCGCCTCTTGATGGCAATGCGCTCGGCTTCAATCCAGTCGAACTTCTCGCATCCGAGTTCCTGTTTTCGGTCGATCAGGTGCCGAAAGCGAAGCGGGCGGCTGCACCGGAACACATTCAGCAGCTGCAGCAGGACCCGGGGATCGTGCTGATCGAGATGGGCGCCGACTGCGACCACGCGCAGGACCAGGATCGAACGCGCAGATTCCTTGTCGCTCTGGAGCTTCCGCAGGACATGCTTTATCTCGCAAGCCCCAGTAGAGATGGAAAGCTCAGGAACGGCGCGCTGGAGCTTCTAGGGCCCTGGAAACTCAACGGGACTGTGAAGTACCTAGTCGTCTCCTGCCGCCGCTATTGGACTTGGCAAGCGAGTACACCTCCACCCGGCGCCCCTATGTACCGGCTCCGGGCCGCTCTGGTAGACAAGCTGCTGCATCGCTACTCCGCGTGGAGCAGCCGGCCTGGTATCGTCGAATTCAGATGAAGTGCCGACCATAGAGCCGTCGAAGGAGCACAAGCCTAGCGCATCGTTGGCCGTTACATCGAAAATCGCCGCCCTCGATGCACGGCACTTTCGTGCTGCCCGTTAACCAATGGGCCCCGTATAGCGCGTCAGCGGGTGAGTCGGAACCACAGTTCTTTGAGCCATCCCAACCAGCCGCTTGACTCGGGTTTTATGTTCGTGACCATCTTTGGAGGAACAGAAGGAGCGGGCGTTGGGCGATCTGTTGAGATTTGATGAAGGCGCTTCAGATCGCGCTGATCACGTTCAAATACCGCTGTCATCTGTTTCTTTGAGAACTTGCCAGCCCAGATGACGCGGCTGTCGCGGATCAGGTAGTGAGACTGGCATGTCATTGACCAGTTGCCAATTGATGGGTGGAGCGTCACGCGTTCATTCTGCACGTGGACTTGCCATTCAGCTGGGGAGAGAGGCGTCACCACCTTCTCTCCGCACCCGCAACAGCAAAGATGAACAGCTGCTCGGTATTTATGGCTGATGTAGAGTCGTCCTGGCTCGAGTACCTTGGGTGCCAAGTCGACGACCTCCGCCTTGATTTGGTCAATCCGCATCGGGATGCTCAGTCCTTTCGGCTTTCGCCAACCCCATCGAGCTCACAGCGAACTCCAGGTGATGCCAGTCCCAGTTGGTTGCATAGAAGCCGAAGTGCTGTTTCCAGAGCATTACGGCGAGCATGGCATTGAGTGCGTTGGCATCTGCAATCTGGATGTTCTGCTCGTACAGTGCATCTCCGGCTTCGTCCATTGTTGGGGCACGGTCAAAAAAGTGCTGATTTTTCGCAGGCGTGGCCAGCGTGACACGACACGTGCCGAAGATCTGCTGAGCCGTTGACAGCGACATGTCCATGCCGCAGTCGATGAATGGCACGCCCTTTTGAATCAGGTGAGAGCAGATCAGCCGCCTTGCAGGGCCTTTGTCGACACAGACGAAGACGAAATTGAATTGACCGAGCAGCCCGACGTTGGTATCGGTTACATATGTTGGATGTGGCACGATCCCGGTGTGCATGTGGCCGTACATGTCAGCGAAGTACGAGACCTTGGGCGCGTTGAAATCGCTCTCGTGTGCCGCGCCGGGTGCTCGGAAAGCGTTGTGCAACTCGAACACGTCACCGTCGAAGAGATGAATATCGCGCACCGGCGTCTTGGCCACTTGATCCAGCACGTACGAACCCGTGCCGCCCAAGCCCACGATGGCCACGGTGAGGTTCGCCAGACGCTCCGAGGCCATCGCGAAGTTGCCGCGAACGGAGGACGCATCGGGGTACCGGAATGGACTGGTGCGTGGCGCCAATACGGCTGAGCCGGGCCCCAGCGGTCGGGTGCAGTGCGGATCGAGCACGCGTGCCTGGTCCGTGATGATGCGCCAGTAGTGCATCAGCTGGTCAAAGTGGGTCGCGTACGCCGCCCAGCCGTCGTTCTTGTTGGAGAAATGGAACCGGGCAGCGACGCCGGGGGCAACCAAGCCACCCGCAACCTCGGAGTGGCGCAACTGTTCCATCGGAGTGCCGTTCGCAAAGCAGGGGAACGGCCCGTCGAACCAAGCCTGATGGGTGGCAGGCGGGGTGATTTGCGTGTCCGTGTAGATCAGATTGACGACAAGCGTACCTAGCTGCAGCCTGGCGCGCTCGTCCACCACTGGGACATCATGCAAAAGGAGGTGCGACCCGTGCACCGTCACCCGCAGGCCTGCGGCGACGAACGGTGCGAGTGCCTGCTCAAGAACGGCCGGTCTTGCGGACATGGCACACCATTCCTTCCTTGACCGGCACAGGCTTGTCCCCGCGCGCCAATGACAGATCGCCGAGTTCAGGGTGGCTGATCGTGATCGTGTAGATGAAGTCCGAAGTGTCCGCAGGCGGGTCCTGGTGGTAAGCCAAGTGCACCAGCTGCGCGTACGTCAGCTTTTCCTGCGGGACCTCGATCTCTTCAAGATTGAGAACAATTTTCGTGTTGGGCTGCTTTGAGTTGCTCATGGATTTACCCTTTCATCGGCAAATTGGTGTTAGATGTTGTGTAAGGTGAGCGCAGTGTGGCAGATTTTTTGAAAGGTGTAAAGTCTCGTGTAAGATGCGAGTGAAATTAATTGCAAGGAGACCGCTTGACCAGTGATGCAACCCGTGGGCGAGGCCAGTGGGCGAGTGCGCCCGTCGTGTTCGTGCTCGCACAGGTCCGTTTTCTGCCGACCTCCGCTGCCGATCCCGAAAAGCTGCGCGATGCGATCACGACCCGATTGGGGGCACGTTTTCCTACCATCAGCCAGATCAGTGGTCCCGCAATCGAGATCAACCTCGACTCCGAACTCAGCGTGCAGCGACCTGCGAGCGCGATTGCGTATGACCTGATCAACGAAAACGTGGATGCAATGGTTCGTGTACAGCAGGATTCGCTCACGTACGCGGTCACGTCTTACGTTGACTCATCGCACTTCCGCGAGCACTGGCTTCAGGTGGCGGCTGCGCTGTCGGACGTGCATGTGACGGCAGTGACCCGGGCGGGTCTTCGCTATGTCGACTTTCTGCAGCCGCGAGAGGGAGGAGTGCCGGAGGAGTACGTCCAGGCACCCTGGAACCTGGCTGGTCTGCCTGTACTTCCAGGAGCGCTGGGTGCGCCAGACTTGCACGTATCGCTGCTTGATCTTCGCTATCCCGTGGGTCGCATGCGGCTGCAATTCATGCGCGGGTTCGGGGTACCTACATTGCCGATGGACCTGCAGGGGATGCTGACTCCTCGGCACGAGTCACCGCAGGGGCATCCAACTGTGTGTGGGGTGATCGATACGGATCGCTGGATCGACGGTGAACACCCGGCAGATGTAGCCACGCTCAGTCAGCTGTTCACGCAAATGCACACCGAGGTTTCCGGTGCATTCCAAGCCATGATTTCGCCTCTGGCGAAAAGGGAATGGAACCCAGAATCCAAAAAAGGAGTTGGCGAATGATCTACGCTTCCCTTCGAGACGCAAAGCTTGGTGGGACCATTGGCGCCAATGCGGTCTGGCGCAAGTCAGGGTCCACGGGCATCCGGGTCATCAAAGCGTTTGTCTTGGATTTCGGGACTGCATTGCCAACCATTGGCATCGGACTAGATGACCTTCAGCAGTACCTTGGCACCAGTGTCAATCTGGCAAGACCTCTGTCGCTGCAATCTGCAGCGGCTGAACCTCACACTGAACCTGCGCTCACGACTCCGGCCGAGATGGTGGAAGAGTTGCGCAAGTCATTCGGCCTGAATGTCACCCAGCTCTCGCGGGTCCTGCACATCGAGAGAATCACGGTGTATGCATGGTTGCGCACCGACCGGATGGAGAAGCTCAATCCCTCCAATCGAAGCCGCCTGTGGCGCCTTTACCAGATTGCAAAGCAATGGTGCAGCTACACGCATCTGGCCGGCAAGTATCTGGTTGAACCATTGCCGGGCCGGAATACGACCCTTCTGCAGATGCTATGCGCGGAACAGCTAGATGCAGGTGCGTTCGCGCAAGCGTATGAGCTTCTGGCTCGGGCCACAGGTTCCGGTGCCCGCATGCAGCGACATCGGGCGGAGCAGCGTCTCGCCCTGAAGAAAGGTATCGAGAACTTGCGGAAGAACGCCGACAAATTCGGGATGGATCTGGATTGACCGGCGCGCAGCTTCTCGAGATTTTTCTTGACGAGCTGAGCGGTGGCTCGGGCAACCGGTCCCTCATGCTGATGGTCGCTGGCCCGAATGGCGCTGGCAAGACAACGCTCTGGCGAAAACGGCTTGAGCCGATGCTTGAAGATGGGGTCGAAGCCATCTACATCAATGCAGACGAAATTGAGCGCGAGCTGAACGAAGCGGCTCAACTCGATCCGCGCGCTCTGCAGTCTCGGGAGACTGCGTTGCAGGCTCAAACGGAGGCTACAAGGCGCCGCGAGCTGCTACTGGCTGCACCAGCAGGCACGCAGTCACACTTCGTCTTCGAGACCGTTTTCTCTGATCCATACGGTTACAAGCTCGCTGAGTTGCAGCGCGGGGTGACAGCTGGATATTTTGTAGTCATGGTGTTTGTAGGGCTCGACAACCTCGCGCTCGCGCAGCAGCGGGTCCAGCATCGCGCGGCACAGGGAGGGCACGACGTGCCGCGCGAAGTACAGGAAGACCGATTCGGCCGTGTGTTCGCCAACGCTCGTAGTGCAATCCGGATCGTTCCCCTGGCGCTCTTTTTCGACAACTCCCGTGACGAAGGGGGCGCTGGTCGAACCCATCGTCCTGTAGCGATAGTCAGGAACGGCACGTTGGTGGCTCAGCACGACCGCATGCCTACTTGGTGGCCGCTGATCATGCCGTGAATGGTCAGACCCAAACGCATCCCATCCGGCGAAAAAATGTTGGCCCAAAGGAAGTGGCGTCTGACTCCACTCCATTGCTATCGTGTTTGGCGTTCTGAGGCGAAGTCGGGCGAGCGAATTGCGACAGCGGTCAAGAGTGGCGCCATGGAGCATCGCAGGTGCATCGCCACGCCACTGCATGCGCCAAGCGGCAACCAGTTAGTGCTTCATGATCGATGACCTGCTCAGCGATGGCGACACGCTCATGGCCGTGGCCGTTGGCAACAACCCCTCGACCATGAACGTCTCAGATCAGCCTCGGAAACGTTCATGAGGCTGGCGTGCCCGAAAGGTCGCTCCTGGCCGTGGAGCGGAAGTTGGCAGCCATGGCTGGGATGCCATCGGACAAAAAGATGCCCGCTTGTGCGGGCTTTTGTTGCCTATCTGCTACGCGCTGCGCAGCGGATCGGTGATTTTGGCGTCTGAATGGCGGTCGTCATCATAAGTTGTTGATTTTGTTTGTATCAGTTCGATCTCGTATCGGTCGCGAATCGGGTCTCCGCTCCAGTCCGCGCGCAAGGGTTTCTGTCCGTAGGTTGCGGGGCTGACATCAGCGCCCCCCTGCAGGACCAGCGCGTCGAGAATATCGACGTACTGGTCGACTGATACACGGCGCCGCGACACCTCGGCATCGAAGCCGAGCGTCGGCACCATCACGGCCAGCGCGCGATGCGACATGATCCAGTGCGCCAGAGACTGCTCCAGGTACAAGAGGGTCTTGCCATGAAAGCCAAGCTCGGCCGGGGGCGCGTGCATCAGCCGTGTCGAGATGCCCAGACGCAAAGGGGCGGTGTTCAATGCAAGCTGCCCTCCCAGCGGCGCACCTGATCGCGGACCACCCCCGACAAGGGTGCTGACTCGCCGTAGGACGCGTGGGTTGCACGTATCCAGCTGGCGTCGTTGCCTGCTTGGAGCACCGCATCGCGCAAGAACATCAAGGCATCCTCGGCATGCAGCGCCATTGCATGCGACTCCAGCTGATCGAACGACGCCAGCAGATCGTCGCGCAACGACTGCTGCTCGCCGGTGCCCGGATCGACGAAAGTGGCATCCAGCCCAAAGCGGCAGGCCTGGAAACGATTGAAGGTGTAGGGCAGGTAGTCATCCTCGTGCAGCGCGAAGGGACGCTCGACCCAGAGGCGGCGCGCGAGGCACTGGATGTAGGCCGCCAAGGCGGCTGCCTTTTCGATCGTCAAGGGTGTGTCGAGCACACGGATCTCGACAGTGCCGAATTCGGGCTTCGGCCGGATGTCCCAGTAGAAGTCCTTCATGCCCTGAACAACGCCCGTCCGGGTCATCTTGCCAAAGTAGACAGCGAACTCATCCCAGCTCAGAAGGAAGGGCGCCCGGCCCGACAACGGGAAGGCGAGTACCGAGTTCAGCCGCGCCGAGTCAAAGCTCGTGTCCACTCCTCGCACGAAGGGCGATGAGGCCGACAGCGCGATCAGGTGCGGCACGTAGCGGCTCAGGCCATGCAGCAAGACGAGTGCCTGGTCGGGGCCCGGGCATCCGACATGAACGTGCTGCCCGAACACCGTGAACTGCTTGGCCAGGTAGCCATACAACTTGGCCAGTTCGTTGAAGCGCGGCGTGTCGTAGATCTTGCGGTTGGTCCAATCCTGGAAAGGATGTGTGCCGCCGCCGCTCAGAGCCACCCCTTGCTGATGGGCACTCTCAACCAGCGCTCCGCGGATCTCTTGTAGCTGTGACAGTGTCTGCGCGTGGTCGGCGCACACGCCCGTCGCCAGCTCGATCATGCTGTGCGTTATCTCGGGCTTCACGTCGCCCGGAATCCTGCAGCCTTCCATCTGGCGCAGAAGGTCGGCCGCAGCGGGAGCGAGGTCGAATTTCTCGGTGTCCACGATCTGCAGCTCAAGCTCGACGCCCAAAGTGAGGGCGTGCGAAGTGGAAAAGCGAGGTAGCGTCATTCCTGTTCTCCTTGTGCGGAGTTGTTGTCGGTGGGGCGGGGCGAACGCAGCGCCGTGAAGCCAGTTCGGCGGAACGGTCGCCGTGCTCGGCATCATACATAGCGACAAATGTATATGTCAATTTCCGAACGACAGATCGATGCGCGCAGCTGCGTGCAAGAGACCGGGGAAGTTCTGGCGTCTTCAGACGCTCACGGGCGTGTACAGCGTTCGCAGACTTGCCGACGCGGCTGCTCAGGCCAACGATTGACCCGGATTCGGTGGCATCGTTTGAGCGACACTTGTCACAGAACATTGATACGAATATAGTCGCAAATGTTGTTTGAGCCCCTGCTAGTCCGCATCAGGTCGATCGGAAGTTCGCCCCAAATGTGTTGAAGGAGACCCCGATGAACCGTGCGAAGACTTACACCTTGTTTGCAATGCTTGCGCTCGGCTTGGCGGCCTGCAGCAGCACGCCGATCGCACGTGCACCGATGCAGGGCAACACGCCAGTGGCATTGGCACCGGCGCCGGCACCCGTCGCGGCCGCGCCGAAACCCACGCCCATCTCGACCGTGACGGCGGTTTCGCTGCCGGAGTATCTGGACCCGAAGAGCAGCATGTCCACCCAACGCAGCGTCTACTTTGACTTCGATGTGTTTTCGATTCGAAGTGACGACGCTGCGCTCATCGAACGCCATGGCAAGTACCTGGCCAGCCATCCTGCTGTTGTCATCAAGATTGAAGGACACTCCGACGAGCGAGGCGGCGCGGAGTACAACCTGGCCCTGGGGCAGAAGAGAGCCGAGGCGGCGTTGCGCGCACTTCGGATCTACGGCGTCAAGGATGCGCAAATGGAGGCCGTCAGTTGGGGCGAGTCCGAGCCCCGCGCTGCCGGGCATGACGAAGCGGCCTGGTCGCAGAACCGCCGTGCCGACCTTCAGTACCCCGCGAAGTAGAGCTTCGAACCGTGCGACTCAAAGGCGATGGCACATCGACTGCCGCGAGATCGCGATTGCGCGTTGCGGTGATCTGGTTGGTCGCCCTCCTGGCGGCATTGGATGTGGCGGGCGCTGCCTATCTGCGCGAGCTCTGGATCGAACGACATGCTGAGCTGAGCAAATCGATCCGGCCACAGGCCGCCCGTCTGAAGGTTTCGGACAGCCAACGCGCATCGCCCGGGTCCCGCCTCCCTTCGGCTCGGTAGCATCTGGTTCTTGACTGAACGGCGTTTGACGACCATGGCATGACCGAATCAGATAGCCCAAACCCTGGCCCGGACAAGCCCTGGTGGGCTCGTTGGACGGGCAAGCTCCGGGGGGCGATGGCCAGCGAAGCGTCGCCACACGCCACTGATCCCGATTTCTGGCGCGATCTTCGCGACGAACTGTTGGCGGGCCGGCAGTGGGTAGACCGTGCCGTGGTGCTTTGCTACGCGGCCATTACTGGCTTGGTGGTGGTGGCCTTCACCCTTCTCGCGGAGCAGGCCAGCCTTGCTTTTACGGCCATGACCCGGGCGGGAGAGTTCGGACGCTACCTGCCATTGCTGTGGACACCGAGTCTGACGGTGGTGCTACTGTGGTGGACGCGGCGATACGCGCCGGGCGCCGTTGGATCGGGCATCCCTCAGGTCGTGCGTGCGCTGGACGACGACCTGACCCAGTCGCAAAGGTCCAGGCTGGTCTCCTTGCGGCTTTCGCTTCACAAGATGGGCCTTGTTTCAGCGGGCCTGTTGGCCGGTCTCTCGATCGGCCGCGAGGGCCCGACGGTGCAGGTGGGCGCTGGCGTGATGGGCCATGCGCGTCGCTGGCTGTCTGCTGGTTCAGGCCTGGACGCGCATGACTTGATGGTGGCCGGTGCTGCTGCGGGAATCGCAGCGGCATTCAACACACCGCTCGGTGGCATCGTGTTCGCACTGGAGCAACTGTCCCGCCGGCGCAGCCTGACGCACAGTTCCCTGGTGGTCGTGAGCATCGTTCTGGCAGGCTTGGTGGCTGTATCCGTGTTCGGCAATCAGACTTATTTCGGTCGGCTCCGGGTGCAGGAACTCACCTGGGCCGTCCTGGCGCCCGGGGTGCTGGTGACACTAGCTGCCGGCCTTGCGGGCGGGCTGTTTTCGCGACTGATCGTGGTTTCGGCCAGGGGATCGAAGGACGTTTTCTCTCGCGCAAGACTTCGCCGTCCGCTGCATTTCGCGGCCGCGTGCGGGCTTGCTGTCGCCGCGATCGGCATCGTCACCGGCGGCGCCACCACCGGCGCGGGTTATGCACCCACTCGCGCCATGCTCGAGGGCCAGGCGGAAATCCCGGGTCTGTTCACGCTGCTGAAGTTCTGCGCCACCTGGCTGTCTGCGTGGACCGGCGTGCCCGCTGGTGTATTCGCTCCTTCGCTGACGATCGGTGCCGGCATCGGCCATGACGTGGCCCTGCTCGCGGGCGTCGGGCCCGAGGCGGCCATCCCACTGATTGCCCTGGGCATGGTCGGCTTCCTGGCCGCCACGACCCAAGGCCCGATCACGGCCTTCATCATCGTGATGGAAATGGTCTCTGGTCACACCATGGTGCTGAGCCTGATGGCCTGTGCGCTGGTCGCCAGTGGCGTCGCGCGGCTGTTGACGAAGCCGATGTACGGGGAACTGGCGGCACTGCTTCCTCTTCCTCCATTGCCAACGGCTGAGCCGACGGACATCACACGGGAACTGGGCAGGAGGTGAGCGGGAAGCTTTGTGCAACAGATCCGTACCGGGCACACGATTCCCACGGACTCGAAGCCCCAGCCAGACTGCGGATGGGTGTCGATGCTTTGTGTCTCGACAGGTTAAAATCAAGGCGCTGACCACACTGGCAGGATCGCGGTCGCTGGGACGCAGCACGCAGGCCATCAGGTCCTGCCCGGCGAAGACGTACAGCGGCAAGTAGCGGCAGCAGGCGTGGAAGTGGCCTCGCTCCTGCTCGCCGTGCAGTGCCACGTGGGTTGCGTCGACGTCCAGCAGACCATGAGCTTTTGGATCACGTCTTTGTCGCCGAACGGCGAGGGCAGCTTGAGGGGTAGGAGCCGAACGAAGTTCACGACGAACTCGTGCAGGCCAGCGCTCTTGCGCCACCATGGCAACGCAACTGGCTTGGAGCCTGAGGCGATCTGCGGGTCGGCCTGCATGACCTACAGCGCCTCGCTGGTCCCCAGCGCCACCACCGGCATGCGGAACTCGTTGCTGAGGAACTTGAGCTGGTTGAGCGACTGCCGTTGCTCACGTACCGTGCCGGCAAGCAGGTGATGCGCAGCCCGAGCCGTTCCAGTGCTCGGCATAGGGCCTGATCAGCACGGCCGTGGGTGGCTGCCCTGGGTTGAAGCCGCCGACCGTCCAGATGTCGTCGGCCGCCGCCGGCGCCACGCCGAACAGCTCGGCGCGGGTACCGGCCGGCGCGCTTTGCGTCGTGCCCCAGGCGAACTCGGCGGCGATGGCTTTGCCGCTCGCGAACGCCGCCATCAACGACAGACAGGCCAGGATCGGCCGGAGCTTGATCATGATGTTCCTCCTGTTCGCCAGGCCGAAGAATGCGGGCCCGATCGGGCCCGCGCGCCTCAGTTCGCGGCGAGGCCGACGGCCGTGGTCGGCAGGCCGCCAGTCTCAGGCCGCGCGACCAGGCTGCCATCATCCTTCACCTTGAACGACGACAGCGTGAAGGTCTTGCCGTTGAGCACATACAGATGGCCGCCGTCGGGCGACGCGGCGGCATCGAGCGGTGCCGAGCCGGCGCCGGTTTCGCCCGCCACGGCCTGCAGCAGCGTGGTCTGGCCATCCGGTGCGACGCGGTAGCTGCTGACGTTGCTGCTGCCCGTGTTGGTCACGTAGGCATAGCGGCCGTTCGGCGTGATCGCCACCCAGCAGGCTGCGGTCTGCATGTCCGGAACCGCTGCGCTCACGAGCACCGGCAAGGCTGGCGAGGTGTTGTCGAAACGGTAGGACGAGACCGTGCTCGCGCCTGGCGCGCCGCCAAAGGCCTCGCTCACGATCAGGCGGTTGCGGCGGTTGAACGCGAAGCCGAACGGCGTCATGCCGGGTGACGGCGTGACGATGGGCGGGCGGATGCTGCCGTCGCCGTCCACCCGGTAGCTGGTCAGCTTGTTGGTGGCCTTCTCGGTCACGACGATCGCATCGCCGTCGTCGCTGAAGCCGACCTGGGCCGGCCCCGCGCCACCGGCGACCGACAGGCCACGCACGCTGCCGGCCACCGGCTCCAGCATGCCGTGCCGGTTGCGAAAGCCCGCCACGTTGCCGTCGCCGCCCGCGTTGAGCACGTAGACCAGGCCATCATGCTCGGTGACGCTGATCGGGTGCAAGCCGCCGGCGTCGACGGTGGACTTCAGCACCAGCGCGCCGCCGTGGAGCGCGAAAGTCGAGACGGTGTTGTCGCCCGCGTTGACGACGAAGACGAATCGGCCATCGCGGCTCAAGGTCACGGCCCCCTGCGAGCCCAGCCCGGCGCCACTGCCCAGGCCGCCGGTCGAAGCGTGCGTGACCATCATCAGCCCGCCTTCGGGCGCGCGGGCGTAGACGAGCAGCTCGTTGCCGGCGGTGTCGTTGCTGCTGGTGAAGACCATGCCGGAGCGCAGGCCCTCGGCTTGGTTGGCACCGGCACTTGCTGCCAGGGGCAGCGTGCCGATGGTGACAGCCGCCAGGGCGAAGCCCAGGGTGCCGAAGACGTGACGGCGGTGAAGGTTCATGCGAAATCTCCTGTGGGGTTGACGAGCCAGGGCAGTGTTGGCCCGGGCTGGTCGCCATGTCCTCACGCAGAGTTCAACGAATCGTGACCGATGCCGGCCGGCGCGCCGAGGCAGAAGCGGAACACCGTGCCCCTGTCGGTCTGCGGCAGCAGGCGGATCTCGCTGCCATGCAGCTGGAGGATGCGCCGCACGATCACCAGCCCGAGGCCGCCCGGGCCACCTCGCTCGCTGCTCTGGAACGATGGCCGCGTGAACAGCCCCTTTTGCAACTCCGGCGGAATTCCGGGCCCGGTGTCGCTGACCTGCACCTCGACGCCTTCCGGCGCCCGGCGCAGGCGCAGCTCGATCAGGCCGCCTTCCGGCGTGTGGCGTATGGCGTTGTCGAGCAGGTTGGTCAACACCCGCTCGATCATGCCCAGGTCGGCGCTCACCACCGGCAGCATCGGAGCGATATCGGCCACCAGGCGTTGGCGGCGCGCCTCGGCCGCGAGTTCGAACTTCTGGAACACGTCCTGCACCAACTCGGGCAGCGAGAAGCGCTCCGGCTCGAGCTTGACCACGCCGTACTCCAGGCGCGCCAGCTCGAAAAGCTCCTGCGCCAAGCGACCAACCTTGCGGCTCTGGCCCAGCGCCACATCGAGGTATCGCAGGCGTTCTTCTTCGCTCAAGGCGCTCGACTTCAGTCGCAGTGTCTCCAGGTAGCCGTGCAGCGATGTCAGCGGCGTGCGCAGGTCGTGCGAGATGTTGGCCACCAGTTCGCGCCGCTGCTGGTCCTGCGCGCTGAGCTCACGCATCTGCTCGGCGATGCGCGCGGTCATGCGGGCGAAGGCCTGGCGCAGCTGCGCGATCTCGTTCCCGCCGGTGGCGCCGGTGGCGCCGGTGGCGCCGGCGGGCTCGGCCCAGCGCACGGCATGCGTGGGTGCGTCGTCGGGGTCGAAGTCGTTCACCTCGCTGGTGAGCTGGCGCAGCGGCCGCGTGATCCACGAGAAAGCGGCGAGCCCGGCGGCCACGCCCATGGCCGCCACCAGAGCCATGGTCCACAGCGTGGCCCGCAAGGCGTTCTCCTCGGCCGCCTGCGCGGTCAGCGCATCGTGGTTTTCTCCCAGAAGCACCACATAGAGGTAGCCTGCGGGGCGGCCATCGACGCGCAGCGGCGTGGCATCGAAAACCTTTTGCGCATCATCGCTGCGCGGGTCCTCACCCAGAATGGGCAGCACACCGCCGGCCAGCAGACGCTGGACCGGGCCCAGATCGACCCGGTCGCGCTTCAGGTGGCCCGGCGGCGCGGCTTGAGCGAGGATGCGGCCGTCCAGCCCGAGCAGGTAGACCTCGACGCTGGGATTCACCGCCATGAGCTGGTGGAACAGTGCTTCGACCGCACGGGGATCCGGCCCGCCCGGCGCCATCAGCTCGGAGTGAGAGGCCATGTGCGCCGCCAGGCCGATCGACAGGCGCTGCGCGACCTCCTGCTTCTTGCGATGCTCTGCGTGCATCTGAAGCCACACCGATGCACCGCAGCAGGCCAGAAGCAGCACCGCGAAGACTGCTGACAAACGGCGCGACAGTGGCCATCGCTTCATGATGGGGTGACCCGTGCGTCAGCTGCGCCGGTGGGCGAGAGCTTGTAGCCGCGGCCCCACACGGTGAGGATGCGGGCCGGGTTGGCCGGGTCGACCTCGATCTTCAGCCGCAGCCGGTTGATGTGGGTGTTGACGGTGTGCTCATAGCCATCGTGGCGATAGCCCCAGACCTGGTTCAGCAGCTCCAGCCGGGAGAAGACCTGGCCCGGGTGGCGGGCAAAGAAGTACAGCAGGTCGAACTCCCGCGGCGTCAGGTCGATGGGCTGGCCGCGCAGCGAAACGTCGCGCGCGATCGGGTCGATTTTCAGGCCGTCCAGGTCGAGCGCACCGGCATCGAGCCGCGCGTTGTTGACCAGCGCATCGCTGCGGCGCAGCAAAGCGCGCACGCGTGCGACCAGCTCCAGCACCGAAAAGGGCTTGGCCAGGTAGTCATCCGCGCCCAGTTCCAGCCCCAGGATGCGATGCACCTCGCTGGAGCGGGCGCTGGTGATGATGATGGGCGTGTAGCGCGCCATCGCGCGGGCGCGACGGCAGATCTCCAGCCCGTCGACTCCGGGCAGCATCAGGTCCAACACCAGCGCGTCCCAGTGCTCGTGCTCGAGCTGCTCGATGCCAACCAGCCCATCGGCGGCGTGAACCACCTGGTAGCCCTCGTCGCGCAGGTGCATGCCCATCAACTCGGCAATGTGGGCGTCGTCTTCGACGATCAGGACTCGGCGGGCGGTGGACATGGCGCGTTGGGCCGGCATGGCTCGATTCTGGACAGCACCGCGTCGACCAGGTATCACTTTTTCTTGAACTCGACGTCGCGGGCCATCGTTAGTCGGGTCAACGCCAGGTGACCTTACGCCAGGCGCCAACGCGGGCGCCGCTCCACGGCCGGCGGCGCGTCGAGGTCGTGATGCCTTGCGGACCAGATCACAAGCTCGACGATCACGGGTACCACTGTTGAAGTCGGGAGTGGAAAAACCTGGGCTGCCTCCTGCCGTTCAGCTGAACGGAAGCGACAGGGTCTCATGGTCGGCTGGAAGCAGCCCAGGCTTTTTCCACTCCCCCCATGAGGCGGCGGGCGGAATCGTGGGACGAATTCGCTTTGTTCTACGCTGTCGGCCATGCGACCGTTCACACCCCGCCGAGGTACACCAGCGCCGCGTTCACGACGTAGGTCGCGGCGAGCGCCACGCTGACCCAGCTCACCACGCGAAGGGTCCGCCCCTGCGGCCGCATCGCCAGGCCGATGATCACCAGACCGGTCATTACCAGCGCCGTCACCGCAGTGCCTGCGTGCACGGACGCGACCTCGGCGAGCAAGGGCCCCCGGATGTAGAACGCATCATCCACTGCCAGGACCACGACGTTGAACAGGTTGCTGCCGAGCAGGTTGCCGATGGCCATGTCCAGCGCGCCGAGCCGCAGCGCGCCGAGCGTCACGGCCATCTCCGGCAGCGTGGTCACGATGGCCATGAGCACGGTACCGACGAAGCTCCTGGACAGGCCCAGCTCCTGCGCCAGTCCGTCGGCTACCTCGGGCAGCCAGCTGCCCGCCGCCAGCACCACCAGCGCGGCCATGCCGAATCGGCGCCATTCTTGTTGGGTCCGTCCTGGTACTGTCGGCGCGCCCGGGGCCATGGGGCCGCCGGCGGCCGCCGCTGCCGCAACGGCCATGGCTTTTCGTTCGTGCCCGTGCACCCCCTTGAGCGCCAGCAGGTACAGCGCCAGCAGCATCGGGCTATAGACACCGACGTGCAGCACGGCTGGGGCGCGCGCACCAGTGAGCAGGCTCAGGGCGACGAAGCCCAGCATCACCACGCCAAAACCGGCCGACAGCAGGTGCGTCGCGCTGGCTTCGCGGTACATCGGCTGGCGGCGCTGCAAGGCGTCGACGACGACGAGGAACAGCAGGTTGACGACACAAGCGCCGAGGGCGTTGCCCACGGCCAGATTGGGCGCATCGACAAAGGCCACCGCACTGATGCCCGAGGCAAGCTCGGGCAGCGAGGTCACAGTGGCCAGCAGCGCCAGGCCGACCCAGCCGCGCCCCCAGCCGTAGGCGTCGGCGAGGGCGTCGGCGCTGCGGCTGAGCACGTAGCCCGCACGCGCGATCAGCGCAGCGCACGCGGCGAACTGGAGTACCAGCCAAGCCAGCGTCATGGGCGGATCCGGTGCGTCGTGCGCACCCACAGCTTGCGAGCGTGCTCGGCCCACAGCGCCGCGCTGGCCATCACCAGCTGCGGCACCAGCACGGTCTCGAGCAGCGCGTTCATCGGCGGCGCGTACAGCACAAGTGCCTGCAGCAGCACCGACAGCAACAGCCCGCCCAGCAACCAGCGGTTGCGTACGATACGCGGGCCCAGCGCCGAGACGCCGGCCGACTGGCAGTTGGACACGTTAAACCACTGGCACATGGCCAGCACGGTGAAGGTCTCGGTGCGCACGATCTCCAGTGCCGCGCCCTGGCCCAGCCGCCACGCGAACCAGTCGAAGGTCGCGGCTGCGATCAACGGCATCATCAGCGCCACGCGCCTCAGCATCTCGGCGCTGAGCCATTCAAGGTGCCCGACATACAATTCATCGCACTCCTTCGATGCACACTCGCCGTGTTCCACTCGATCAGCCTGTTCGCCTTCCTGTATCTCTTCTGGCTGCTGCTGTCGGGGTTCTTCACGCCTTTCCTCCTCTCGGCCGGGGTTGGTTCCGCGCTGGCGGTCGTTTGGTTCGCCCAGCGCATGGACGTGGTCGATCATGAGGGGCACCCGATCCACCTCGGCCCGAGGGCGCTCTTCTACTGGCCCTGGCTGCTGAAGGAGATCGTCAAGTCCGCCTGGGAGGTCAGCAGGATCATTCTGCACCCGCGGTTGCCGATCAGCCCGACCCTGGTCCGCTTCAAGCCGACCCAGATGACCGATGTGGGCTTGGTGATCCATGCCCAGTCGATCACCCTGACCCCCGGAACCATCACCATCGAGGCGGGGCCGAACGAGTTCCTCGTCCACGGCCTGACCCGCAGCGGGGCCGAGGGCGTGATTGACAGCGAGATGGATCGCCGTGCCACGGCCTGCGAGGGCAGTCCATGATGTTCGCAGCTGCGGCCCTGGCCCTGCTCGCCACGATCGCCCTCGCATTGGTCCGCGCCGCATTGGGCCCGACACTGTTCGACCGCGCCCAGGCTGCCAACACCGTCGGCACGGTGGCGATGCTTCTGCTGGCGGTGCTGGGTTTCCTCAACGGTCGGCCCGAGTTCCTCGACTTGGCCATCGTCTACGGCCTGCTCAACGTCATCGGCACCATCGCGGTACTGAAGTATTTCCGCCAAGGCGACCTCGGCGACCCGGGCATCGTCCAGGAGCGCGCGAAATGACCGCCTGGATCGACGCCGTGAGCTGGGCCTGCCTGGTCAGTGGCGGCCTCTTCTGCGTGGTCGGCGCGATCGGCATGCTGCGCATGCCCGATTTCTACACGCGCATGCATGCGGCCAGCGTGATCGAGACGCTCGGTGCCGGGCTGATCCTGCTCGGCCTCATGCTGCAGGCGGGCCTCACGCTGGTGGCGGTGAAGCTGCTGATGGTCGGCGCGCTGATTTTCTTCGCCAGCCCGACCGCCACCCACGCGCTGGCGCGCGCCGCCATGGTGCGTGGCCTGAAGCCACTGCTGTCCGATGAGGAGCGCGCGCCATCGAAACCCTGATCATCAATGTGCTGCTCGTGCTGATGTCGATCACCGTGCTGGTGATCGCGCGCAGCCGCAACCTCTTCGGCGTCATCGTGCTCAGCGGCCTGTACAGCTTCCTGATGGCCACGGTGCTGGTGGCGATGGATGCCGTGGACGTGGCGATGACCGAAGCGTCCGTCGGCGCGGGCATCTCCACGGTCCTGTTGCTGGGAGCGCTGTACCTGTGCAAGAGCGAAGAGGCCCGCCCCGTGCAAAAGCCCTGGCTGCCCCTGGCCGTTTCGATGGCCGTGGGAGCCATGCTGGTCTACGGCACGCTCGGGCTACCGGAGTTCTCCGACCCCAAAGCGCCGATCCACGTGCATGTGGTGCCCCGCTACCTGAACGATATCAAGAAGGAAGTCGATGTCCCGAACGTCGTGACCGCAGTGCTGGCGAGCTACCGCGGCTACGACACCTTTGGTGAGACGAGCGTGGTCTTTACTGCGGGCGCCGGCGTGATCGCGTTGCTGCGCCGCCGCCGCAAGGATCGACAACCATGAGGCACGACCTGGTTCTGCGGGTGATCGCCAAGCTGCTGATCCCGTTCATCCTGCTGTTCGCACTGTACGTGCAGTTCCATGGCGACTACGGCCCTGGCGGCGGTTTCCAGGCCGGCGTCATCCTCGCCGCAGCCGTGATCTTTTACGGCCTGATCTTCGGTCTGGCCGATGCGCGAAAGCTGGTGCCCGAGCCGCTTGTCGAATCGATGATGGCCATCGGGGTATTGATCTACGGCGGCGTCGGCGTGGCCGGCCTGGTGCTGGGCGGTAACTACCTTGACTACTTCGTACTCGACCCCAACCCCGTGCACGGTCAGCACCGCGGCATCTTCTGGGTCGAAGTCGGCGTGGCTGTGACTGTGTCGGGCGTGATGCTGAAGGTCTTCTACATGTTCGCCGACCGCGGCAAGGTGGACGAATGACGAGCGCAGGGACCGGAATGACCCTCGGCGGCCACTTCACCTACTTCATCACCGTGTTCCTGATGATCGCAGGGCTGTTCATCGTCATCGCGCGCGGGAACCTGATCAAGAAGCTGGTTGGCCTGGGCATCTTCCAGACCTCCGTGTACTTGCTGTACATCGCGCCTGGAAAGCTGGTTGGCGGCACTGCGCCGATCCTCAGCGACGCGTTTACTGGCTACTCCAATCCGCTGCCTCACGTGCTGATCCTCACGGCCATCGTCGTGGGCGTCGCCACGCTGGCACTCGGCCTCGCGCTCGTGGTGCGCATCCGGGAGGCCTACGGCTGCATCGAGGAAGATGAAATCCTGAGCATGGATGCGGAAGCTGGCCATCCGCATCAAGAACACCAACAACAATGAGCCTGGCTGCGCACCTGCCTGCACTGCAGGTTGTGATTCCTTTGCTGGCTGCGCCGCTGACGGTGCTGCTGCGCCGGCGCGCTTATGCGTTCGGGGTGGCGCTGGCGGCCAGTTGGGTTGCGTTTGCGATTGCCGTGCTGCTGTGGCTGCGGGTGGCCGACAGCGGCACGATCTCCTACGCCATGGGCAACTGGCCGCCGCCGTGGGGCATCGAATACCGCGTCGACCCACTCAGCGCCTTCGTGCTGGTGCTGGTCGCGGGCATCGCGGCGGTGGTGCTGCCCTACAGCCGGGCCAGCATCGAGGCCGAAGTGTCAGCGCGGCAGCACTACCTCTTCTACACAATGTTCCTGCTGTGCCTGGCCGGCTTGCTGGGCATCACCATCACCGGCGACGCCTTCAACATCTTCGTGTTTCTGGAGATCTCGTCGCTCTCGACCTACGTGCTGATTGCGATGGGCCGCGACCGCCGTGCCCTCCTGGCGTCGTACCAGTATCTGGTCATGGGGACGATCGGCGCCACCTTCATCGTCATCGGCATCGGCCTGCTGTACCTGATGACGGGCACGCTGAACCTAGCGGACATGGGCCATCGCATGGCCGCCGTGCAGGGCACCCGGCCCGTGCTCGCCGCGCTGGCCTTCCTCACCGTGGGCATCTCGCTGAAGCTGGCTCTGTTCCCGCTGCACCAGTGGCTACCGAACGCCTATGCCTTCTCGCCGTCGGCGGTAGCGTCATTTCTGGCGGCGACAGCCACCAAGGTGGCGGTGTACGTCCTGCTGCGCTTCTACTTCTCGGTGTTCGGCGAATCGGCCGTGTTCGCACGGCTGCCGATGCAGGAGGCGATGCTGCTGCTCGCGCTGGCAGGCATGTTCGTGGCCTCGACGATCGCGATCTTCCAGACCGACCTGAAGCGACTGTTCGCCTACTCGAGCGTCGGCCAGATCGGCTACATCATCCTGGGCCTGTCCTTCGACTCGGCCTCGGGCCTGACCGCCACCATCGTCCATCTGTTCAACCACGGCGTGACCAAGGGGGCCATCTTCCTGCTGCTGGGTGGCGTGGCGGTCGTGATGGGCGGCACCAGCCTGGCGCGCATCCAGGGCCTGGGTCGGCGCATGCCTCTGACGAGCTTCGGCATCGTGCTGTGCGGGCTCTCGCTGGTTGGTGTGCCAGGCACGGCCGGCTTCGTCAGCAAGTGGTACCTCATCCTGGCCGCGCTGGAGAAGGGCCAGTGGTGGCTGGTGTTCTTGATCGTGGCGTCGTCGTTGCTGGCCGCGGCCTACGTGTGGCGCTTCGTCGAGGCCGCCTACTTCCGTGAACCGAGGCAAGACACTGCCGATGGTGGCGCACTGCCCTGGAGCATGGCCCTGCCCGCGGGTCTGCTTGTGGCCGCGACCGTGTACTTCGGGCTCGACACCTCGTTCACCGTGGGCTCCGCCGCTCAGGCCGCTGCCGGTTCGCTGGGGGTGCCGCGCTGATGCTCGCGCCCGAACAGGCCATCGCACTGGCCCTGGCCGTGCCGGCCGTCGGCGCTGGGCTGATCGCAGGGGCCGGGCGGGCGCCGAACCTGCGCGAGACCATCACGCTGGTCACTGCGGTCGCGCTGCTCGGCTGCGTGCTGACACTGCTGCCAGTGGTGGGCGGTGGCGCACGACCGGCCCTCACGCTGCTCACGCTGCTGCCCGGGCTGCAGATCGCGTTCAAGATCGAGCCGCTGGGCATGCTGTTTGCACTCATCGCCTCAGGCCTGTGGATCGTCAACTCGCTGTACTCGATCGGCTACATGCGCGGCAACGGCGAGGCGAACCAGACCCGCTTCTACGTCTGCTTCGCCCTGGCGCTGGCCGCGACGATGGGCATCGCCTTCGCGGGCAATCTCTTCACGCTGTTCGTCTTCTACGAACTGTTGACGCTGATCACATACCCGCTGGTCACCCACCACGGCACCGACAAGTCACGCAGCGGGGGGCGCATGTACCTCGGGATCCTGATGGGCACGTCCATCGTCTTCCTGCTGCCGGCGCTGGTGTTCGTCTGGCACGTCGCCGGGACGACCGACTTCGCCGCGGGGGGCATCCTGGCCGGCAAGCTCAGCCCAATGGCCCTCGCCGGCCTGCTGGCGCTGTGCATGTTCGGCATCGGCAAGGCGGCGCTGATGCCGTTCCACCGCTGGCTGCCGGCGGCCATGGTCGCGCCGACGCCGGTGTCGGCGCTGCTGCATGCCGTGGCCGTGGTCAAGGCGGGGGTGTTCAGCGTCGTGAAGGTCATCCTCTACGTCTTCGGCGTCGACAACCTGGCCCAAGCCGGGGCCGGTGGCATCGGCGCTGGCGCCGCCTGGCTCGTCTGGGTCGCCGGCTTCACCATCGTGGCCGCATCGGTGGTCGCGCTGTACGCGGACAACCTCAAGCGCCGGCTGGCCTATTCCACCGTCAGCCAGCTCTCCTACGTGGTGATGGCTGCGGCCGTGCTGGCGCCTTTGTCGCTGGTCGGCGCGGTGCTGCACATCGCCGCGCACGCGGTGGGCAAGATCACGCTGTTCTTCGCGGCCGGAGCCATCTACACCGCCGCGCACAAGACCGAGGTCAGCCAGCTCGACGGCATTGGCCGGCGCATGCCATGGACGATGGGGGCCTTCGCGATCGCTGCGCTGTCGATGATCGGGCTGCCGCCCGCAGTGGGATTCGTCTCCAAGTGGTACATGCTTTCCGGTGCAATGGCGGCGCAGCACTGGCCGGCGGTGACGGTGATCGTTGCCAGCACGCTGCTGAATGCCGGCTACTTCCTGCCCATCCTGTACCGCGCATTCTTCGTCGCCCCACCCGCTCACATCGCTGACGGAGAACACCCGCACGGCGAGGCGCCACTGCCCATGGTGTTGGCCTTGTGCGCAACCGCAGCCGCCACCGTGCTGCTGTTCTTCCTGCCCGACGTGCCGCTCGCGCTGGCCCGCCAGACCATCGGCCTCTGATCGGCGCCCGGAGCCACGATCATGAATGCAAAGCCCAAAGCACACGAAACACCCGAGGCGAGTCACTGGCTCGACGAGCCACGCAACGTCAAGCGCCTCTGGCGTGGCTTCCTCGTCGTGCTGGCGCTCACCGTGCTGGCCGAGTTGGTGGTGCATCTGCACCCGCACTTCGAAGTGGAGTCGGTCTTCGGCTTCCATGCGTGGTTCGGCTTCATGGCCTGCGCGGCAATGATTGTTGCCGCCAAGGCCATGGCCTTGGTGCTCAAGCGCCCCGATACCTATTACGGCAAGCACGATGAATGAGCCGACGTTTCAGGCCGTGATCCACCCTGCGCTGGTGCTGATTGTCGGCGCCCTGCTGCTGCCGTTCATGCGCGGCGGACTGAGGTCTCTGGCAGTCGTCGGGCTGCCGCTCGTTGCGCTGGCGCTCGTCTGGCAGGTACCTGACGGGCCGGCGTGGCAGGCTCGCTTCCTCGACTACACGATCACGCCACTGCACGGCGACAAACTCTCGCGCCTGTTTGCGACGATTTTTGCGCTGATGGCAGCCGGCGGTGGCCTGTTCGCGCTCGGCCAAGAGAGCCGCGTCGAGATGCCGGCGGCCTTTGTCTATGCGGGCTCCGCCATTGGCGTCACGCTGGCCGGGGACCTGATCACCGTGTTCGTGTTCTGGGAACTGATGGCCGTGGGCTCGACGCTGGTGCTGTGGAGCCATGGCAAGGAAACATCCTACCGCGCGGCGCGCCGCTACCTGATGATCCACCTTCTTGGTGGCGTGGTCCTGTTTGCCGGCGTCACCGGCCACACCGTGCAGACCGGCAGCGTCACTTTCACGCAGATGGCGCCAGACTCCATCGCGCACTGGCTGATCCTGATCGGCTTTCTCATCAACGCTGGCGCTCCGCCGCTGTCGGCCTGGCTGCCCGATGCGTACCCAGAGGCATCGTGGAGCGGCACGGTGTTCCTCTCGGCCTTCACCACCAAGACCGCGGTGTATGTGTTGATCCGCGGCTTCCCGGGCACCGAGCTGCTGATCTGGGTGGGCCTGTTCATGGTTTTCTACGGCATCGTCTATGCGCTGCTGGAGAACGACATGCGGCGAATCCTGGCGTACTCGATCGTCAACCAGGTCGGTTTCATGATCGCGGGCATCGGTATCGGTACCGAAATGGCGCTCAACGGCGCCGCGGCGCACGCCTTCACCCACATCATCTACAAGGCTCTGTTGCTGATGTCGGCCGGCTCGGTGCTGCTGATGACCAACCGGCGCAAGTGCTCGGAACTCGGCGGGCTGTTTCACACGATGCCGCTGACAACCGTGTGCGGCACGATCGGCGCGTTGGCGATCTCGTCGTTCCCGCTCACCTCGGGCTTCGTCTCGAAATCCATGGTGTCTCAGGCCGCGATGGATGGTCACCTGCTGACGGTGTGGCTGATGCTGACAGCCGCATCCGCGGGCGTGTTCCTGCACGCCGGCATCAAGTTTCCCTGGTTTGTCTTCTTTCAGAAGGACTCGGGCCTTCGACCGGCGGAGCCGCCGGCCAGCATGCGCTGGGCGATGATCGTGTTTGCGTTCCTGTGCGTCGCGCTTGGCGTCTGGGCCGAGCCGCTGTATGCGCTGCTGCCCTACACGGTGAAGTACGAGCCGTACACCTGGGCGCACGTGCTGATACAGGTGCAGTTGCTGCTGTTCTCCGGCCTGGCGTTCTTCGTGATGCTTCCCTACCTCAAGCGCACGTTGACGATCACTCTGGACACGGACTGGGTGTGGCGCAGGCTGCTGCTGGCATGCTGGCACCATACGGCCACCGGGTTCGATGTCGCGAAGCGTCGTCTGGGCGGCCAGGGTGCCCGAACCGGTGCTGGCCTGTTGGCCGCTGTAGCCCGCTACGCAGGCGCTGACACTCGCCTTGCGCGCACGTGGTCGACGCGCACGATGGCGCTGTCGGTACTGGTGTTGCTGCTCGGATACCTGGCGCTCTACTACGCCTGACTCAGCCACGAAGACCAACGCAGGCGCCCAGGGGGCTCCACGGGCGCCGGGGCCCGTCTTGTCCAGCGAGTGCCGACAAGCCGTTGCACCCCGAGCCCCGGGATGCCGCAGGGAGGTCCACGTCGGTGACAACGCAGCCTCGCCGTTCGGGCCGCAACGAAGCGATCGGGTGCTTGGTGCTTTCAAAGGCGACCGTCGAAAATCCCTTTCGATCTGAGCATGAGCGACAACGCCTCGCGCGCCGAAGAGTAGTCATCGATGATGTGGAGTCGAACCGGTCGAGTTGGCCTGCGCTACCCAAGGTTTCGGCCCAGCCTCGGCGATACTGTAAAGACCTTGGCGGCTTGCCTGCGATGTCATGATGGCCGCGAATCAGGTTGCAACTTGCCGCGTCACCAATGCGTGCGGGCATCGCCTGCCCCTTAGTGGCCCCTCGATGAATCCCACCGGGTTTCGTGGGGTGACCAGGAGTCATGGTGAATGTCTGTGTCGAAAGCGCTAAATGTCTAGATTGTGGCTATATCTCGTCCCGCAGCTGAAGGACCTGCCAGAAGCAGAGCGCGCACGAGTGTTGAAGGATGCGCGCAAGGGTCGTCACACCTCGGGTGAGGCCTTGGTGCTGGTGGGTTGGATGGTTGCGGTCTACTTTTTCGTCCAGGAGGTCATTGCGGGATCGACGCATGAGAGCAAGTTGGCATTCGCCATCGCGGCCAACCTGGTCGTGGCGCTGCCCCTCATCCTGTTAGTGTGGATTCCCCTTCACCTCAGAATGGCGAAGCGCAATATCCGACTCGAACTGGCCAAGCGCGGCGAACGCGGCGCGTAAGACATTTCCATGCCGTGGCGAGGCGGCGCCACGCCAGGCCCGTTGCCGGCGACGATCTCCGCCACGACGGGCAACGTCTGCATGTGCAACTCGTGCGGGTTTCCGTCACCGGCGTTGGGCACATGTCCGTAGCGGCCGTCGGGGCGTGAGAGCCAAGTGACTCACGCGGCCCGAGTTGCCGTGATGACCGATGAAGGTCACGCACACCTTGCCGTCGTCCAAACCCCAGTGATTGATCAGCACCAGCGCCCGTTGGCGCTGACCTGCGGATGCTTCGGGGCTGCCCTAGAGAACAGGAAAGCGGTCCCGTCGGCCCAGATGAATGTTACCCACGCGCCGTCCACGATCAGCATGAAATTTGTCTGCGATGGGCTGCAATGCGCAACTGCACGCAGCCTTCAAGGATCCCGAGCCGGTTCGTGCAGTCGCCTCAGACTGTCGACAAGTGCCGGCAGGGCACGGGGCTCGACGGGCGCATTGAGGACATAGTCAAATCCGGCTTGCAGCCACCTGTGGCCCGAGGCCGCGTCCGTCTTGGCAGTCATGCAGCCGAACAGAGGAGTCAGCTTGGTGTTGATGGCCTTGGTTTGTCTGATCGCTTCGATGACGGCGGTGTCTACCAGGTCAACGCGGATCAGAACGAGATGTGGCTGCTGCAACGCTGCAACTCTGACCGCTTGATCCAAGCTCATCGCGAGCGTGACGGTGCACCCCTGATCCTGCAGCAGCTGGGCTGTGGAGGAGGCTGCGTCGATGTCGGCGTCAACGAGCAGCACGCGAAGTGTGCGGTCGGGAGCTATTCGCATCTACATGTCTTCGATCATCTGCGAGCAGACCGATGGGTGATCGGCAGTGCCGCCGACAACCAGTCATAGGCCACAGGGAGGTCTTCGGAGAAGACCCGGGATTCGCGGCAGAGGTCAGTGCACGCCAGCAACAGCGCTTTGCGCAAGCTGGCATCGGCCAATGCGATGGCTCCGCGCATCACTCGGGCTGATACGGCAGGTTGCGCCGAGTCCGTCCGATAGCAGGAGGGTGCCGGCCCCCGAAGCTCCATCGCATCATAGAGAACAACGGCAGTTGTCGCCTGGCCAAAGTGTTCCAGAACCTGTAGCCGACAGCACTCAAGGAGCGCCACAGACACAGTCCCTCTCAACTTGGCGACCACGATGCCACCCGTCAACTCAACCCAGACCTGGTCACGAAGCGCCGCTGCGGGCCCAGGTGGCATGTCAACGTGCATGGGGGCCTCGGCGGCTCGACAGGCTTTCCAATGGCGGAATGCGTAGCAGCCACCCGGCTGTTGGCGGTTCTGCGCCGCCGACCAAAGGCTGGTTCGCGGAACGCAGATCGTCGCCACGATCCGCATCGCGGTAGGCGTCGCGCGCGATGCTCTCGAACAGGTCGCCCGGCTGGACAAAGCGCCAGCATGAGACAGCCGACGGCATGATCACTGCCAGGCAGTCATCGACCGCGGCCACGCCGCGAACATTGCCGCAGCACAGCACGAGTCGCTCGCGCTGGTCTTGACGCTCGACGCTACCCGCCACCCGGACGGTGGCAGTCGAGGGGTCGAAATGAATCTCAATCGAGTTGACCGCCAGTCCCAGGGCGGTCAGGTGTGCGACCAGGACAGCCTCCGTGACCTCGCTGGCAGCCATCGGCGCGGAAGCTGGCGTATTGGCAGCGCGCAGATTCACTCCCGTATTGCGGTTGAAGGCGATCATCCCCATGCGCGGCCCCGCTCCTTGCCCCATGCGACGCTTGTGACCAAACACGCGCAACCACTACCCCTGCGGGCAGTGGCCGTTGACTCCGGGGCAAGCTGCCGTGTCCGGCATTTGTCCCGCGACGCGTGTTGAATCCCTCCACGTCTTGGTCGCAGGTTAGGCGCGTCAAAGTCATCCTTGAATACGCGGGGGCGGCCCGTACGGTATTGCCCGTACGGGCATGCGCGTACGGGTTTGGCCGCCCTCCGTTCCGGGCCAAACCGGTCGTTCACTCCGGCGGGTTGACCCCGCGACGACTCGACGAGATCACCTTCCCGCACAGTCCAACGGGCCCGCACAGGCGCCGTGCAGTGGCGATTCGGCGACCGCGACGATGAGCCACTTCTGCGAGACGCCAAGCCACCTGGCCTAAGGGGCCGATTCCTACAGTGACGGACATGCCGCGACACACCGCGGCCCCACCACCGCAAGAGGTGTCCGTCATGTCCGAAACCGCCACTTCCACCACGACCGCCGCGCTCGACGCCGCGTCGTTCGCCGCCTTTATCGCTACCGAACCGGGCCCCGTCGTCGTCGACTTCTGGGCCCCGTGGTGCGGCCCCTGCCGAGCGCTCGCGCCACAGCTCGAACAACTGGCCCGGCGGTTCGAGGGCCAGGTCCAGGTGCGCAAGCTCAACGTCGACGACGCGCCCGAACTGGCCACCTCCCACGGCGTCCGTGGCATCCCCACGCTGATCCTCTTCAAGGACGGCCAGGCCCATTCGCGGCTGGTCGGCCTGCACGACGAGACGCAACTCTCGTCGTGGGTGCGCGCTGCACTCTGAAGTCCCTGTTCCCCGTCCCGCTGCACCTGTCGCAGCTTCCAACCCCCTGAAAGGTCTCACCATGTCCCGTCTGTCCATCCCCGCCGTCGCCGACGCCCCCGCCGCGTCCCAGCCCCTGCTCGCCGCCGTGCACAAGAAGCTCGGCGTCGTGCCCAACCTGATGAAGCTGCTGGCCCAGTCGCCGGCCGCGCTCGAAGGCTATCTGTCGCTCAGCGGCGCGCTCGACAAGGGCGCGCTGAACGCCAAGCTGCGCGAGTCGCTGGCGCTGGCAGTGGCCGAGTTCAACGGCTGCGACTACTGCCTGGCCGCGCACAGCTACATCGGCAAGAACCTCGTCAAGCTCAGCGACGACGAGATTGCGCAGGCCCGTGACGGCCGCGCCACCGACGCCCGCAACGATGCCGCGCTGCGCTTCGCCCAGCGCGTGGCCGGCGAGCGCGGTCGTGTGCAGGACGCCGACATCGCCGCGCTGCGCGCAGCCGGCTTCAGCGACGCCGAGACAGTCGAGATCGTGCTGCACGTGGCGCTGAACGTGTTGACCAACTACGTCAACAACGTGGCCCACACCGACGTCGACTTCCCGCGTGTCAGCTCGCACACGCACGCGTGATTCGGCGCTGACGTCCTTCGCCTCCCACCCCAACCGATACGACACAAGGAACCCGCCATGAACGCCAAGACCCTGCGCACCAGCCTGCTGGCCGTCACCACCGCCATCGCCCTGACCGCCGCCATCGTGCCGCTCGCGGCCCACGCCTACGACGAGAATTCCACCGCCGCCATCAACGTCGACGCCAAGGGCGTCGGCCTGAAGGGCCACGACCCGGTGGCGTATTTCAGCGCCGGTGCGCCCACGGCCGGCAAGGCCGAATTCAGCGCCGCCCACGCCGGCGTGACCTACCACTTCGCCAGCGCTGCCAACCGCGACGCCTTCAAGGCCGACCCGGCGAAGTACGCGCCCCAGTACGGTGGCTTCTGCGCCATGGGCGTGGCGCTGGAGAAGAAGCTCGACGGCGACCCGAACGCCTGGCGCATCCTCGACGGCAAGCTGTACCTGAACGTCAACAAGGACGTGCAGAAGAAGTGGCTGGAAGACGTGCCGGGCAACAACAAGAAGGCCGACATCAACTGGCCGCAGATCAAGGGCAAGACCCCGAAGTCGCTGGCCTGAGCGTGGCCGGGCAGGCCTGTGAGCCTGCCCGCGCCGTCCGTCGCGACGTACCGCAACCCATCTCAAGGAGAAACACCATGTCCACCCGTCGCACCGTGTTGAGTGTGATGGCCTTGGCTGCGCTGGCCCAAGGCGCTGCACTGGCCGCCGACAAGCCGGCCAAGCCCGCCATGGAGAAGTGCTACGGCGTCTCGCTGGCCGGCCAGAACGACTGCGCTGCCGGCCCCGGCACCAGTTGCGCCGGCACCTCCAAGGTCGACTACCAGGGCAATGCCTGGAAGAAGGTGCCCGTCGGCACCTGCGTGGCGATCATGACCCCCAAGGGCAGCGGCTCGCTGACGCCCCTGAAGGCCTGAGCCAGCCCCGCCACCAACATCGCTGGGGAAGGGCCATGACCCATCTCGCCGCCGGGCTCGGCTTCAAGCCGTCGCACCTGCAGCAAGCGCTGGCAGCGCGACACCCGGGCCTGTGGTTCGAGGTGCACGCCGAGAACTACATGGTCGACGGCGGCCCGCGCCTTCGGCTGCTGGACGCACTGGCCTCGGCGCACCCGGTGTCGCTGCACGGGGTGTCGATGTCGCTGGCCGGCGCCGAGCCGCCGGACGCGGAGCACCTGCGCCGCTTTGCGGCCCTGGTGCGCCGGGTGCGGCCGGCGCTGGTGTCGGAGCACCTGGCCTGGTCGCGCCTGGGTGCACGCTACGAGCCCGACCTGCTGCCCTTCGTTCGCGACGCATGTTCGCTGCAGCGCGTGGTCACGCATGTGCAGACCGTGCAAGACGCGATCGGCCGGCCGCTGGCGGTCGAGAACCCGTCGCACTACCTGCCGCTGCCCGGCCACACCTGGGACGAGGTCGATTTCCTGTGCGAACTGGTGCGCCGCAGCGGCTGCCAGCTGCTGGTCGACGTGGCCAACGTGCACCTGAGCGCGCACAACCTGGGCTTCGCAGCCGAGGACTGGCTGGACCGGCTGCCCGCCGCCGCCGTGGCCGAGGTGCACCTGGCCGGGCACTCGGCCGACCCGCGCCTGGGCGACGAGCTGTGGATCGACTCGCACGACGCGCCGGTGCACGAGGGCACCTGGGCGCTGTACCGGCGATTGATCGCGCGCATCGGGCCACGGCCCACGCTCATCGAATGGGACGGGCCCTTGCCGGCCTTCGAATGGCTGCTCGCCGAAGCCGACACCGTGCGGCAAATCCTCGGCACCACGCAGACGACGCCATGAACGAGCCACCCCACTTCCACGCGCGCTGGCTGGCAGCGATCGAGGCCTGGCGGTCGGGCGAACTGCCTGACGAGACGTTGCCCGAAGCCTTCGATCCGGGCTTTGCGGTCTACGCCAACACGGGCATGCAGGCCTGCACCGCCGCACTCGAGGCGAACTTCCCCAGCGTCGCGCACTGGCTTGGCGAGCCCTGGTTCCGCCCGCTGGCGGGCCACTTCGCACGCCTGCACCCGCCCAAAGATTCGCGGTTGATCCTGTACGGCGAGACCTTCGCCGAGTTCCTTCGCAAGTGCGAGCCCGACAGCGACTGGCCCTACCTGCAGCATCTGGCACAGCTGGACCGGATGTGGACGCTGGCGCACGTGGCGGCCGACGCCGTGCCGCTGGACTTCACCCGCTGGGCCGCGCAAGACCCCGAAAGCCTGGGGACGGCACGGCTGCACCTGGCCCCGGCCACCCATTGGCACGGCGACAGCACGCTGCCGGTCTGGGACCTGTGGTCGACCGCACGCGCCGACGACATCGAACGATCCACCGTGCCCTGGCACGGCCAGGCGGTGCTGATCACCCGCCCCGCCGACGAGGTGCTGTGCTGCGAGATCGACGCCGCCGGCTGCGCCTTCCTGCAAGCCTGTGCGCAAGGCCTGCCCCTGGCCGATGCGGCTGAGGCCGCTCTGCGGGTGGCACCCGAAGCCGACCTGCAGGTCTTGCTGTCGACGCTGTTCGCGCAAGGCGCCTTTGCCGAGGACGAGCCTCCACCCTTCTCAATGTATTCATGACATGAACGCGACGTCTCTGCACTCTGCCCCTGCCCGCCCAGCCCATCGCCTGCTGGCGCTGCGCGACCGCGTCAGCGCTTGGATCAGCCACGATCTGCTGGCACTCGGCGCGCGCGCTGCAATGGCTGGCGTGTTCTTCCTGTCCGGCCGCACCAAGGTCGATGGCCTGCTCAGCGTCACTGACGCCGCGATGTCGCTGTTCGAAGACGAGTACCGCTTGCCGCTGCTGCCGCCCGACGTGGCCGCTCACATGGCAGCGTACGCCGAACACGCTTTCCCGGCCTTGCTGGTGCTGGGCCTGGGCACGCGCCTGTCGGCGGGCGCGCTCTTGGGCATGACGCTCGTGATCCAGCTCTTCGTCTACCCCGCGGCCTGGCCCACCCACCTGAGCTGGGCGACCTTGCTGCTGTACCTGGTTGGACGCGGCGGCGGGCGCTGGTCGCTCGACAACCTGCTCGCGGCCCGGTGGGCGCCGCCGCGCATCTGATCCGGCACGCGCCATTGCCGGCTTGGAAACAGTCTCTTGTCCGCGCCAGCGCTTCACCCATCGGCCGGCAGCGGCCAAGATGACGGCATGGATGATCGCCTGGCCCCCCTGCTGCAACGCTTCGAACTCAGGTCGCGCGTGTTCTACGCCGGCAACCTGTGCAGCCTGGTCAACTTCGACGCCGTCGAGGGGGTCGGCCACCTGCACGTGCTGAAGGCCGGCCGGCTGCAGCTGACGGCACCCGGCGGCCAGGTGCAGGAACTCGCCGAACCGAGCCTCATCTTCTTCCCGCGCGCCAGCCACCACCGGCTTGGCGCCAACGACGCTGACGGCGCCGACCTCGTCTGCGCCTCGGTCGAGTTCGGCGCCTCCTTCGGCAACCCGCTGGTGCACGGCCTGCCGCCGCTTCTGGTGCTGCCGCTGCGCGAGGCACCGGCCATGCGCGGCGTGCTGGACGCGCTGTTCACCGAGGCCTTCGACGAGCGCAGCGGCCGCGACGCGGCGCTGAACCGGCTCAGCGAAGTCGTGCTGGTCTACCTGCTGCGCCATGCCATCGAGCGCGGGCTGCTGCGCTCAGGCGTGGTGGCGGGCCTGGCGGACGCTCGTCTGGCCAAGGCGCTCAACGCCATGCATGCCGCGCCGGAACGGCCCTGGACGCTGCAGGGGCTGGCGGACCTGGCGGGCATGTCGCGCGCACGCTTTGCGGCGCACTTCGGCGAGGTCGTCGGTGAACCCGCCATCGAGTACCTGGCCGGCTGGCGCCTGAGCGTCGCGCAAGGGCTGCTGACGCAAGGCCGGCAGGTCAAGAGCATTGCCGACGAGGTGGGCTACGGCAGCCCCAATGCACTCACACGTGCCTTCACCCAGCGGCTGGGGCAGACACCCACGGAGTGGCTGGCGCAACGCATCGGCCGTGTCCCGGCATGAGGGCCGGCGCGCCGGTTGCGCTGCATCGCGTGCCACCGTGCCGGACCGCGGCTTCGGGGCGCAACACACTCAGGCGATCGCTTGCAGCCCCCGCACTACCGCTGGCCGCGCCGCGACGCGCTCGACCCAGGCCTGCACCGCCGGGTAGTCCTCGAGCTGCACGCCGGCGTACTGCGGCGCGCGCAGCCAGCCGAAGTTCATGACGTCAGCCACCGAGTAGCTCTGGCCCGCCAGCCACGGTGTGCTTTGCAGGCGCGCTTCGAGCACCGCTGTCAGGCGATTGGCTTCCGCCTGGTACCGGTCGATGGCCAGCGGCACCTGTTCGCTGTGGCGCGCGAACCAGCCCGCCTGCCCGAACATTGGCCCGATACCGCCGACCTGGAAGAAGGTGTACTCCAGCGCGCGGATGCGCTCAATCGGGTCGCCCGGCATCAGCCCCGAAAACTTCTCGGCCAGGTACCACAGGATGGCCCCAGACTCGAACACGCTCAAAGGCGCGCCGCCCGGGCCATCGGGGTCGACGATGGCCGGGATGCGGCCGTTCGGGTTCAGGCGCAGGAACTCCGGACGCTTCTGCTCGTTGGCACCGAGGTTGATGCGGTGCACGCGGTAGGGAGCGCCGAGTTCTTCCAGTGCGATGGGAACCTTCACGCCGTTGGGCGTGTTGGCGGTGTAGACGTCGATCATGGATGTGCTTTCAGCAAGCTGTGTTTCACGCGCCGGGGCCGCAGTCCAGGCAGCGCTCCACCGGCACCGGCCCCATGCGCAGCGCGCGCTGCAGCTGGCGCAGCGCCGTGCGCAGGCCTTCTTCGACCACCGGGTGGTAGAACGGGCTGTCGAGCATCTGCTGCACGGTGTCGCCGCGTTGCACCGACCAGGCCAGCAGGTGGCCGATGTGCTCGGCCGCCGGGCCTAGCATCTCGGCGCCCAGGAAGCGGCCGGTGCCCGCCTCGCCATAGACGTGCAGGGCGCCCTGGTTGCGGCCCATCACGCGGCTGCGGCCCTGGTCGTCGAAGGAGACACGGCCGGTCTCGAAGGCGATGCCGCTGGCGCACAGCTCGGCGTGGCTGGCGCCGGCCAGCGCGATCTGCGGCTCGCTGAACACCACCGCCAGCGGCGCGCGGCGAGGCCGCATGCGCACGTCTGGGAAGCGGCCTGCGTTGTCACCTGCGATGCGTCCTTCGTCAGCCGCTTCGTGCAGCAGCGGGCGGTCCTCGTTCACGTCGCCCGCAACAAACACCGGATGGTCAGCCACCTGGGCGCTGCGGCGGTCGTACACCGGAATGCCGTCCGCATCTAGCGGCAGCGTGGTGTGTTCAAGACCCAGTTGGTCGACGTTTGGCCGGCGCCCAGTGGCGGCCAGCAGCCAATCAAAGCGTTCCTCGTGCACGCTGCCGTCGCGACCGGTGGCGCGCACGACGACGCTGTCACCGTCGCGGCGCGGCTCGATCGCCGCGAGGTCGGTGCTCAACGGCAGTTCCGCGGCGAACACCTGGCGCGTCAGCGCCTGCAATGCCGGGTCGGTGGCCGGGCCGACACGCTCGGTACGGCCGTACAGGCGCACCCGAACACCCAGCCGGTGCAGCGCCTGCGCCACTTCCAGGCCGATGACACCCGCGCCGACCACCGCGACCGAACGCGGCAGGTCGGTCCAGTCGAAGACATCGTCGTTGACGATCAGCCGGTCACCCAGCGCAGCGTGCCAGGCCGTGGGCACATTGGGCCGCGAGCCGGTGGCGATGACGATGCGCTGCGCGCGCACCTGCGTCGCACCCACCTGCAGGATGTGGTCGTCGACGAAGCGGGCACGGCCCACCAGCCGGTGTTCAGCGGGCCACCGCTGCACGGCGTCGACAACGAAGCCGACGAAGCGGTCGCGTTCACGTCGCACGCGCGCCATCACGGCGCGGCCATCGATAGCCACAGGCCCGGCCATGACGCCGAAGCGCGCGGCGCCGGCCACCGCATGCGCCGCTTCTGCCGCCGCGATCAGCAGCTTGCTGGGCATGCAGCCGACACGCGCGCAGGTGGTGCCGTAGACGCCGCTCTCGATCACCAGCACACGCGGCGTGTGCTCCAGCGCCGCGCGATAGGCCGACATGCCGGCGGTGCCGGCACCGATGATGGCGACGCCGGTCTCGATGACAGGAATCTGGTTCATGGTCGCTGCCCGCGCGTTCAGAGACCCAGCTCGGTCAGGCCCGGGTGGTCGTCGGGCCGGCGGCCCTGCGGCCAATGGAACTTGCGATCCTGAGCGGTGATGGGCTTGTCGTTGATGCTGGCCAACCTCCGGTGCATGTAGCCGAGGTCATCGAACTCCCAGTTCTCGTTGCCGTACGAGCGGAACCAGTTGCCGGCGTCGTCGCGCCACTCGTAGGCAAAGCGCACCGCGATACGGTGGCCGTCGTGCGCCCACAGTTCCTTGATCAGCCGGTAGTCCAGTTCGCGCGCCCACTTGCGCTCGAGGAAGGCCTGCACCTGCGCGCGGCCCACCGGGAACTCGGCGCGGTTGCGCCAGACCGTGTCCACCGTGTACGCCAGCGCCACGCGCTGCGGGTCACGCGTGTTCCAGGCGTCCTCGGCAAGGCGCACCTTCTGCGCCGCGGTCTCGCGTGTAAACGAGGGCAGCGGCGGACGTGGTGTGGTCGTGGCGGTCATGGCGGGTTCCTGTGGGTTCATCGAGGGGTTGGTGGCGCGGCAGGTCCATCAAGGCCCGCATCACGTCGCGACCCAACCAGGCAGCCTCGTAGCCCAGGTCGTTGGGAACTTCACCAATGTAGGGTACGGGCAACATGATCGAGGCTCCAGGTTCAGGTCGGGACGGTGGACGAACTTTGCGTGATGGCGGCTGCGCAGAGAATCCTTGTTCCAGCCAAGACAGCCTTTCTGAAACGGAAACAACATGGACCGCCTGCAAGCCATGACCACCTTCGTCGCCGTCGTCGACAGCGGCGGCTTTGCCAGTGCGGCGCGCAAGCTCAACCTGTCGCCGCCGGTGGTCACTCGGGCGGTGGCTGAACTTGAAGAACGGCTGGGCCTGCGGCTGCTCACCCGCACCACGCGCGTGGTGCGTGTCACGGACGCCGGCGCCCGGTTCGCCGAGGACTGCCGCCGTATCCTGGCCGACATCGAAGAGGCCGAGACGGTCGCAACCGGCACGCACGCCGCCCCACGCGGGACCCTCGCGCTGACGGCGCCGGTGCTGTTCGGCCAGCTCTACGTCACGCCGATCCTGGTGCGCTACCTGCAGCAATTTCCCGAGGTTGACGCGCAGTGCCTGTTCCTGGACCGCGTGGTCAACGTCGTCGAGGAGGGCATCGACGTGGCGGTGCGCATCGGCGAGCTGCCCGACTCGTCGCTGCAGGCCGTGCGCGTCGGGCGTGTTCGTCGTGTGCTGGTGGCCGCACCGGCCTATCTGAAGTCGCAGGGCGTGCCGCAGCGCCCGGAAGAGCTGGCCCGGCACACCATCGTTTCGGCCTCGGGCGTGACCCCGGTGTCGGAGTGGCGCTTCAACGATGCAGGCAAGCCCCTGTTGCAGCGCCTGCAGCCAAGAATGCGCACGACGACGAACGACTCGGCCATCGCCGCTGCGGTGGCGGCCCTGGGCATCACGCGGCTGTTGAGTTACCAGGTAGCGGCGCACGTGCGCAGCGGTGCGCTGCAGATCCTGCTGGAGGACTTCGAAACGGCACCGCTGCCGGTGCACGTGGTGCATCACGAGGGGCGGCGCGCGACGCAGAAGGTGCGCGCCTTCATCGACCTGGCAGTGGACACGCTGCGTGCCGATCCAGCATTGAACTGAAGGCACACGGCAGCTGGTCTGGCGTGGCCGCAGGAGCCAGTCGCACGGCACCGGCCGCCGCACCCGCCGTCGATCAAACGGCTGCCGCCCAGGCATGCTGTGCAAAGGCTGGGTCCAGGGGTGTCTGAACGACGTGGTTGGTGTAGTTCGACATCACCTTCAGGCTGGTGCCCAGGATCACGTCGAGCACCGTTTGGTGTGTGTAGCCGGCCTCCAGCAGGCTCTGCACGTCGTGTGCTGCCGGCCAACCGCGGCTTTCCACGATCTTGATGGTGAACTGGCGCAGGGCTTCCAGCTTGGCGTCGGCGATGGGTGTGCCGGCTCGCAACGCCGCCACCACATCGGCAGGCACACCAGCGCCGGTTGAAATGGCAGAGTGGGCGGCCATGCAGTAGACGCAGCCATTCAGGCGGTTCGAGGTCATCAGGATGATCTGCCGTTCGGTCTCGGTCAGCTTCGTCTTGTTGAAGATGCCGGCCAGGGTCATGTAGCCCTCCAGAAGCGCAGGCGAGGTGGCCATGCAGGCCAGCAGGTTGGGCACGAAGCCATAGGCGCGGCCGGCCGTGGCCAACAAGGCTTTGCTGGCCTCGGGAGCGGTGTCAGCGGTGTGCAGTGAAAACGATGTCATGGGAACGCTCTCGTGGGAAGGATGAGCGACGCCGAGGCGGGCGAGCGGAGATCGGCGTCGGGATCGGGTGGGTCGGTATTGGCAGCGCCAGGCTGGTTGAGGCGCTGCCCAGTCGGGGGCGTCGGCGGGTGTCAGCTCAGGTCGATCACCACCTTGCCGAAGTGGCTGGCCGACTGCAGGTGCGCATAGGCGGCCGGCGCATCGTCGAACGCAAAAGTCTTGTCGACCACTGGCCGGATGCGGTGCATTGACAGAAACTGAGTCAGCCGCTCGAAGTGCTGCACCGAACCCACGCAGATGCCGTGGATGCTGGCATTCTTGAACTGCAGCGGCAGGATGTTGGGCCTTGACGCGAAGCCAGTGAGCACGCCGATCTGGGCGATGCGCCCACCCGGTGCGATGGCGCCGATGGACCTGTCATAGGTGTCCGGCCCACCCAGTTCGAGGATGTGGTCGACCCCGCGGCCTTCGGTGATGTCCAGCGCAGCCGCGTCCCAGGCGGGCTGGGTCTTGTAGTTGATGGTCTTCCAGGCGCCCAGGGCGCGCGCACGCGCCAGTTTCGCATCCGACGACGAGGTGACGATGACCTTGGCGCCGTGCGCGGCAGCGAGCTGCAGGCCAAACAAGGCCACGCCGCCGGTGCCTTGCACCAGCACCGTTTCACCGGGCTGCAACTGGCCGCGCTCGAAGAGCGCATGCCAGGCCGTCACGGCGGCACAAGGCAGCGTGGCGGCTTCGGCCAGGCTCAGGTGGTCCGGAACGGACACCAGCGCGCCAGCGTCGGCCAGCACGTGCTCGCTCAGCATGCCGTCGGTCTGCCCACCGCCGAGCGCGGTGGCCAGCACGGCCGGAGAGTACCCACCGCCTTGCCAGGCGGGAAAGAAGTTGACGCTGACCCGGTCGCCAGCCTTCCAGCGGGTGACGGCAGCGCCGACAGCCACCACCGTCCCCGCGCCGTCGGACAAGGGGATCAGCCCTTCCCGGTTCGACGCCGGGTCCTGCAAGGTCAGCAGATCGCGGTAATTGAGGCTGGCCGCGCCCACGCGGATCAGCACTTGCTGCGGCTGGGCCGCCAGGCCATTGCGTGTGCCGCGGTTCAGTTCGAAGATGCTGCCATGGGAGGCCAGTTGGAAGTGACGTGAGGTGGTGGGCATGTGGTCGACATATTGTGTAGTGAGCGGTAAAGAATAAGAGGACACAACGGGTGGCGTCAAGCTATTTTTTATGGACTGCTACACTAATGCGATGGACAGTGACAACACACCCGCCCCGAAGCGCGCCGGCCGGCCGAGGGCCTTTGACCGAGAACAAGCCCTGAGCACAGCGATGGACCTGTTCTGGCGCCATGGCTTCGAAGGCACTTCGACGGCGCAGTTGACGGCCGCCATCGGCATCGCACCGCCCAGCCTGTACGCCGCGTTCGGCTCGAAGGACGCGCTGTTCCGTGAGGCGCTGGCGCTGTACGGCCAGCGCTACGGGGGCTTTCTGAGCCAGCCGATGTCCGGCACGGGTAGCGCACGCGCGGCAATCGAGCAGATGCTGCAGGCCGCGGCGCGGCAGTTCGCCGACGCCCGGCACCCGCTCGGCTGCATGGTGGCCGCCGGGGAATTGCAGGCGTCGGCCGCGCAGGGCACGCTGGTGGCCGAAGTGGCGGAGCGTCGACAGGCTGCGCAGTTGGCCATCCGCGCGCGGCTGAACCGTGCCCGCCAGGACGGTGAACTGCCCGCTGACACGGATACGGCCACGCTGGCCGCGTACTTTGCGATGGTGGTCCAGGGCCTGGCGGTTCAGGCCAGGGACGGCGCGAAGCCGGTTCTGCTGAAGAGGCTGGCTGACCTGGCCATGCAGGCGTGGCCGGAGTCGCCTGCCGCCGGTTGATGACCGGCCGCGCTCAGAGATCCAGTTCGATGCGCTCGCAACCGCCACCGCCGGCGGCCGGCACCGCGCAGCACAACAGCACTTCGCCTTCCGCCGGCCGCCAGGCCGTGGGTTCGGCGTAGGTGACGCGCCCGGCCGTCATGCGCGTTGCGCACGACCCGCAGTGTCCGGCGCGGCACGAGAAGGGCGGGTTCAAGCCTTTTCCCTCCGCAAACTCCAGCAGCGTGCCGCGCTCGGGCGTCCACTCGGCGGCGTCGCCGCTGCGCAGGAAGCTCACCGTCGCCTGTTTCGCCGCCGGCGCCGGCGGCGTGGGTGTGGCCGTGGCGCCGTCGGGTCGGCGCTTCAGCGACGACGGACCGAAGGCCTCGGCCTGGATGCGTTGGTCGCGCACGCCCAGGTCGCGCAGGCCGTCGTACAGCGCCTGCATGAAACCCGGCGGGCCGCAGAGGAAGAACTCGTGGTCATCGAAGGGCAGCAGGGTCTTCAGCACATCCAGCGTCAGCGGACCCTTGAGTGCGCCCTCGGGTGCGCCATTGCCCTCGTCGAGCACCACGTGCAGCTTCATCGCCCCTTTGGCCCGCAGCACCAGTGCCTGAAGTTCGTCGCCGAAGGCACGCAGGTCCTGGCTGCGCGCCACCTGGACGAGATGCAGCGGCCGTGTGCGACGGTGGCGGAAGCCTTCGGTCACCACATGCCGCGCAAAGGCAACCATCGGCGTGATGCCCACGCCGGCGCCGATCAGTACCGCCGGCCGGCGCAGCGTCGCGTCGATCGTGAATTGGCCACGCGGGCCCAGCGCCTCGATCAGGTCGCCTTCGTGCACGTGGTCGTGCATGTGGCCGGAGGCCGCCCCCTCGCGCTTGATGCTCAGGCGCAAACCCTCGTCGCTGGGTGCCTGCGAGATCGTGTAGGTGCGATGCAGTGTCTCGCCGGTGTTCGTCTTCAGGCGGATCGGCAGGTGCTGCCCGGCCTGGAAGGGTGGCACCACATGGCCGTCGGCCGGCTTGAGGTGGAACGAGCGGATGACACTGCTCTCGCCGATGACGCGTGCGACGCGGTAGGGCCGCCATGTCTGCGCCAGGCGCTGAGCCTCTCGGCGCGCCTCGGCCTCGTCCCAGGTGCCGGTGAGGGTGGAGTTGGGCGAGAAGTCGCGGAAGGCCCAGCGCAACGGCAGCGCTTCGCGCAGGCGCCAGCCGGATTCCATTCTGAAACGCCAGGCGCGCTCGGCGCCGTCGAATGCCTTCACTTCGTCGCCGCCCCAGACCACCTCGGCGGTGCCGGTCAGCGTGAGCAGATCGCCGGTGTCGAAGTCGATGAACAGCACGCCGGCGCGCGGGTTCAATTGCAGGTTGCCCAAGGTCATGAAGAAGAAGTTGCCGGTGAAGTCGGGCACGAGGAAGGTGTGCTCGTCCTCGACCTTCACGAAGCCGGGCCGCCCGCCGCGATGCGAGACGTCAGCACCGCGGCCGGTGGCCACATCGGCGCCATCGGCGGCAGCGGGCGCCTGGGTGGCGATGAACAAGGTGTCCGAGCGCTGGATGAGTGCCCGCGCATCGGCGTCCAGCGCCGTGAGGGCCTCGGTGCCGCGCGGCAGCAAGTCGTCGGCATCGCGCACCCACTTGAACTCTCGACCCTGGATGTACTGTGGGCAGTTGCCCACCGACTGGTCGACCTCGATGCTGAAGCCGCTCGCGTCCAGGGCCACGACATGGCCGTTGACCCGGTTGCGCCGGCGGGTGTGCAGCTCGATGCCCAGGAAGCCCAGTTGCGCGCCCGGCGCCAGGCCTTCGGCCAGTGGGTCGCCTGGGATCGGGCGCGCGTGGAAGTCCAGCCGCTTGGCGCCCGGGGCCTGCACGAAGCCGGGCTGCCCCACCAGCACCGACGCCCAGGGCCGGCCGGCGCCGTCCACCGAGCCCGCGAGCATGAACGGCAACTGCTCGAAAAAACGCCGGTGCTGCTCGGGCATCGCGGTTCGGATGACCCGCTGCCCCAGGCCAACCATGCGTTCGCGGATGCCCAGCCGTTCATGCACGGCTTGTTCGCCGGCATGGAAGGGGTTGTCGTGGCGTGCGATGGGGGTGTCCATGGTCGGCTCCCGGGGTGGTGCGGCGTGTGACGATCAGGCCGCCAGGCCGACCGGTGTCTTCTGGAACGGCACGAAGCCAGGCAACGCTTCCACGCGAGCCAGCCAAGCGCGCACATTGGCGTAGGCAGACAGGTCGACATTGCCTTCGGGCGCGGCCGAGATGTAGCTGTAGCCGGCGATGTCGGCCAGCGTGGCGCTGTTGCCGACCAGGAAGGGGCGCGTGGCCAGTTGCGCGTCCATGACCTTGAGCAGGCCGTGTGCACGGTCGATGACCTCTTGCGCATCCCGCTTGGCGCCGAACACCGTGATCAGGCGCGCCGCTGCCGGGCCGAAGGCGATCTGGCCGGCCGCCACCGACAACCACGCCTGCACGTCGGCCTGGCCCTTGGGGTCGCGCGGCAGCCAGCGGCGGTCGGCGTCGTACTTGGTGGCCAGGTAGATCAGGATGGCGTTGGAGTCGAACAGCGTGGTGCCGCCGTCGTCGAGCACCGGCACCTGGCCGAAGGGGTTGAGCTTGAGGAACTCGGGCGACTTGTGCGCGCCGTTCTTCAGGTCCACCTGCACCACCTGGTGCGGCAGCCCCATCAGGGACAGCGCCAGTTGAACGCGGTGCGAGTGGCCGGACAGCGGAAAGCCGTGGAGCGTGATGGACATGGAAAATCTCCTGGAGTGGTGGATGGTTCGCGGGCGAATGGGGCCTTCGCCCCCACGCGAACGAAGCAGGGACGGGGCAGACAGACAGGGGAACGCTTGGTCGCACAGCCCGCTGACAGGCGGGCGGCGGAGGGTCAGCCGGATGCGGGCAGGCCAGCGACGCGTTGCGCAAGCCGTGCTTCCAGTTCAGCGATGCGCGCATCGCGCTGATCCAGGGCCCGCTGCACGTCTTCGGCGTCGATGCGCACGGGGATGTGCTGCGGGCAGTTCCAGTCGAAGCCTTCGACGGTGATGACCATGGCGCGCTGTGGCCGCGCGCGGTAAGCCGGGTCGATCAATGTCCTGGCCAACGCATCCTTTGGTGCCAGGTCCTGCACGGCCAAGCGGCCCAGCAGCTTGAGCCGCACGCGCTGCGCGTAGTCCATCAGGATCAGCGCGACGCGGTCGTTCGTGGCCAGGTTGCCCACGCTGATGAGCTGCCGGTTGCCGGCGTAGTCGGCGAAGGCCAGGGTCCTGTCGTCCAGCACCTTCAGGAAGCCGCTCGGACCGCCGCGGTGCTGGAGGTAGGGCCAACCGGTCTCGGACACCGTGGCCATGTAGAAGCTGCGCTGCGCGGCGATGAAGTCGACCTCGGCCTCGCCAAGGCGGTCGTTGAAGACCTCGGCGTCGCCTTCGAAATTGCGTGCGTAGTTCGACCGACTGCCGTCGCGCTGCTGCGCGGCCTTGACTGAAGGCGTGAAGGCGATCTCTGCGAAGGCGTGGGACATGGAGGGCTCCGTGGGGCTGCGCCGCTGCATGGGCGGCGCAAGACCGTGACTGTGGCCGCGTTTGCCGCGCAGCGGAATGCCTGAGCGCGCCAAGTCAGTGTTTCACGTCCTGCAAGAGTGGGGGGCTTGCGACCAGACCGTGAGGTGCAGGTCGTGGTTCATCTGCCCTGCGCAAGTGTCGGGTTTCGGTTGGCAGGTCGAATGACAGTTGATGGCCGGGACCGGAGATTCCTGGCTGCAAAGGTAAGCTGCCGTTCGACGCGATCAGGTCGAGATCTGAAGCAGGCCGCTGGGCGTGGAGGCGTGCGCTCATCAATGCTGGCGAACCAATTCGCTGCCTTGCCTCCAGTCCGTCACCGTAGCAGTCGAGCCCAAGGGCACGACACCTGTCCCAGCGCGGCGGCTTCGATGCGGCGCAGAAGGCGCGCGTCAGGCTCCCAGGAGCCGCCCCGGGCGACAAATCTCTGGGCAGCGTCGACGACAGGCCCGCCGGCGACCTTATCGGCAGCGCAGGAACGATCAAACCTCACGTCCAGTCGGGCGATTTGCTGGGTGTTCAGGCGCTCGACATCCAGAAAGCCATCGGCCTTGATGTCAAGAATGGAGAAGGTCGAGTGCACCATCCGCGACGGCGTGCCGTCGACCACTTGGACGACGATGCTGGCTTGCCGCACACGCTGTCCGGCAAAGTCGGGTACACGGGCCAAGTCTTCCTGCCGAAGCATGCGCATGAAGGCGGTGCTGGCCAGCGCATGCAGCGTGTCGTCAGCGGACAGCAGGAATAGCTTCGATGACAGCTTCACCGTATTCGCCGTTCTGGTCAGCCTGACGTCGGTGGGCGGTTCCGCAGGTCCCAGAGGCTGCCCTGCCAGTTCGAGATGCGTCCCTCTATGCGGCACTTGGGGCAGACCCACACGACCGCATTGTCCTGTGCCAAGACCGCTTCGACGACGCCCTTCTTGCACTTGAAGCACTTGGGCGCGGGAAGGGCCTCTGACGTGCTGTCGGAGGCATGTGCGACCGCATCGACGTGGAACTGAGCCATCGCGCGCGCAGGGCCTTTGACCGGGCCAATCGCGCCGGACTTGTCGAGAAAGTGCGTGAGGTCGGTGATGTACATGGCAAGGCCACAGCATATCCGCCATGGGAGGCAGTGGAGACTGGAAGCAGCGTCGGCGCCCCCGTATCTGGCGCGCAACGCGTTGGCGCCGAGCGCCAGAACCACAAATCGGTTTGTGGCGAGCACGACCGTTTCGACTGCCAACAGCCCGCGCGGCCAGTCAGCGGCCCGATGGACCCGGTGTGCGGCGTGTCTCATCCGGTCATTGACACCTTGACCCATGGCAATCCGATGACTTTGTCGAAGGCGCATCTTTCCTGCCCCTCAACCTGATGGGAGTCCATCATGGAATCCGTTGCCACCGTTGTTCATCGCGAGCCATGGAACAAGGGCAAGATCGTCGGTCAGAAGGCGCCGTTCAAGCTCAAGGACATCTGGGCGCTCCGAGTTCGCCTGCAGATGGAGAACCGGGTGCGCGAGTTGGCACTCTTCAATCTGGGAATCGACAGCAAGCTCCGCGGCTGTGACCTGGTAGGACTGAAGGTCCGGGACCTCTGCCACGGCGACCAGGTGGCATCTCGCGCGATGGTCATGCAGCACAAGACGCAGCGCCCGGTCCAGTTCGAGATCACGGCGGCGACCCGAGACGCTGTACAGAAGTGGATCAAGCAAGCCGGACTGACGGCAGACGACTTTGTGTTTCCGAGCCGCATTCACGACTCCCCTCACCTGGGAACCAGGCAGTACGCCCGTATCCTCGAGCACTGGGTCGAAGAACTGGGTCTCGACCCGGCAGACTACGGCACGCACTCGATGAGGCGAACCAAGGCGACGCTCATCTATCGACGGACGAAGAATCTCCGGGCTGTGCAGTTGCTCCTCGGCCATCGCAAACTTGAATCCACTGTGCGCTACCTTGGCATCGAGGTGGATGATGCTTTGGAAATCTCCGAGCAGACTGAGATCTGAAGGCTACACAGGACGCCGCCCGGCATGCGAGACCCCGCTTGCCGGCCGGTTCCGTCCCGTGTGGCAGACCGGGCCTCGTCCGGCGCATGGGCATGTCGGCGACTGTCAGCTCTCTGGCGCGGCCGCGTACTCACGCTCCCGGCCACAAGCAGTCACACGCGATTGCAGCGGGGAGCGGACCTTCGCGATGGAGCGGACTGACGCTGCATCAGAGATCGAGATCTTCTCTCCGATTGGCGGAGAGACTCTCCACCAAACCGGTTGCACATACTAGATGCCCGAGTCGATTGCGAAATCGACCACCACGTGGCGGCCGACAATTACCTTGAGCTCAGGATAGTTGACGCCGGGCACACCACGCCATCCGCCACGGTCGTTGCTCAAGATCCAGCCCCCTTGAGACTGGGCGCTGCTTTTGGCAGAGTATTCCTCCGCCAAACTGGTCACTCATACTGGATGCCTGGGTCGATCGTGAGATCGTGAAGTCGTCTGGCACGCCATCCGCCATCGGGTCGTGAGGCCAAAAGATGGAACACAGGCGGCGAAGCGGCCAATCCGAACAGTGCGAGACGGGACAGTCGATCACGTCTTTCCGCCAGCCGCCGCCAGTCGAACAGGTCAATTGAAGCTCAAGGCCGGAGACACCTGCATAGAAGTCAAATATGGGTTTCATCGCACCGCACTCAGGGGCTGACCTTCAATCGTCAACAACGGCCATGGTGCCCCCGACCCGATGTCCGGATGTCGCGGCTCTCCGGAGGCTACTCCATACCTGTCGCGCAACTCGTCGATGTGAACAAGACATGCCGACGCAAGACTTGCCTCTTTGCCTGACGGGACGCGTGCCATCTCGAACAGGCGCTTTCGAAGTGATGGGGCAGGCGTGCTGATCTGTTCGTATGCACCGATCCAGTCTGACAATGGTCGTTGCTCCACGACGAGGTGCTCGATTGCTTTGCCGAGCATCCCATCCAGTGCCCGTTCACTGGAGGCGCGGCCGCCAATTAGAAGCATGACCCCAGCTTCATCGGGCACCTCGGCCACGGCGTACTCCACGATCGCCCTTGCGTGCGATGAGATAGCCGACGCGAGCTTCGCATAGACATCCGCGCGGAACTCTGGGTAGGTCTCCATCCCGGTAGCAAGCCTGCGTCCGAATGTCCACATGTCCGGTGAGCCGTGGTGGCCCCTTGTATTGTCCTGACAAATCAGTTCGAGCATGATGCGCAGCGACGACAACGTGCTTCGCTTCTCCAGTGCAGTAAACCAACCATGTTCGTTGAGGAACCGCCCATCCTCCTGGGCGAGTGCCAAGAGAACTTGCTCGGCTGCTTCGGACGGGGCGAAACCCAGTGCTGACAACAGCGGCCTGAGGCGCCAAGGCACGCGATTCTGAGGGGCCAGAAGCGCCAGCACCTCAAGCGTCGCTTCCGGTCGATCCGTGAACGGCAACAACAGCAGCCAACGGTCGATCGTGCCTTGATTTTCATCGAGCAACCAAGGTCTTGTCTTCGCCTCTTCGAGCAGATCGGCGATGCCATCGACGATCAATTTGGCCCCGATCAACTCTCCGGCGCCGACAAGAGCGGTGAACAATCCAAGCTTTGTGCTGTACGGAAGAGCGAGCTGCAGCAGCCGATCGATGGTTGTCCGCTTGTCGCCGTAGGGAATACCCAAGCCGATCGCAGCAAGCTGCACCGCGTGGGTGTGCGCTTCGCGGTCTTGCTCTCTCTCAAGAAGTTGATCCACCGCATCAAAGATTGCCTCTGCAAACGAGGAGGTCACGGGGTTCGTGGATCCCTGCCGTTCCGCTCGTCGAGTCCTCACATCTGAAAACTCTGGCGGCCCTCTGAACGGCCCCTCGATCGGCCCCCCCTGTTGCCGCTGCCAAATCGCGCGCAATGCTTGCGCGGCATCCAAGCCGAAGCTGCCATGTCCGGCATCCAGCAGATAGGACCGCAGAGTTGCTATCGCTTCGTCGCTACCTATGGCCGCAAACGCCCGGCCGTACTGCAGCGTCCATGAGTGATAGGCCTCTGATGCACCGTCGTGTCTACCGTTGGCTCGGGCTTCCGCCTGTTCCTGGCGCTGTTGGCCCCATTGCGTCAAGTCGCGGGCCAACATGCGCGCCAGCGGCTCCGCCAGTGCGGGAGCGGGCAGCCGTTCGATGACCCGGGCAACTTCACCTAAGGCGCGTCGAGGTGTCCTTTCGTCGGCCAGCAGAGTGTTTACCCATTGCGCGACGGTAGCGAGCATCGCCAGCTGGGACGATTCGCCAAGACCTAACCGCCCTCGATCACCGCTTTCGCCATGACGCGCGAGTAGGTCCGCTAGCTCCTCGATTGCCTTCGGGTCTGAGGTCGATGCACGGTTGAGCACTGCCGTCGCAAACGATTCGATTGGCGTCAGCGAGATCAGACCGCGGACGCGGTGGTATTCGTCGTTTGTGATCGGCGGTGGTGACAACTTGAGTTGCTCTCGCATGACAGGCAGCGTGTCGATCAACTTGCCCGTCGTGTTCGGGCCAAGCAACCCTACCGCCCCGTTGGCGAGTTGTCGGTCGATTCCTGGCGCAAAGGGCAGCTCGGCAATAGGCCCATCATCGAAGACAAGGCCAATGCTATTGAGCAGATTTTCGACGCGGAAGGGGAACGGCAGTCTCCGAATCAGTCGGCCAATGAGCGCATCTTTCACTTCGCCTGGGTATTGCCGGCTCGCTTCGTAGATGGCGTCACCGCCGCGATCTTCCTTGTCACTGAAGTCGGCCGTCTCGATCAGGGACCGAACCGCTGCGGCTACGTCATGCCGGTTGCCCGCACCACGCAGGAGCGCGTGCAGTTTCCGCGCAGGGCTTTGCTCTTCGTCGAGCAATCGACTGGACTCCTGGCGCAGGCGCTCGGCCATCTCCGGTTCAAGCGACTCCTCACCGTACCCTTTGCGTGCCAGTTCTTGCCAAACTTCACGGGGGACGTTCGCCAGTAGGTGTTGCATCTGGCGGTTCGCCTGCCGGAAATGCAGCGATTCCGCGACCGCGACTTTTACTTCCGCGCTGTCGTCCGAAAGGGCAATCTCTGTGGCGGTTTCGATTCCTTCAATGCCGCCATTCATCACCAGCTCGGACAGCACATGCGACCGGTGTGTTGGTGTCAGCTGTGCAATGCGTTCCGCCGCGTTGCTGCCCAAAACTGCCGGCCGGAAGCGGCCCCCAGCACGCAGCGCTTCCAGATATGTCTGATCGTTGGGGCTCGCGACAAACGCCCAAATGGACTCCGCGAACTCAGGCCGACCCGTCTTAATCATGAAGCGCACCGCGCGGTCGATCTCAGTCGGCCTATGCCACTGGGCCACAAATGCGATGACCTGATCTTTCACGATGCCCCACAGGGCCTCCGAGCTGCGATAGATCGCTTCTGCGGCAAGCATCGGATCAATTGCCAGCGCATCAAGAACCAAGATCGCGACGCCCGGCAAGGCTTCTGCACCGCCGCGCGATGCTCTCTCGCACGCAAACAGCACCGCTTCTTCCCAGGCGTATGCATTGATGATTGCGGTGCGCAGCCGTTGTTGCGCTGCACCTTCGCCGGTTGCCGCGGTCCGCATAAGTGTCCCTACCTCGTGCGACGCGAACCACTCTTGGAACTGCTGGTGCTGAAATTCAACGCCGCTCGCGGTCTGCACCAAGAGGTGATAGCTCACGAGCGCCGTCAAGACAGCATCGGGTTGGGGCGCCGTACTTATCTGCCCGTCCAGCACAAGCCGACCGGTCACCCCACTTATCACGCTCCTGGCACGATGATTCGACACGGTCACGCTGTCCGCGATGGTCGCCTCCGCCGCGATCGCCGACAGCATCTCGGCGTGGAAGCCAAAGGCAACGTCGCTCAAGGCTTCGCGGGTGTTGGCGTTCTGATCGATCCGGGCAACGAAGAGGCGAAGCACTTCCTCCTTCGTGGTTGGGAGACTTGCACCTGGAGTGTCAGAAAGCAGCGTTGTCAGGTACAGCGGAATTGCCACGAGATCGCGCAAGCCGCGAGTCCGCCAAGCTTCGTCCAGAATTCTTTCCCCTGCGTCGCCGCGGTACGTGCGCGCGATCATCAGCTGCTGCGTCTCTGACAGGGGTTCAATCTCGACGACGGGTCCCGAGATCGGCACGTCCATCGCCTGAACGCGCGTGCTCATGACAATACCGAGGCTTGGATAGTCACGCTGCATGCCTTGAATTTCGGCCCGCAGCCGCTTCCGCGACGCTGTATCCAGCTCATTCCAGCCGTCCATGACGAGGATCAAGCGGCCTGCATCGGCAAGAAGCTTCAGATGCTCTTCGCGCTCGCCGGCAAACGCCGACCTTTGGACGACGGACTGCAGGAGCGCATGAGTCTGCGCTGACCACTCGCTGAGGGGAATGAATGTCGCGACAAGCGTTTCGTTGGCCGCGATGCAGCGTGCAACCTGGAGCAGTGTGGTCGTCTTCCCTGTCCCTGGCGGTGCGACAACGACGATCTCGTTGAAGGTACCAATGGCCGCCGCTAGCCCTGCCGCCTCGAACGAGGTGACCTGCTGACTGTCGATCAGCCGCAGTCCAAGGGGAATTGCGTTGATTGGGGACTTCAGTGCCTCGACGAATGCAACGAGGTCGCGCGCAGCGGCTTGCCGTAGCCGCGCCGTCACGGACAAAACGGTGTCCTGCGGTGGAAGGCCAAGCCGCTGCGCCAGATCAGCCGTTGCCGGCTTGGCTTCCAGTTCCACAGAGCTTGCATTGGGTGCCTGAAGTGTGAGGATCGCGAGCGCGGACCTCTCTTCGGCCTTCTGTTTCCAACCTTTGAGTTTGCCTACTCTGAAATGCGCTGGGTCGTCGTCGATCTGCTTCGCGTGCGTGCTGCAGAGCCAAATGCCGTTCGATGCATGGCGTCGCTCTTCGGCCGGTTGCAACGGGTCATAGCGCGGGCCGCCTGGTGCTGCTGCTTTTATGTGCGCAGCAACGCCCACAGTGACGACCTTGTTTTCATCACCGAGCGCGGCTCCGGACGTGGGGAGCCGGCAGTCGGGATTCGAGCATGCGTGGCCCGCACGTCCAGCGAGCATGGCCTTCGTCTTTGTTGAAAATTCGTCCCGCGCCGTCACGGTTCTACCTTTTAAACTTTTCCTTTGTCAGCTCGCACTGACGCAGGAACATCAGCAGCTCCAGCCGTGTCTTCTTGTCGCAGACAGTCCAGCAACGCCATCGCGTTGGCGTCCATTGATCTCCCCTGGCGCGCAGGTCAGCCGAGATGGTGATAGGCATAGTTAAAGACGGCGTCGAGCTCACCAAAGTCGGCCAACCCAAGCGAGCTCCTTGCACGCTCGGCATGTGCGCAGAATAGGGCGTAGGAATTGGGCGAAACCGATGACTTGCTAGGATGCGCAGGGAACAGGTTCGGATGGCCAATTCGAATTCCAGCTACGGAGTTCTGATTCATCACCGCGAACTTTCTCGGGTTGATCGCATGCAGGACTTCAGTAATGACGTTGATGCCAGCGCTGCGAATGGATGAGCATCGCTTTGCAAGAATTTCGAAGGCCTCGCTCGGGCTCTTCTTTGCCAGGGTCAGGGCCACCCTCATGGCTTGGCGAAACTCGGCACGGTGCTTGGCGATCGTTGTCTTGCCTCTGTGCAAGCCGCCCGAGTGAAACCCGTCCAGGAGTGCCTCGTAGCTCGCGAGGAAGGTCGCATGTGATGTTTCCTTTGATGTCGCAAGCAGCTCAATCTGCCTCACGGCAGCTTGGCGGCCACTTCGCCGCAGCTTCCGCTGATGATCAAAGCCGTGCTGAGTTCGATCAGCGCTCATGATCGCAAGGACTTCCTTGAGTTGGGCCATCCGCCCACTCTCCTCACTAGCGGCCCTTGCACGGTGTTTTGAAAGGTGGCGCGCTAGTCGATATGCCTCGTACCGCTCAGCGTACTGGTCGATCAGCGGCTCGGTCAGCTCCTGAAGGGTCTTGTCTTCGACGAGCATGTCGAAATGGCGCGAGATCCGGTCAAAGAATTCCCGGCCAGGGTGCATGAGGTGAACTGAGGCCTCGTGGTTCTCGATGAGGCCAGGCCGTGTCATGTTCGCGGAGCCGACGACAACCTCGGAGCCCTCTTGGTTCTGGAAGGCGTAAACCTTGAAATGAAACGTCTTGGTCTGCTCCGCGGCGGCATAAACCTGTAGTGTCGGATGCCGCCGTGCCAGCCGATGGAGTATCCGCAATGCCTGCGGCTCCGTGACCGCTTCGTCCAGTCCAACGGCGATTCGGACGGAGGCTCCACCCTTGAGAGAGGCTGTAAGGTCCTGCTCCAACTCCCTCAGGCCGCCCGCCGTCATGTATGCGACCAGCCACTCCATGGCTCTTGACGCCTCGATCGCCGCAACAAGTGGCTGCTTGTGTGTCCGTGTCGGCTCGTTGAGTAGCAGCGTTGCCACGCGCAGGGCTCCGTTCATGGCTTCCCCCTCGAGATCGCTTCCAGCCTTTGCAGTGCGCTCAAATGGCCGAATGGGCCGTTGAAGGCGCTGCCCCTTGGCGCTTGATCCATTCGCCTCGACGGGACTTTACGTCAAGGTCCGATTTGCCAAAACTCGCGTGCCGGCGAAAGCTCGGGCCGATTGTGCCCGGCAGTCAGGCTGCGGTGGCCTGGCGCCCCTCAGCGTTGACAGCGGGTCGGTCGAGCACTGCCCAATGGAGGGATGCGCAGTGGCTATCACATGCTGAAGGCGATGCTTCGGCCGGCTCGCCGGGTGGCTCACGCCGTGGACTAGCCATGGCAGCGACGGCCGAGGGGGGAAGGAGCTGTCCCGTTGGCTCTCTGAGCCCTCGGAGACGCACAGCCATATAATCTCGCCCTGCCATCCTGCTTATGCTTGGTGTAGGAAGGGATCAACATCCATCAGCAGCGCGCTGATGAGACGTCCTTCCGCGGTGATCATGGCCGCCGTCAACTGTTCCGGCATAGCGATCGTCATCCTTTTACAGGAGTCATTGCTATGTCTGGAAAGAACCGGAACTCCGGCACATCACCCCTCCAGCCGCTCTCGAAGTCGCCGTTGCCATCGCTTGACGTGAAGATCACGTTGGCCGATGGTGGCCTCAAGGCCGTCCAATTCCTAAGCCAAACTCGGAAAGGCTGGAAAGCCGTCAGCTACTTGTATCCCAAGGGCGAACTGAAGGCGGACAAACTGGCGGAATGAGGCTGAACGGTCCAGGATACGAGCAACCGCGCGGGGATTGACAGACTTCGTCTCTGCCCACTGGGGAGCGGTCTCGGTGACCGCTTTCCCATCTCTGGGCAGGCTGCTTAGGGTCGGCAGTGTGAGTTCGCGGGTCAGGCAAGCAGTCGGTCAAGCAGCGAAGCCGTCCAGGCGCAACCTTGGTCATCTGTACCTCGTATAGCTGCCGCTCGGGTCAGCGTCGATGACCGACCCGAACGTCGGCTTGATGGCGCATACCGTGAGTACGCTCGCCAGCCGCCACCGGCAGCTCACGCTGCAATGCTGGTACTCAAACTTGTACCTCCCGCAGCGCCTGGCCAGGCCATGACACAAGCTGAGCAAGCCATCTCGAGCGCGCCCAACATACCGCTCGGGTTCGCGCCGAAATCACCCTATGCCCGCCCGAATTTCACGGCGAACGACATGACGATCGCGAACACAACGAAGTACAGGGACCACCTCAACACCCAGGGCGTTGTGAGGCGGTAAGGCTGCCGACCGCCACCCGCAGCGCGTCGCAACCGAATCAATGCCCACACGGCGCACGCCGCCACCAAACTCGGGCCGACCACACCGGCCCTCGGAACAAGGAGTAGCGCCAGCGCGAGGCCCACAGGCCACGCGAGCGCATCAGCGATCGCGAGTTGGGGATGTTCGGCGTTCGTCACAGGTTTCTCCGTCGACAGACTTTGGACCAAAGCGCTCGACCTTGATCGGCCCAGCAGCGTCACGGTACCGGTCGCACCGCATCATGTCCCTGCAGCTGAGCCACATGGTGCTTGATCTTCGCCGCCAAAAAGCTCGGGCGTACCGGCTTGACGACAGGTTCCATCCCCAGGCTCATGGCAGTCCGCAATAGCTCGTCTTCATCGACGTCATCGCTCGTCAATTGCCCGCTCTGCAACACGAGCAGTGCCGACCCATCGAGAGCACGTAGAGCCCGACACAAGCCCTCGGCCGTCGTGTTCTGGCCGAGGAGCCAATCGATGACATAGGCATCGTAGGGACGCGTGCGTGCGGCCTCCAGCAGCGCGTCTGCCTGCGTGAAGGCGTCGACCGCATACCCCAAACCGGTGAGGGCACCCTTGAACACTCGTGTATAGCCGGCGTCGTCATCAAGCACCGCGACCCGCGGCTCATCGCTGACCCTCGGCTGTAGGAGGACCTCGGAGGCAACGAGGGAAGGCCCCGGTGTTTCGCGGGAGGGTGCGACGGTCCAGACGTCACCTTCCCGCCAGGCCACCAAAGGCGCCGGCCTCGCGGGATCGGCCTCTCCACCGAGCCAGACCCGGCAAGGCGAACGGAAGTTGCCCGCCACAAAAGTCGCCGCGACAGCCTGCGTGTCGTGCAGAGCCTGAAACAGGTCGGCCAGCGTGCGGCCGAAATGCCCGGCGACCCTTTCCAGTTCCTCAAGTGTCCATGGTGCGTCACCAGTGACACGTCGGTGGCTTGCGTGATACGACAACCCCAGCAACTCCTGAACGATCTTCGAACGCCGGCGCTCTGGCACGTCCTGCTGATCAAACAAGACCTCCACCGCTTGCGCAGCAAGAGACTTTGAGGCTTCGGAACTGGCATTGTTCGTATTTTGTGGCATGAACCGCAATCCAATATGACGCACGATCGAAAGTAGCGATCGCTAGTCGATACAAATCGACACGCAGAGACAACTGGAAGCCGCATAAGTTGCTTGCAATGCACATTTATAAGGCCTACAGTTTGCGCATGAAGTCACGTTTGGCGAGGCCATTTGCTCGCCCAACGCAACTTGCATCGTACGGCAGGCGGGCCGCGATAGGCGTCCGGACCAACACTCACCCACAAGGTTCCCCGATGAAGTGGCTCAGCAGCCTGTCCGTGGCCCTCGCGCTTGGCATGAGCGCTGGCGCGTCGCGAGCGGCCGACGGATGCACCGTACTGCTGTGCCTGGCCGGTCCATGGACGGGCATTCAGGAATGCGTCCCACCGGTGGTCCAGACGCTGCGTGACCTGGCGCTCGGCAAACCCTTTCCCGCTTGCGACATGAGCGGGGAGGGCAACGGGGCCCGCAACGCCTGGGCGACCGAGGCCACGTGCCCCGAGATGTACAGGAACTACAACCAGGACAACGGCGTATACGAGGCTTGCGCCTATCCAGGCCGGATCACCGTGGTGATCGACGGTCAGCTCTGGTCCGAGATGTTCTGGACCACAAGCGGCCCCACCTCGACCCGATACAGCGACTACGCCCGAGCTCAGCTCGGCGACAGCCTGGACCCCACGTACGACCGGGATCTCGCGGCGTGGGAGGCGGCGCATCAACCGCCCCCCGAGTGCGACACCTGCGAGGTTGGAGGCTGAGGTGACGCCGATGGACCTCGCCACCCTGCTCATCGCCTGTGCTCCGCTGGTCCACCCGACCACTGCGCAGGCCCTGGTGAGCGTCGAAAGCGCCATGAACCCTTTCGCGATCGGCGTCGTGGGCGGCCAGCTGGTGCGCCAGCCACGCACGCGCGCTGAAGCACTGGCCACGGCCAGGCAGCTCGACGCCGACGGCTGGAACTACAGCGTCGGCCCCTCGCAAATCAATCGGCGTAACTGGAGCCGACTCGGCCTGACCGCCGAGACGGCATTCGACCCGTGCCAGAACCTGCGTGCGATGCAAGCCATCCTGGGCGAGTGCTACAGCCGCGCAGAGCTCGGCAGCCCCTCCCAACAGGTCGCACTGCGCAAGGCCTTGTCCTGCTACTACAGCGGCAACTTCGTGACGGGACTTCAGGAGGACATCCCTGGCCAGCCGAGCTACGTCAACAAGGTGACCGCCGCTGCGCGCGCCATGCCGCGCCCGGACCACCCTCCGCGTCACCTTGAATCGATTCGGGTTCCCCACCTGGCGCCACGTGGGAACCGCCATCTCTGCAAACCGTGGGCCCGTCTGACCAACCAAGGAGAGAACGAATGAATGCCAACACCATGAACCTTCGCACCAACCCCCTGCTGTCCCGCAACGCGTTGATGTGGGCCGCCTTCATCACAGCGCTGTTCTTCACCCTTTGCCCGGACCTGGCGCATGCGCAGGCATCGACCGACGCTATCGAACAGGCCGTGCTCGACCTGACCACCTTGCTAACGGCCATTGGCATCGGCATCGTGACGATCGCCATCATGGTGGCCGGCTACAAGATGGCCTTTCAGGCCGCGCGATTCACAGACGTGGCCAACATCCTGATCGGCGGGACGCTGGCTGGCGGCGCGGCAGCCTTGTCCGCCTGGATCTTTGCCTGACATGCGGGAGACCATCTTCAAGGGGGCGACGCGCCCCCCCATGGTCTTCGGCGTCCCCCTGATGGCCTTCATCGCCATCGGCGGGGGAGGGGTCCTGATTGCCATGTGGGGCGGACTGCTGATCTCCAAGTGGCTCGGCCTGGCGATGCTGGCGGTCGCCATCCCCACGATGGTCTGGATGCGCGTGATCAGCAAACGCGATGACCAGCGCCTGCGCCAGATCTGGTTGAGCGTGCTCTTGCGCCGGAACCACCGCAACGCCCGGTTCTGGAACGGGCGCAGCTACAGCCCGGTCAACCTGAGGGGAACCCGCGATGAGTTCGCTCGCTGAGCCCGGCGCCCGATACGCCAAAGTCGCCCGCGCGGAAAGGCCGCTCGCGGCCTTCGTGCCGTTCAGCTCGCTGCTAAGCGAACACGTGGCGATCACGCGCAGTGGTTACTACCTGCGCACCTGGCGCCTGGCCGGGGTGCCCTTCGAATGCGCCGACGAACACGACATCGCCCAGCGCCACGAAAGCAAGTGCCATCTCCTGGCCGCCCTGGGGGGCGGCAGCTTCGCGATCTGGGAACACCGCGTGCAGCGCCGCATCGCCGACAGGCTCACCCCCCCTAAGGAGGGATTCGCCCGGGAGTTCGACGACGCCTATGCAGCCCGCATCAACGCCAAGCCGTTCCTGAGCAACGAGCTGTACTTCACGCTCGTCTATCGACCGCAGGCCGGCACGGCCCGGTTGTTTCAGCAGACGTCGCGAACGGCCGAAGCCATTGCCCGCGACCAGGACGAAGCGCTGGCCCTGATGGCAGAAAAAGCCGTCATGGTCGAGCGCATGCTGCGCGACAGCGAGCCGCAAGCGCTGGGCGCCTACCAGCGCCAAGGGACGTGGTTCAGCGAGCTCGCGGAGTTCTACGGCTTTCTTGTCAATGGCAGCTGGAAGCCCATGCGGCTCGAGGCCGCACCGCTGTACCGGACCCTGCCGACCACGCGGCTCACGTTCGGAGGAGGCGCACTGGAGCTGCGCACCGGGCTCGATACCACCCGCTACGGCGTGCTGGTCGACATCAAGGAGTACGCCGAGGGCGTCGAGCCGGGCTCGTTGAACGACCTGCTGTACGAGGACATCGAGTACATCGAAACCCAGGCTTTCGCGATCATCAACCGGCGCGAGGCGCTCGACGCGCTCAAGCGCCAGCAAAAGCAGCTGATGGCCGCCGAGGACGTGGTGGCCAGCCAGGTGGCCGCGATGGACGACGCGCTCGATGGCCTGGGCAACGGCAGCTTCGTCATGGGGCAGTACCACTATGCCTTGATGGTGCTCGGCAACGACCTGCACGAGGCGCAGCGCCGCAGCGCCCGCGCCGTGGCCGCGATCGCCGAAGGCAGCGGCATCAACATGGTCCCCGTGGACCTGGTGGCCGACGCCGCCTGGTTCAGCCAGATGCCCGGCAACTTCCGTTGGCGCACTCGCCAGGCCCAGATCACTTCGCGCGCTTATGCCGCACTGGCCTCGAACCACAACTTCTCGCGCGGCAAGCGCGAAGGCAACCCCTGGGGCACGGCCGCGATGCTGGTGCGCACGCCCAGCGGTCAGCCGTTCTACCTGAACCTGCACGCCAGCCCCGCCAAGGAAGACGCGGAAGACCGCAAGCTGCCGGGCAACACGATGATCATCGGGGTGACCGGCGCCGGCAAGACCACCCTGGAGCTGGCCATCCTCGCCTCGCTGTGTCGCTACGACCCCGCGCCGCGCTTGGTGATCTTCGACAAGGATCGCGGCTGCGAGATCTTCGTGCGTGCGATGGGTGGGCGGTATTTCACGCTGCACGCCGGCCGCCCGACCGGCGTCAACCCGTTCCAGCGCGTCGTGAACCCGCAGCGCCTGAAGTTCTGGGAAGCGCTGGTCAAGCAATGCCTGCACAGCCCCAGCCTCCCGCTGCTGCCCAGTGACGAACGCGCCGTTCATGAGGCCGTGCGCGCGGTGGCCTCGATGCCGCGCGAGTTCCGTCGCATGAGCACCGTCAAGCAGAACCTGCCGCGCGACGGCGCCAACAGCCTCTATGAGCGTCTCGCCCGCTGGTGCGAGGGTGGGGCCCTCGGCTGGGTGTTCGACGAAGCCGACGACCGCCTGGTTGAGCTGGCCGACGCCGCCGTGATCGGCTTCGACTACACCGAGTTCCTCGACGACAAGGAAGTCCGCACCGCCTTGATGATGGCTTTGTTGAATGTGATGGACGAGCTGATCGATGGTCGGCGCCTGGTCTACGTGATGACCGAGTTCTGGAAGGCCATCGGCGACGACAGCTTCGCCGGCTTTGCCAAGGACAAGCAGAAGACCATCCGCAAGCAGAACGGCCTGGGCATCTTCGACACCCAGAGCC
>JADMKA010000105.1 GCA_018780145.1 Vitreoscilla sp. | reverse complement strand
CCAAGCCGGCTGAGCACCCGCTCGGCGGGTGGGGCCGGTACGCCGGCACCGGGTGCCCCATCTCAGGGCGTGCCCAGCAGGGTCACGAGCACGCTGGCGTCGGTGGTCGCGTCCAGTGCATGCGGTTCGCCGCCAGGCAGCACGGCCAGCTCGCCGGTGGCCATCGCCAGTGTCGCACCCGGGGTGCTCAGCGTGAGCGAGCCCTCCAGCACCTGCACGATGATCGCCCCGGCCACCTGGTGTTCGGCGACATGCTGGCCCCGGGCCAGCACCAGGCGCATCAGCTGCAGCCCGGGGCGTTTCAGCAGGCTCTGCGTGGGGGTCCCGGCCAGGGCCTGCCCGAGCGGGCGTACATTGATCACCTCCAGTTCACGGGCATGTGTCAACGCCATGGTTCACCTCGCTGATCTACGCCGCCTGGGCGCCAGGCGTTCGATGCGCCAAGTATGCGCGCGCGCAGCTACCCCAGGGCGTCGCCATGGATGAGGAGCGGCCTGACAGCGGCGTCTGGCTGGCCGCACTCGCGTCGCGCTACTCGGTCGGCCCCAAGCACCTGGCCGAGCCCGGCCCCACACCCGAGGAGCTCGCGCAGGCGGCCAGCGTGTCCCTGCGCGCACCGGACCACGGTGGCCTGCGCCCGTTTCGCTTCGTCCACATCGCGGCGTCGCAGCGTGCGGCGTTGGGCGAGTTGTTCGCCACCGGCGCCAGGGAGCGCGGGTTGGACGGTGCCGATGTCGAGCGGGCACGCGAGCGGGCCTTCAACGGGCCGGCCTTGCTGGCGCTGATCGGCTGCTGGCAGCCCGGCCACCCGGAGGTGCCGCTGCGCGAGCAGTTGCTGTGCGCCGGCGCCGGCCTGATGAATCTGCTGAACGCGCTGCACCTGATGGGCTACGGGGCCAAGACGCTCAGCGGCGCCTCGGTCGACGACCCGGCGGTGAGCCGTGCCTTCTGTGGCGAAAGTGAACAACTGCTGTGCTGGGTCGTCTGCGGGCGCCCGCAGCGCGCGGCGCACCCGCGCTACCCGGCCGCACCGGCGGCACCGCTGTCGGACTGGAGCGGCCCGGTGCTCGGCTGAAATGGGGCACCCGGTGCCGGGGTACCGGCCCCACCCGCCAGGCGGGTGCTCAGCCGGCTTGGGGGCGGCCCGGCGCTTGGCTGAACCGCGCAGGGTGTTCCGTCCTGGCGCACTGGGCAGGGGTTTCCGCCGGCTGGTCGGCGCAGGCCGGGCGGTGTCTGATGCGACCCATGCTGCCGAACCTCCCCCCGCTCAGCCCGATCGCCCTGGCGATGCTGGCCCTGTGTACGCCCGTATGTTCCCAAGATCTGCCCGCCGCCCAGGTGACCGTCACCGGCTCGGTGGTGCAGCGCAACGCCGAGGAAGCGCCCTACGCCATCGGCGTGGTCGAGCGCGACACGCTGCGCGAAGCCGGGCCGATGATCAACTTGTCCGAGGTGATGTCGCGGGTGCCGGGGTTGGTGGTGAACATGCGCAACAACTACGCGCAGGACCTGCAGATCAGCTCGCGGGGCTTCGGCGCCCGCGCCGGCTTCGGTGTGCGCGGCCTGCGCCTGTACGCCGACGGCATCCCCGCCAGCGGGCCGGACGGCCAGGGCCAGGTCTCGCACTTCGACCTCGCCGGCGCGCAGCGCATCGAGGTTCTGCGCGGGCCGTTCTCGGTGCTGTTTGGCAACAGCTCGGGCGGTGTGATCTCGGTGTTCAGCGCACCGGCCACCCGGGCCGAGGGCGAGATCGGGCTGGACGCCGGCACCTACAGCCTGGGCCAGCTGCGCGGCCAGATCGCGCTGCCGCTGGGCGGCGGCTTCGACCTGCGGGCGTCGCTGGCGGCGATGAGCGTCGACGGTTTCCGCCCGCACAGCAGCGCCGAAAAGGTTGGCGGCAGCATCCGGCTCGGTTGGCAGGGCGCCAGCGACCGCGTCACGCTGATCGCCAACTCGCTCGACCAGCCTGCCGACGATCCGCTGGGCCTCAGCCGCGAGCAGTTCGATGCCGACCCGTACCAGACCGCCCAGCCGGCGATCGATTTCAACACCCGCAAGACCCTGCACCAGGACCAGCTCGGTGCCAGCTGGCGCCACGCCTTCGGCGATGGGGCGCTGCGCGAGAGCGTGCTGGCGGTCTACGCCGGCCAGCGCGCCGTGGCGAACTGGCTGTCCATTCCCCCGGCTGCCCAGGGCAGCCCGCGCCACGGTGGCGGCGCGGTCGATTTCTCACGCGACTACGGCGGTGTCGACGCCCGCCTGCGTTGGGGCTGGAGCGGCGTCGATGTGGTCGCCGGCGTGGCACTGGACGAGCAGCGCGACGACCGCCAGGGTTACGAAAACTTCACCGGCCCCGCCGAGGCGCCCACCGCGCTGGGCATCACCGGGGCGCTGCGCCGCGACGAGATCAACCGCGCCAGTGCGCGCGATGCCTACGCCCAGGGCGAGTTCGAGCTGATGCCGGGCCTCGCGGCCAGCGTGGGCGTGCGCAGCGGGCGGGTCAAGCTGAGCACCCGGGACGCCTTCCTCGGCAACGGCGACGACTCCGGCGCGGTGGACTTCCAGTACACCAACCCGGTGGCCGGCCTGCGCTGGACAGCCTGGCGCCAAGGCGCCGACAGCCTGAACCTGCACGCCAGCGCGGCGCGTGGCAACGAGACGCCGACCCTCGGCGAACTGGCCTACCGGGCAGACGGCGCCGGCGGCTTCAACGAGGGGCTGCAGCCTCAGCGCAGCCGGCAATTCGAGGTCGGAGCCAAATGGCGCACGGCGGGGCTGGGCGTGGATGCCACCCTGTTCAGCGTGCAGGTCGACGACGAGATCGCCACCCTGACCAACGCCGGCGGCCGCTCCAGCTTCCAGAACGTCGGCCGCACGCGGCGCCAGGGCGCCGAGCTGTCAGGGCGCTGGCAGGCCACGCCGGCCTGGCAGGCGCAAATGGCGCTGACCTGGCTCGACGCCCACTACCTGGACAGCTTCCTCGCGTGTGCCGGCGTGCCCTGCCTGGAGCCCACCGTCGTGGTGCCGGCCGGCAACCGCATTGCCGGCACGCAGCAGGTCAGCGCCTACGCCGAGCTGGCCTGGCGTGATGCGCACTGGGGCACCTGGGCGCTGGAGGCGCGTGGCGTTGGCCGCACGGCCGTCAACGACACCAACAGCGACTTCGCCGCCGGCTACGGCGTGGCGGCGTTGCGCTGGCACAAGCGCTATGCGTTCGGCGCCGGCCGCCAGCTCGAGCTGCTGCTGCGGGTGGACAACCTGCTCGACAGGGCCTACGCCGGCAGCGTGATCGTCAACGACGGCAACGGCCGCTACTTCGAGACCGGTGCACCGCGCAGCGGGCTGATCGGTATTCGCCTGCTCGGGGCCTTGTAGGTGAAGCGCCGTGCCTGGCTGGCAGGAGCCGGCACCTTGTGGGCCGGTTGGGCCGGCGCGGCGCCGGCTGCCGACCCCTTCGAGGGCGACCCCTACCGGTCGCTGCCCTGGGCCGACATGCGGCGCGAGTACCTCGGTGCCGCGGTGGCCGAGTTCGACCCGCGCGTGGTGGTGCAGGGCCCGGCCTTTGCCGAAGACCCGATGAACGTGCCGATCAGCGTGCGGGTCGACGCGGCGCTGGGCCGGGTCGAGCAGATCGTCGTCCTGGTGGACCGCAACCCGATCCGGCGCGTGCTGGTGTACCAGCCGATGCAGGCGCTGCCGGCGCTGTCTTTCCGCTTCAAGCTGGAACAGGCGTCGCCGGTGCGCGCCGCTGTGCAGACAGCCGACGGCCGCTGGCACGTGGGCAGCACCTGGGTCGATTCGGCGGGCGGCGGCTGCACCGTCAGCGGCGCCAGCCGCAAGGACGGCAGCTGGACCCAGACGCTGGGTGATGTCAGCGGCAAGCTGTTCAGCGCCGCACCGTGGGAGGGTGGCGCCTCGGCCCGGCTGCGCCTGCGGGTGATGCACCCGATGGACACCGGCCTGGTCAACGGCGTGCCGGCCTTCTACGTCAACCGCCTCTCGGTGCGCAATGCGGCCGACCAGGAACTGGCGCGCCTGCAGGTCTACGAGCCGGTCAGCGAGAACCCGGTGTTCAGCGTCGACTTCGCCCAGCCCCCGGCCGGCGGCGTGCGCATCGTCGGCACCGACAACAACGGCAACCGCATCGGGAGCCGGGTGGAATGAGGCGGCCAGTACTGGTGCAGTTCCTCGTGGCGCTGGCTCTGGTGCTGCTGATCGCCGCCAGCGCAGTGGCGCAGACCGTGCCGCGCGCCGACCTGTCCCGCTTCGACTATCGGCTGAGCGCGCGCCCGCTGGCGCCGGGTGTCTACGTCGTCGAGGGCGACAACGCCGACTTCAGCCTGGCGAACGGCTGCAACATCATCAACACCGGCTTCATCGTCACCGGGGCGGGCGTGGTGGTGATCAACACCGGCCCGAGCAAGCGCTACGGCGAGCAGTTGCGCGCGCTGATCGCCCGCACGACGCCCGAGCCGGTGTTGCAGGTGATCCACCTGAACCTGCACCCGGATTACTTCCTCGGCAACCAGGCTTTCGCCGACGTGCCGCGCTACGCGACCGCCGCCACGCGGGCCGGCATCGCGCGCGAATCGGCGGCCTACGAGACCAACCTGTTTCGCCTCTGCGGAGACTGGATGCTCGGCACCGAGACCCTGGGGCCCGACCGCGAGCTCGCTGCCACGCCCGGCCCCTGGCGTGTCGGGAACCGTGAGTTCGTGCTGCGCGAGTTGCGCGGCCACACGGCCTCGGATCTGGTGCTGGTGGACCGCGCCAGTGGCGTGGCCTTCGTCGGCGGGCTGGTGTTCTCGCGCCGCATCCCGACCACGCCGCATGCTCACGTGGCCGACTGGCTGGCCAGTCTGGACGCGCTGGGCCAGCCGCCGCTACGCACCGTGGTGCCCAGCCACGGCCCGGTGTTCGACGACGGCAGCGGGATCTCGCAGACGCAGCGCTACCTGCGCTGGCTGGACGGCCACTTCCGCGCCGCCGCGGCCAGCGGGCTGGAGATGAACGAGCTGCTGCGTGCGCCGGTGCCGCCGGAGTTCGCCGCCTGGGCGGCCTTCCAGACCGAGTACCTGCGCAACGTGGCGCACCTGTACCCGCTTTACGAGCGGCAGGCGCTCGCACCCGGCAAATCCTTGCGCTGACGCAACGTCACGCGACACGCTGTCGTGTCGCAGTGCTCAAGCGTGGTACAGCCAGCGCGCGTTTTCCCTAGCGGATGAGTGGTTTCCGGATTCGTGCATGGCGTCGAAGGCCTCCCATCGCGATGGCACGGTAGTTGCCGAGAAAGACACCTGACCGCCGGCCACAGTGCCCCGATGGAACAACCAGGCGGCGTACCTTCCTTCATCTCATACCAGGAGACTTTCCATGCGACTGAAACTGTCGAGCTTGCTGATCACCATGGCCCTTGCGTCCATGTCCGCCCAGGCGGTGGTGACCGACCAGATGATCGAGAACGACGCCAGCTCCACCGGCGACATCCTGTCCTGGGGCATGGGCAACCAGGGCCAGCGCTACTCGCCGCTGAAGACCATCAACGTCGGCAACATCGGCAAGCTGGTGCCCGCCTGGTCCTTCTCGTTCGGCGGCGAAAAGCAGCGCGGCCAGGAATCGCAGCCGGTGATCCACAACGGCAAGATGTTCGTCACCGCCTCGTACTCGCGCATCTTCGCGCTCGACGCCAAGACCGGTGCCAAGCTGTGGAAGTACGAGCACCGCCTGCCCGAGGGCATCATGCCCTGCTGCGACGTGATCAACCGCGGCGCTGCGCTGTACGACAACCTGGTGATCTTCGCCACGCTGGATGCCCAACTGGTGGCCCTGAGCCAGGACACCGGTGAAGTCGTCTGGAAGGAAAAGATCGACAACTACGCCGATGGCTACTCGGCCTCCGCCGCACCGCTGATCGCCAACGGCCTGCTGCTCACCGGCGTCTCCGGTGGCGAGTTCGGCGTGGTCGGCCGCGTCGAGGCCCGCAACCCCAAGACCGGCGCGCTGGTCTGGGTGCGCCCCACCGTCGAAGGCCACATGGGCTACAAGTACGACGACAAGGGCAACAAGACCGAGATCGGCATCTCCGGCACCACCGGCAAGAGCTGGCCGGGTGACCTGTGGAAGACCGGCGGCGCGGCCACCTGGCTGGGCGGCACCTACAACGCCAAGACCGGGCTGGCCTACTTCGGTACCGGCAACCCGTCGCCGTGGAACAGCCACCTGCGCAAGGGCGACAACCTGTTCTCCTGCTCCACAGTCGCCATCGACGTGAAGACCGGCCAGATCGTCTGGCACTACCAGGGCACCCCGAACGACGGCTGGGATTTCGACGGCGTCAACGAGTTCGTCACCTACGACGAAGGCGGCAAGGTGCTCGGCGGCAAGGCCGACCGCAACGGCTTCTTCTACGTCATCGACGCGAAGAACGGCAAGCTCGAGAACGCCTTCCCCTTCGTCAAGAAGATCACCTGGGCCACGGGTGTCGACCTGAAGACCGGCCGGCCGAACCTGGTGCCGGAGAACCGCCCGGGCGACCCGACCGCGGGGGCCGATGGCAAGAAGGGCAACACCGTGTTCGCGGCGCCCTCGTTCCTCGGCGGCAAGAACCAGATGCCGATGGCCTACTCGCCCGACACCAAGCTGTTCTACGTGC
>JADMKA010000128.1 GCA_018780145.1 Vitreoscilla sp. | reverse complement strand
TCCGGGCCGCCGGCGCAGAAGGTGCACTTGTCCATCTTGCCGCGCAGGCCGAAGGTGCCGTTGCTCGGGAACTGGGGGGCGCCAAAGGGGCAGGCGTAGCTGCAGTAGCCGCAGCCGATGCACACGTCCTTGTCGTGCAGCACCACGCCATCGTCGGTGCGGTAGAAGCAGTCCACCGGGCAGACAGCCATGCAGGGCGCGTCGGAGCAGTGCATGCACGCCACCGAGATGCTCTTCTCGCCGGGAAGGCCGTCGTCCAGGGTGACGACGCGGCGGCGGTTCACGCCCCAGGGCACGTCGTGCTCGGCCTTGCAGGCGGTGGTGCAGCCGTTGCACTCGATGCAACGCTCTGCGTCGCAGATGAATTTCATTCGGGCCATGTGGTGGTCTCCTGGCGGCTCAGGCCGTGGCCTTTTCGATCTGGCACAAGGTGGTCTTGGTTTCTTGCATCATCGTCACGCTGTCGTAGCCATAGGTCGTGGCGGTGTTGATGGCCTCGCCGCGAATCACCGGCATCGCGCCCTCGGGGTAGTACGGCGCGAGGTCGACGCCGCCCCAGCGGCCCGAGAAGTGGAAGGGCAGGAACACCGTCTCGGCGTCCACCCGCTCGGTGACGAGGGCCTTGACCCGGATGCCCTTGAACTCGGGCACGGCCTGCATCGGCGGCGTCTTCACCCAGACATCGTCGCCGTTGCGGATGCCCCGGTCGTTGGCCGCCTTCGGGTTGATCTCGACGAACATCTCCTGCTGCAGTTCGGCCAGCCAGGGGTTGGAGCGGGTCTCTTCGCCACCGCCCTCGTACTCCACCAGGCGGCCGCTGGTCATGATCAGCGGGTAGGTCTTGCCGATGTCCTTGTTCTTCTCCTGCACGCTCTTGTAGAGGGTGGGCAGACGCCAGAAGGCCTTCTTGTCGTCGTGCGTCGGGTACTTGGCGATCAGCTCGGGGCGGTTGCTGTACAGCGGTTCGCGATGCTGCGGCACCGGATCCGGGAAATTCCAGACCACCGCCCGCGCCTTGGCATTGCCGAAGGGGTGGCAGCCGTGGTTCTTCATGGCCACCCGGATGATGCCGCCCGACGAGTCGGTCTTCCAGTTCTTGCCTTCTGCCGCCTTTTGCTCGGCCTCGCTCAACTCGCCCCACCACCCCAGCTTCTTCAGCAGCAGGTGGTCGAACTCCGGGTAGCCGGTGGTCAGGTCGGCGCCGGCCGAATGCGAGCCGTCGCCGGCCAGCAGCGAGACGCCCTCGCGCTCGACACCGAAGTTCGCCCGGAAGTTGCCCCCTCCCTCCATCACGTGCTTGGAGGTGTCGTAGAGGTTCGGCGAGCCGGGGTGGCGCATCTCGGGCGTGCCGTAGCACGGCCAGGGCAGGCCGAAGTACTCACCGTCGAGCTTGTAGCCGGTTTCCTTGTCGATGCCGCCCTTGGCCTTGAGCGTCTTCACGTCGAAGACGTTCATGTTGCGCATGTGGGCCTTCAGGCGCTCCGGGCTCTGACCGGTGTAGCCGATGGTCCAGACGCACTTGTTGATCTCGCGCAGGATGGATTCCGGCTCGGGCTCCTTGCCGCCCTTGGCGTCGACGATCTTGTAGTTCTTCACCAGCTCCTTGCCGAAGCCGAGCTTCTCGGCGAGCTGGTACATGATCATGTGGTCGCTGCGGCTTTCCCAGAGCGGCTCGATGACCTTCTCGCGCCATTGCAGCGAGCGGTTGCTGGCGGTGCAGGAGCCGCTGGTCTCGAACTGGGTGCTGGCCGGCAGCAGGTAGACCGCCCGGTTGGGGTTCTGGTCCTCCGCCTTGCCGGGCATTGCGGCCATGGCCGCGGTGGCGCTGGGGAACGGGTCCACCACCACCAGCAGATCCAGCTTGTCCATCGCGCGCTTCATCTCCAGGCCGCGCGTCTGCGAGTTCGGGGCATGGCCCCAGAAGAACAGGCCGCGCAGGTTGGACTCCTGGTCGATCAGCTCGTTCTTCTCCATCACGCCGTCGATCCAGCGCGAGACGGTCATGCCGGGCTTGCCCATCATGCCGGGGGCGTACTGCTTCTTGATCCACTCGAAGTCGACGTCCCAGGCTTTGGCGAAGTGCTTCCAGGAGCCTTCGGCCAGGCCGTAGTAACCCGGCAGCGAATCGGGGTTGGGGCCGACGTCGGTGGCGCCCTGCACGTTGTCGTGGCCGCGGAAGATGTTGGTGCCGCCACCGCTCTTGCCGACGTTGCCCAGCGCCAGCTGCAGCAGGCAGGAGGCACGCACGATGGCGTTGCCGATGGTGTGCTGGGTCTGGCCCATGCACCAGACCACCGTGCTGGGCCGGTTCTCGGCCATGATCGTGGCCACCTTCAGGCAGGTGGCTTCGTCCACGCCGCAGGCCTCCTGGACCTTGTCGGGCGTCCACTTGGCGAGCACCTCGTCGCGGACCTTCTCCATGCCGTAGACACGGTCCTCGATGTACTTCTTGTCCTCCCAGCCGTTCTTGAAGATGTGGTACATCACGCCGAACAGGAAGGGGATGTCGCTGCCCGAGCGGATACGCACGTACTCATCTGCCTTGGCGGCCGTGCGGGTGAAGCGCGGGTCGACCACGATCATCTTGCAGCCGGTCTCCTTGGCATGCAGCATGTGCAACATCGAGACCGGGTGTGCCTCGGCAGCGTTGCTGCCGATGTACATCGCCGCCTTGGCGTTCTGCATGTCGTTGTACGAATTGGTCATCGCACCGTAGCCCCAGGTGTTCGCGACGCCTGCCACCGTGGTGGAGTGGCAGATGCGGGCCTGGTGGTCGGTGTTGTTGGTGCCCCAGAAGGACACCCACTTGCGCAGCAGGTAGGCCTGCTCGTTGTTGTGCTTGGACGAGCCGACGATGAAGATCGAGTCGGGCCCGCTCTGCTTGCGCAGATCCAGCATCTTGGCGCTGATCTCGGCGAGCGCGTCGTCCCAGCTCATGCGCTGGTACTTGCCGTTGACCAGCTTCATCGGGTACTTCAGCCGGTACTCCCCGTGGCCGTGCTCGCGCAGGGCGGCGCCCTTGGCGCAGTGAGCACCCAGGTTGATGGGCGAGTCGAACACCGGTTCCTGGCGCACCCAGACGCCGTTCTCGACCACCGCGTCGATGGCGCAGCCCACCGAACAGTGCCCGCAGATCGTGCGGCGCACCACCACCTTCTTGGCGGCGCCGTCGGCCGCCGGCGCATCGGCCGCCCGGGCCTTGCGCACCAGGGTGAGCTGCGACGCGGCCAGGCCGGCCCCCACGCCCAGGCCGGAGCGGCGCAGGAAGGACCGCCGGTCCATCGTGGGCACCGCGCGGGCCAGGCCCCTCGACAGGTGATCGACCAGGCTGGACGGGCCGAGGGCGCCGGCACCGGTGCCGGATTTGCGGGTCAGCAACATGGTTACTCCTGGAGTCTCAACCGTCAGACCTTGGCGGTCTGGTAGTACCGCAGCACATGCGGGGTGACCTGGTAACGGCCCTGGTCGCCGGCTGCTGGCGGGGCGGCGGCCGTGTCGGGCGCGGGCACTTCGGGCGCCTTCGGCAGCAGCACGGCGGCGGCGGCCAGCGCGCCGGCGGTGCCGGCCCCTGCAAAGACGAGACGGCGCGACAGGCGCGGGCCGGTTTCTGACGACGGTGTCTTGCTCATCGGGTGCTCCAGGTTCGCAGGCCCATGCACGGCCTTGCATATCCACGTTGCATTACCGGTCATCCCGAACGGGCTTTCAATAGGGTGAGCCCGAAGGGGTGCCGACAACTTGTCGCTGCGTGCGACAGCCTGTCCGATTCAGGCTGTCGCCCTTGGTCATTTCACCGAGGCGCGCGCCACCCGCGCTGCCTAGAATGGGCTTGCATATGTCCGAGCGCCCCAGCCTCAGCGTCGCGGTGCTCATCGAGCGCCGAAAACAGCCCACCCGATGGGAGGACTGGGGCTTCCGCATCGCCGACGTGGCGTTGGACGAAGGCGGTTTCGGCGACACGCCGCGCACCCTGCGCGACGATGGCCAGACCGCGCAGTTTCTCTACCCCGGGCTGAAGGCCACGCTGTACGCCGACGAGGCCGAGGGCTACTACCTCAACCTCACCTCGGGCCAGCCGGTGTGGTTCGTGATGTGGCGCATCGATGACGCCGACCCGTCCCGTGCCTGGCCCGAACTGGTGACCCTGTCCTACAACGAGGCCGGCCGGCTGCTGGACGCGCAGGAGCGTGTCGACAACCTGCCGCTGCCCACCGCCGTGCGCGGGTGGTTGCAGGGCTTCACCGACGAGCACCACCGGCCCGAGCCCAAGCGCCGCCAACGCCCGGCCTCGTTCCAGTCGCCCGACCGGCGCTAGGGCCTGTCAACGCCATGGCCGACGCCGACGGTTTTCTCGCCCGCTGGTCACGCCGCAAGGCCGGGGCGCGCGAGGCTGCGCCGTTGCCCGAGCCCGCCCCGGCGGCCGAGGCGGTGGCCGTGGTGCCTGCGCCCGCACCACATCCCCCGCAGGAGCGGCCTGCCGAGCCAGCACCGCCGCCGCCGCCCACATTGGCCGAGGCCCAGGCGCTCACACCGGCCTCCGACTTCTCCCGCTTCGTCGCCCGCGATGTCGACGGCCCGGTGCGCAATGCCGCGCTGAAGACCCTGTTCAGCGACCCGCACTTCAACGTGATGGACGGCCTGGACACCTACATCGACGACTACGGCATCCCCGATCCCCTGCCCCCTGGCATGCTGGAAAAGATGGTCCAGGGCCAGTTCCTGGGCCTGTTCAAGCACCCCGACCAACCGCCCGAGGGCGCCCCCTCACCTGCCCTGCCCACGCCGGTTGACGCCGGCGCCCCCGATGAAGACCCTGATCTGCGACTGCAACCGGACGATGCCCCTGGACGCCCCGGCACTGAGCCAGGCCTTGTCCCGGACGCCGGGCGCCAACCCTGAGGGCCTGGACACCCTGCACAGCGTGCTGTGCAGGCGCGAGGCGCCGGCCTTCCAGCGCGCCGCCAAGGCCACGGCCGCGTCCGGCGAGGAGTTGCTCGTCGCCTGCACGCAGGAGCAGCGCCTGTTCCTGGAGCTGAACGACCAGACCGAGGGCGCGGCCCGCGTCAGCGAGCGGCCGATCCGCTTCGTCAACATCCGCGAAACCGGGGGCTGGTCGAGAGATGCCAGTGCCGCCACGCCCAAGATCGCCGCCCTGCTGGCGGCAGCGCAGTTGCCCGCACCCGAACCGGTGGGCACCGTCAGCTACCGCAGCGGCGGGCGCTGCCTGGTGATCGGCGAGGCCGAGGCCACCGAGCGCGCCGGCGCGCTGTTGGCCGACAAGCTGGATCTCACGCTGTTGGTCGACGCCGGCCCCCTGCCGCAGGCGCACGAGCGGGTGGTGCAGCGCGGCCGCCTGTCGCGCCTGACCGGCTGGCTGGGGAACTTCGAGGCCACGTGGCAGAGCGACAACCCGATCGACCTGGATCTGTGCACCCGCTGCAATGCCTGCGTCGACGCCTGCCCCGAGGGGGCCATCGACCTCGGCTACCAGGTGGATCTGTCGGCCTGCAAGAGCCACCGCGATTGCGTTCGCGTCTGCGACGCTGCCGGCGCCATCGATTTCTCACGCGCCGCGCAGGCGCACGAGGCCCGCTTCGACCTGGTGCTGGATCTGCGCGCCGCGCCGGCCTTCAGCATGCACCAGCCGCCGCAAGGCTACTTCCACACCGGTGCCGACGAGCGTGCGCTGACCCGTGCCGTGCTGGAGTTGCGCGACGCCGTCGGCGAGTTCGAAAAGCCGCGCTTCTTCCGCTACGAGGCCAAGCTCTGCGCGCACAGCCGCAACGAGCAGATCGGCTGCAGCGCCTGCATCGATGTCTGCTCTGCCCGCGCCATCCGCAGCGACGCCTCGCAGAAAGGCAAGACCCAGGTGAAGGCACCCCGCGGCCCGGGCTCGGCCGGCGTGCCGCTGGCCACCGGCGGCGGCATCGTCGTCGAGCCCCACCTGTGCGTCGGCTGCGGTGCCTGCGGCACCGTCTGCCCCAGCGGCGCCCTGAGCTTCACCTACCCGGGACCGGCCGACCAGGGCCGCAAGCTGCGCACCATGCTGACGGCCTACAACGCCGCCGGTGGCCGCGACGCCACCCTGCTGCTGCACAGCGAGGGTGCCGGCGCCCGATTGATCGGCGAGCTGGGCCGCGCAGCCCGCGTGGACCGCGCCATCCAGGGCGTGCCGGCCCGGGTGCTGCCGTTGGCGCTGTGGCACACCGCCAGCGTCGGGCTCGATCTCTGGCTGGCGGCCATCGCCCAGGGCGCCTCGCAGGTCTGGTTGCTGCTCACCGACGAAGAGGCCCCCGAGTACCGCACGGCGCTGGCCGAGCAGATGGCCGTGGGCCAGGCGATCCTGCATGGCCTGGGCTACACCGGCGAGCATTTCCGCCTGATCGAGGCCCGCGACGCGCGCGACCTGCCGGCCCTGGACCTTGCGTTGCGGGTGCCGGCGGCGCGGACCGTGGCCCGGCCGGCGTCCTTTGCCGCCCAGGCTGCCAAGCGCGCCACGCTGGATCTCGCCATCGACCACCTGATGGCCCAGGCGCCGCAGCCGGCCGACGAGATCACCCTGCCCGCCGCGGGCGCTCCCTTCGGCACCTTGGTCATCGACACCGGCCGCTGCACGATGTGCCTGAGCTGCGTCGGCGCCTGCCCGGAGGCAGCGCTGGCCGACAACCCCGAGCGGCCGCAGTTGCGCTTCATCGAGAAGAACTGCG
>JADMKA010000041.1 GCA_018780145.1 Vitreoscilla sp. | reverse complement strand
GGCAAGGGCTTCCACATCATCCAGGGCATGATCGCCATCGGCTCGGGCGGCCTCACCGGCAAGGGCTTCATGAACGGCACCCAGACCCACCTGGAGTTCATCCCCGAGCGCACCACCGATTTCATCTTCGCCGCGTTCGCCGAGGAGTTCGGCCTGCTCGGCACGCTGGGCCTGCTGCTGTCGTTCAGCTTCCTGATCCTGCGCGGTCTGATGATCGCTGCCGAGGCGCCCACCGTGTTCACCCGGCTGCTGGCCGGCGCCATCACCCTGAGTTTCTTCACCTACGCGCTGGTGAACATGGGCATGGTCAGCGGCATCCTGCCGGTGGTGGGCATCCCGCTGCCTTTCATCAGCTACGGCGGCACGGCGATGGTGACGCTGGGCCTGGCCTTGGGGATCCTGATGTCGATCGCCAAGAGCCGGCGCTTGATGCAGAGTTGAGCGGCTCGGGTTTCCACCTCCCCCCACGGACGGGGGATGGCGAGTCCCTAGCCTGTCAATAGACTGGGCTCCAGCACCAGAGTTCACACGGTCACGATGGGTCGCCCGCGATTCACGATGACGAGGGGGCTCTTTTGCACAGTCACTTTGTTCGTTCAAACAATTGTGGAGCTAGAGCCATGCTGAAGACCAAACTGTTCGCCGCCGCCGCCCTGACTGCCGTTGCCGGCCTTGCGCAAGCCGCCATCCCCGCCGACCTCAAGTTCGATGGCTACTGCGATGGCATGACGGGCCTGACCGCCACAGCCACCACCGCCGGTGGCACCTGGGCCAACCTGGACTGCGCCGGCACCAACGCCGCCTTGGGCGGGCCGCGTGGCAAGGCCAAGGGCGCAAGCGCCAAGGGCTACATCATGGGCTCGTACGGTGCCAACGTCTACGGCAACGAATTCGTCTGGGAGATCAAAGTGGACGGCACCTGGAACGTCTACAGCGCTTCCGGCGGCGGCCTCATCAACTCCGGCACCTGGAGCGCTGGCTTCCCGCTCGCCAACGGTGGCAAGGCCTCCGTGGCCAAGTAATTCGGCTCGCGGGGCTGCGCGCCCCGCCGGTAGAACGACACACCATGCCACTGGCCTTCGGGCTGGTGGCATTTTCGTTTGAGTGCACTGCGTCAGGTTGGCCGCAGCGGGAAGCGCAAGGTGAACAGCGCGCCGGGCCGCTGCTCCTGCCCTGGCACGGTCGCCGGCCGGGCCTGGTCGACTGTGATGACCGCGCCATGGCGCTCGGCGATCTCGCGCACGATCGCCAGACCCAGGCCGCTGCCGTCGACATTGGTGCCGAGTGCCCGGTAGAACGGCTGGAACACCAGGTCGCGCTCGGCCTCGGGAATGCCCGGGCCGTTGTCCTCGACCTGAAGCACCAGAACCTGGCCAAAGGGATCGGGTGTCACGCGCACGGTGACGGTGCCGCCCTCGGGCGTGTACTGCAGCGCGTTGTCGACCAGATTGCGGATCATCTCCCGAACCAGCAGCGGCTGGCCGTGCAGGCGAGGCACGGCATCACGCGCCTCGGGGCCCTCGTAGCCCAGGTCGATGCGCTTGTCGAGCGCCCGGGGCACGAAATCCTGCACCGTGTCGGTGGCCAGCCGCACGAGGTTGAACTCCTGGGGCCGGCGAGCCTGCTCCTCGTCCTCGGCACGCGCCATCGACAGCAGCTGGTTCACCATGTGGGCGGCGCGCTGGCTGGAGCGGGCGATCAATTGCAGCGAGCGCTTCACCGACTGCGGGTCGCCGCCGGCGTCGAGCTCGCGCTGGGCCAGCTCGGCCTGGGTGCGCAGGCCGGCCAGCGGGGTCTTCAGCTGGTGGGCCGCGTCGGCCAGGAAGTGCTTCTGGCTCGACATCGACTCGTCCAAGCGGCTCAGCACCTCGTTGATCGCGCGCACCAGCGGCGCCACCTCCTCGGGCACGTCGTGCTCGTCGATCGGCGACAGGTCCTGGCTCTCGCGGCGCTGGATGCGCTGCTGCAACTGGTTCAACGGCGCGATGCCGCGCGCCAGCGCGAACCAGACCAGCAGCACCGCCACCGGCAGGATCACGTACTGCGGCAGCAGCACGCCCTTGATGATCTCGGTGGTCAGCCGGCTGCGCTTCTCCATCGTCTCGGCCACCTGCACCAGGGCGACGCGGGGCGCATCGGCCGCGTCCGGTTGTATACGCAGGCTGGCCACGCGCACGGTCTCGTTCAGGATGGTTTCGTCGCGGAACTGCACCTCGCCGTCGAGGCCCTGCGTCGCCGGGTCGGCATCCGGAGCCGGCAACTCGGCGTCGCCGGCCAGCAACTCGCCCCGCTCGCCGCGGACCTGGAAGTAGACCCGGTCGACGTCGTCGCTGCGCAGCAGGGCGGCGGCCGGCTCGGGCAGACGCAGGCGGCCGTGGCGCGGGTCGGCCGCCTCGGGCGTCACCATCTGGCGGGCGATCATGCGCGTCAGCTGCGCCAGGTCACGGTCGTAGGGCCGAGCGGCAATGTTCTGCGCCACCAGCCAGGTCAGCGCCGCGCTCATCGGCCACAGCAACAGCAGCGGCACGAGCATCCAATCGAGGATCTCGCCGAACAGCGAGCGTTGCTCGCGGGTGGTGGCCTTGCTCACGGCCGCAGGATAGCTGGGCCGCAGCCGCTCAGCCCTGGATCTTTTCCAGGCAGTAGCCCAGGCCGCGCACGGTCGCGATGCGGATCGGGCCCTGCTCGATCTTCTTGCGCAGGCGGTGGATGTAGACCTCGATGGCGTTGTTGCTGACCTCTTCGCCCCATTCGCACAACCGGGCGACGAGCTGGTCCTTGCTGACCAGACGGCCGGCGCGCTGCAGCAGCACCTCCAGCAGGCTGATCTCGCGCGCCGAGAGTTCGATCATCTGCTCGTTGATGTAGGCCACCCGGCCGGTGGCATCGAAGGTCAGCGGGCCGTGCTTGATCAGGCTGGAGGCCGTGCCCAGCCCGCGCCGGGTCAGTGCCCGCACGCGGGCCTCGAGCTCCTGCAGCGAGAAGGGCTTGGCCATGTAGTCGTCGGCACCGAGATCGAGCCCCTTGACGCGCTGCTCGACCGAATCGGCGGCGGTGAGGATCAGCACCGGCATCGACGAGCCGCGCGCGCGGAGCTTGCGCAGCACCTCCAGCCCGTGCAGCTTCGGCAGCCCCAGGTCGAGGATCACCAGGTCGAACTCGTGCGATGCCAACGCGGCGTCGGCCTCGCTGCCGCTGCCGACCTGGTCCACCGCGTAGCCCGCGCCGCGCAGCGAGCGCAGCAGGCCATCGGCCAGGACCTGGTCATCTTCCGCAATCAGGATGCGCATGCCACTTGTCTCCTCGGGGCGGTTCTGTTGACCGTCCGCCTGCGCATTCTAGGCAGCGGCGTTCTGCCGAAGCTTGACCTTGGACAAGGTGCGCGATACCTACTGTACGAATATCCAGCTTCTGACATAATCGGCCGCCAACCACCCCCCACTCACCCGACAGCGATCGAGGAGAACCCCGCCATGGACGCGCCCGTGAAGAACCTCAGCACCGAAAAGTCAAAAGCCCTGCAGGCAGCCCTGGCCCAGATCGAGAAGCAGTTCGGCAAGGGCTCGATCATGCGCCTGGGCGAAGGGGAGGTGATCGAGGACATCCAGGTCGTCTCCACCGGCTCGCTGGGCCTGGACATCGCCCTGGGCGTCGGCGGCCTGCCGCGCGGCCGGGTGGTCGAGATCTACGGCCCGGAATCCTCGGGCAAGACCACGCTCACGCTGCAGGTGGTGGCCGAGATGCAGAAGCTGGGCGGCGTCGCCGCCTTCATCGACGCCGAGCACGCGCTGGACATCCAGTACGCCCAGAAACTCGGCGTGAACCTGCAGGAGCTGCTGATCAGCCAGCCCGACACCGGCGAGCAAGCGTTGGAGATCGTCGACTCCCTGGTGCGCTCCGGCGCGGTCGATCTGGTCATCGTCGACTCGGTCGCGGCGCTCACGCCCAAGGCCGAGCTGGAAGGCGAGATGGGTGATTCGCTGCCCGGCCTGCAGGCCCGCTTGATGAGCCAGGCGCTGCGCAAACTCACCGCGTCGATCAAGAAGTCCAACTGCATGGTCATCTTCATCAACCAGATCCGCATGAAGATCGGTGTGATGTTCGGCAGCCCCGAGACCACCACCGGCGGCAACGCGCTGAAGTTCTACTCATCGGTCCGGCTGGACATCCGCCGCATCGGCTCGATCAAGAAGGGCGAAGAGATCATCGGCAACGAGACCCGCGTCAAGGTCGTCAAGAACAAGGTCGCCCCGCCGTTCAAGGAGGCCGAGTTCGACATCCTCTACGGCGAGGGCACCAGCCGCGAGGGCGAGATCATCGACCTGGGCGTGGCCGCCAAGATCGTCGATAAGTCCGGCTCCTGGTACGCCTACAACGGCGAGAAGATCGGCCAGGGCAAGGACAACTCGCGCGAGTTCCTGCGCGAGAACCCGGAGCTGGCCTACGAAATCGAGAACAAGGTGCGCGAGGCCATGGGCGTGCCGCTGCTGGCCCCGAAGGCCGCGGAGTAAACCACCGCTCCCAAAAAGGCCTGCCGCGCGCGATGAAGCGCCCGCCACTCAGCCTGAAGGGCCAGGCCCTCGCGCTGCTGGCCCGGCGCGAGCACAGCCGGGCCGAGCTTCTCGTCAAGCTGCTTGCTCACAGCCGCAAGCGGGCGCTGTGGGCCGCGGCCGAGCACGGCGAGGCCGTGGGCCTGGCGGCAGAAGCCTTCGACACCGAGCGCGCAACAGCCGAGGTCGAGGCCTTGCTCGACACCCTGGAAGCCGCACACCACCTCAGCGACGCCCGCTTCGCCGAAAGCCGGGTGCATGCGCGCGCCGCCCGCCAGGGCACGGCCCGCATCCGCCAGGAGTTGGCGCGCCACGGTGTCGAGCTCGATGCCGACACCGCGCGCCAGTTGCGCGAGACCGAGCTGGCCCGCGCCCGAGAGGTCTGGCGCCGCCGCTTTGGCGGCGAGCTGCCCGCCGACGCCGCGGGCCGTGCCAGGCAGATGCGCTTCCTGGCCTCGCGGGGCTTCGCCGCAGAGGTCATCCGCCGCCTGGTCGGGGGCCGGGACGACGCCGGGGAATGAGCGGCGGGAAACACGTATGTTGCGCTGCAGCACGCGTGTTACAGTGAAAGAACATCCTGCCTAGAGCCAACGCTGGCCGCTCAGCGCCGGCCCGGCCCGGGTGCCTTCCCCCATGCCGCTGCCTCCCGCCGACGCCCACCGCCAGCTCAAGCACCAGCGCTCGATCCAGGTTCAGGCTTATGCGCGTAGCGACGGCCAGTGGGAGATCGATGCGCAGGTGACCGACGTGAAGACACGCCCCACCGGCCGGCCCGGCGGCATCCGCCCGGCCGGCGAACCCATCCACGATCTGCACCTGCGGCTGGTTGTCGACACCGAGTTCAACGTGCTCCAGGCTGGCGCCGAGTCGCGCGCGATGCCTTTTCCGGGCCAATGCGAGCAGCACGGCGACACCTACCAGTCCTTCGTCGGCCTGAACCTGCTCAACGGCTTCAGGCGCGCCGTGCGTGAGCGTACCGGCGGCCTGCGCGGCTGCACCCACCTGACCGAACTGGCCGACGTGCTGCCCACGGCGGTCATCCAGGCCTTCGCCGGCGAGGTGCTCGCCACGCATGGCGACGGCGACGAAAAGCCCTTCCAGCTCGACCGCTGCCACGCCCTGGTCAGCCATGGCGAGGCGGTTCGGCTGCACTTCCCCCGCTGGTTTCGTCAGCCCGGCATCAACAAAGTGACGCAAAATCCCCCGCCGGAGCCGCCCGAGGGGGCGTCCGGCGGCTGCATGCCAGAGAACCTGATCGCCCCGATTTCGTCCTGAACTCACGAAAAGAGCCCCATGAAGATCCACGAATACCAAGGCAAGGAACTCCTTCGCCAATTCGGCGTGCCGGTGCCCCGCGGCTACCCGGCCTTCAATGTGCAGGAAGCGCTGGAAGCGGCTCAGAAGCTGGGCGGCCCAGTGTGGGTCGTGAAGGCGCAGATCCACGCCGGCGGCCGCGGCAAGGGTGGCGGCGTGAAGGTGGCCAAGACCCTGGACGACGTCAAGCGCCTGGCCGGTGAGATCCTCGGCATGCAGCTCAAGACCCACCAGACTGGCCCCGAAGGCCAACTGGTGCGGCGCCTCTACATCGAAGACGGCGCGGACATCCAGAAGGAATATTACGTGTCGGTCGTGACCGACCGTGCCAGCCAGAAGGTGGCGTTCATCGCCTCCAGCGAAGGCGGCATGGACATCGAGGAAGTCGCCCACAGCACGCCCGAGAAGATCATCAAGGTCTTCGTGGATCCGCTGGTCGGCCTGACCGACGCGCAAGCGAAGGAAATTGCCGATGGCATCGGCATGCCCGCCGACTCCACCGCGCAAGCCTGCGACATTTTCCAGAAGCTCTACAAGTGCTATATGGAGACCGATGCGTCGCTGGTGGAGATCAACCCGCTGAACCGCGACAGCAAGGGCAACGTGATCGCACTGGACGCGAAGTTCAACTTCGACGCGAACGCGCTGTTCCGCCACCCTGAGATCGTCGCCTACCGCGACCTGGACGAAGAAGATCCGGCGGAGGTCGAGGCCTCTAAGTTCGATCTGGCCTACATCAGCCTGGACGGCAACATCGGCTGCCTGGTGAACGGCGCCGGCCTGGCCATGGCCACCATGGACACCATCAAGCTGTTCGGCGGCGAGCCGGCCAACTTCCTGGACGTGGGCG
>JADMKA010000084.1 GCA_018780145.1 Vitreoscilla sp. | reverse complement strand
GCGCGAAGGCTTCGGCATCACGCACCCCTTGCGGCGTCGCGTTGCGGCTGCCCAGCAGCGTGGTCTCGCGCTTGTGGAACTCCGGGTCCGAGAAGCTGATCGTCGCGCCGACCACCGAGATCAGCACGTAGGTGCCCGCGTGGGCGACGAACTTGAAGCCACGCTCCATCGCCTTGGGGTTGCCGGTGGCGTCGAACACGACGTCGAAGAACTCGTTGTCGGTGAGCGCGGCCAGCTGCTGTTCGTCGTCGTCGGCGATCTGCACCGACGCCGCCATGTCCAGTTGCTTCGTGCAGAAGTCGAGCCGGTCCTGCCGGGTGTCGAGTGCCGTCACCTGCGCACCGCGGAGCTTCGAGAAGATCATCGCCGCCATGCCGATCGGCCCGGCGCCGACCACCAGCACACGCTGCCCGGCTTTCACATCGGCCCGGCGCACCGCATGGGCGCCGATGGCGAGGAACTCGACCATCGCGGCCTGATCCAGCGACACGCCTTCGGCCTTGTGCACGAAGGCCTGCGGGACGGTGAGGTACTCGGTGAACGCGCCGTCGCGGTGAACACCCAGCACCTGGATGTTGACGCAGCAGTTGGTCCTGCCCTGGCGGCAGGCGATGCACTTGCCGCAGGACAGGTAGGGCATCACGTAGACCGGGTCGCCGGCCGACAGCCGGCCACCGGCTGGCGCCTGCTCGACGATGCCCGACAGCTCGTGCCCCATCACCCGGGGATAGTTCAGGTAGGGCTGGTTGCCGGTGAAGATGTGCAGGTCGGTCCCGCAGACACCGACACGCTTGACGCGCAGCAGCACCTCGTCGTCGCCGCGCACGGGCATGGGGCGGTCTTCGGCGCGCAAGGTGCCGGGTGTCTCGCAGATCACGGTCAGCATGGCTGAGTCCTTGGTTCGGTGGGGAGGCGACGCATCAGCCGTGGAAGCGCTTGTAGATCTCGGAGAGCTTGCCGTTCTCGGTGTTCTTGGTGACCCATTGGTTGATCCAGGTCTGCAGCTTGGGCTCGCCCTTGCGCATGCCGATGCCCAGCGGGAAGCTCTGCATCACGAACTTGATCTCGACCCCCAGCGCGGGTGCCTTGGACACCACCGTCTTCACGATGGCCGGCGAGGTGGCGAAGATCTCGACCTGGCCGCTGGCGATGGCGGTGACGAGCGTGCTGTCGTCGTCGAAGCGGACGATCTGCGCGCCCTTGGCGCCTTCTGTGGCGAGGCGGTCGTTGGTGGTGCCCCGGGCCGTGGCGACCCGTTTGCCGGCCAGATCGGCGAAGCCCGTGACGGCGACCGGCTTGGGCGCCGCGACCACGGCCTGGATCTGCGCATACGGGGTCGAGAAGTCGATCACCTTCTCGCGCTCGGGCGTGACCGACAGCGACGAGATCACCACGTCCGCCTTGCCGGTTTGAAGAAACGGGATGCGGTTGGCGCCCGTGGTCTGCACGATCTCCAGCTCGACCCCAAGATCCTTGGCCAGCAGGCGGGCGGTTTCCACGTCGGAGCCGGTCGGGTTCATGGCGGCGTCGTTGGTGCCGAAGGGCGGCGAGCCGAGGTCGATGGCGACACGCAGCTTCTTGGCCGCCCGCACGTCGTCGAGCTGGTCGGCACGGGCGGTGCCGGCGATGGCGAGCAGTGCGACGCTGGCGCACATGGCGCGAACGAAACAGGAACGTTGGATCATGGAAGTCTCTCTTTCGGGGTAAGGGACGAAATTGGCGAAGGCTCGTCAGAGCCCGCTGCCGACGAAATTGCGCAGTTCTTCAGTCTTCGGTGCGTCGAGCATCTCGCCCGGGCCCTGCTCCCACACCTTGCCGCGGTGCATGAAGATGACTTCGTCGGCGACCTTGCGAGCGAATGCCATCTCGTGCGTGACGAGGATCATGGTCATGCCATCGGCGGCGAGCTTTTCCATCACGCGCAACACCTCGCCGGTGAGTTCCGGGTCGAGCGCCGAGGTCACCTCGTCGAACAACATCAGCTTGGGCGCCATGGCCAGCGACCGGGCGATCGCCACGCGTTGCTGCTGGCCACCCGAGAGCTGCGACGGGTAGGCCTGGGCCTTGTCCGACAGCCCGACCTGGGCCAGTACGGCGTGGGCGCGTTCGCGAAGCTCAGCGCCCTTCAGGTTGAGCACCAGGCGCGGGGCGAGCAAGATGTTCTGCTCGACGGTCATGTGCGGGAACAGGTTGTAGCTCTGGAACACGATGCCCACGTCGCGCCGCAACTGCTGCAGATCCAGCTTCGGCGAGGTGATGTCGTGCCCGCAGACCTCGATACGGCCGTCGTTGACGGTTTCGAGGCGGTCGATGCAGCGCAGCGCGGTGCTCTTGCCAGATCCGCTGCGGCCGATGATGGCGACCACCGAGCCCTTGTTCACTGTGAAGGACACCCCCTCCAGCACGCGGACGGCGCCGAAGCTCTTGGAGATCGACTCGACCTTAACGATGGGCGACATTGAATTTCCTTTCGAGGCGTCGGCTCCACACCGACAGGGGGAAGCAGAGTGCGAAGTACAGCGCCGCCACAAGCATGAAGATGACGAAGGGCTGGAAGGTCGAGTTGTTGATGACCTGGCCGGCGCGAGCCAACTCGACGAAGCCGATGGCGGACGCCAAGGAAGTGTTCTTGACGATCTGCACCATGAAGCCGACGGTGGGCGGCGTGGCGATCTTCAGCGCCTGCGGCAGGATCACGTGGATCAGGCGTTGCCCCCAGTTGAGTGCCAGGCATTCCGCGGCCTCGGCCTGCGTCTTGGGCACCGACTCGATGCAGCCACGCCAGATCTCGCCCAGGTAGGCCGACACGTAGATGCTCAAGCCCAGGCCGGCGGCTGTGAGCGGCTCGACGTTCACCCCCAGGCTCGGCAAGCCGAAGTACGCGAGCGACAGCAGCACGAGCAGCGGCGTGCCCTGGATCAGCTTGATGTACAGCATGACCAACTGGCGGGTGATGTTCGGGCCGTAGACCCGCGCGATGGCCACGGCAAATCCCAGCAGCCCGCCGCCGACGAACGCGAGCAGCGAGAGCACCACGGTCCAGGCGAGGCCACCGAGAAGGAATTGCAGTTGGGGGGCGGTCAATGAGGTCATGGCGGTTCCTTGCTCAGATCGGCGTGCCGAGGCGCCGGCGACGTGGGAACGCGACATAGCTCGCGCACCAGAACACCCCGCGCATGACCATCGAGAGGAGCAGGTAGGCCGCTGCGACGATCAGGTAGGTCTCGACCGAGCGGAAGGTCTCGGACTGGATCCGGTTTGCCACCGCGGTGAGTTCCTCGGCCGAGATCTGCGAGGTGATCGACGAGGCCAGCATCAGCAGCACGTACTGGCTGGTGAGTGCGGGGTAGACCCGCTCGATCGCCGGTGGCAGCACCACGTGCATCAGCACCTGTCGGCGGTTGAGTGCCAGGCACTCGGCGGCCTCCAGTTGCCCCCGCGGGATGGATTCGACCCCCGCCCGCACGATCTCGGAGGTGTAGGCGCCAACGTTGATCACCAGCGCTGCGGTGGCTGCGGTGAGCGCATCGACCTTGATGCCGACCGATGCGAACCCGAAGTAGACGATGAAGATCTGGACCAGCAGCGGGGTGTTTCGGATCGTCTCCACATACACCGAGCACAGCCGCGCCAGCCACGCCGAGCGGCCCGTGCTGGCCAGCGCACAGAAGACGCCGAGCAGGAAGCCGAAAGCCGATGCGGCCAGCGACAAGCCCAAGGTGGTTGCCGCACCCGCCAGGAAATCCGGCCAATACGCCAGCGGAGCGCTGAAATCGAACTGGTATCGCATGTCGCCTGTTCCGGTTGATGGGGGCCGATGCCTCGGGTTCGCCGTCACAGGGGCAGGTGCTCTGTGTTGGTAAGGCCAATTTACTGCTTTTCTTGAATTGGCCTTACCGTAGTTACCCTTACTACTCGGCTTTTATGTCGCCAATCACCTATGAGTGCCTCGAAGCGACGTACACTTTCACCCAATCCATCTGGTAAGGCCACTTGGCCTCAATCGTGTCCATCGAGGGCCCATTCCTTTGATCAGTCAGCTCAAACCCATCGACAACCGGCGCCTTTACCAACAGATCGCCGACCAGATCCGCGGGCTCATCAAGCAGGGCGACTACCCCGTCGGTGCCCGGCTACCGCCGGAACGCGACCTGGCCCAGCAGCTCGGCGTGTCGCGTCCATCGGTCCGCGAGGCGCTGATCGCGCTGGAGGTGGACGGCAGCGTGGAAGTCCGGATGGGTGCCGGCGTCTATGTCTGCGCGGCGTCGGAGCGGGCAACGACCACGAGTGGCTCGCTGGGAGAAAGCCCGATCGAGCTGATGCAGGCGCGCTCGGCGCTGGAGGGCTCCATCGTCGCGCTGGCGTGTGGCCGCGTCACGCCGGAAGGGCTCGACAACGTGTCAAAGGCCTTGGACGAGATGCGTGCCGCAATTGCGGAGAACCGGTCCCCGCTGGACGACGACCGCGCATTTCATTTGGCGATCGCCGCCATGACGGGCAACTCGGTCATGGAGCGGCTGGTCAGGGAACTGTTCGACGAGCGCCACAGCCCGATCTCGTCCCAGCTCAGTGTGCGGTCGGAGAGCACGCAAACGTGGATGGAGGCGCTGCGCGAGCACGAGGTCATCCTGCGCGCGCTGGAAGCACGGGATGTGCTCGCCGCCCAGACGGCCATGCGCTCACACCTTCAGGCGTCACAGGAACGGTGGGTGGCGTCTCGGCGTGAATGGTCTTGAAGGCACCGAATGGCCTGCCCGGAGGGACTCGAACCCCCGACCCCCAGCTTAGAAGGCTGGTGCTCTATCCAGTTGAGCTACGGGCAGTGTGGGCGCGCATTGTAGGAGCGCGAAGCCCCGTCAATGCCGCGCGTACTGGCGCTCGCCGAAGAGCACGTCGCGGGCGGTGTCGTCGGTGATGGATCGTCGCTTGTCGGCCAGCACCTCGACGCCCCTCATAACAGCCGGGCGCTTGGAAATCTCGTCGAACCAACCCTTCAGATGGGGGTGTTCGTTCCAGTCGATGCCCTGGTTCTTCCAGGATCGCAGCCAGGGGAAGATGGCGATGTCGGCGATGCTGTACTCCTTGCCGCCGATGTAGCGCGAGTTGGCCAGCCGCTTGTTCATCACGTTGTAGATACGCCGGGCTTCGTTGGTGTAGCGGTCGACTGCATACGGCAGCTTCTCCGGCGCATAGATGCGGAAGTGGTGCGCCTGCCCCAGCATCGGCCCCACGCTGCCCATCTGGAACATCAGCCACTGCAGCACCTCGTACTTGCCTCGCGTGCTCTCCGGCAGCAGCTTGCCGGTCTTGCCGGCCAGGTAGAGCAAGATGGCGCCAGACTCGAACAGGGAGATCGGCGCACCGTCCGGGCCATCCGGGTCGACGATCGCGGGGATCTTGTTGTTGGGGCTGATGGCAAGGAACTCGGGTTTGAACTGGTCGCCCGTGCCGATGTCCACGGGGATCGTTCGATAGGCCAGGCCACACTCCTCCAGCATGATGTGGACCTTGTGGCCATTGGGCGTGGCCCACGAATACACTTCGATCATGACCTCTGCTCCTCGTGCGGGTTGGCGGCTCCCACTCTAATCCAACCATGCTCAAGTCCTTCAAGCAATGGTGGCGCGGCGCCTCGGCGCCCGGCGACCAGGCCGCTCTGGTGGCTTGGTGCGAGGCCAACGGCTTCGCCCTGCGCGGGATCCGCGAGCAGGAGGGGTTCGTCATCGAGACCGGCCAGCCGGGGCTGGAGGGGCGGATCGAATGGGGGCCATCGCAGCGCCACTACCTGGGCGAGCACGAGTTGCGACTGCGCGGCGAGGTCGGCTTGCAGCCCGAGGCGCATGCGCTGGTCATGCCCCGCGGCCTGCTCGAGGCACTGGAGCACGAGCTCTACCACCAGTTCACCGGTGGTGTGCAGACCCGGCTGGACGAGGAGACGCCGGAAGAGATGCGCTGGCTGGCGATGTCGCCCAAGCTAGGCGCCGGTCTGCTCGGCGACCTGAAGTCGCACTATGCCGGCGTGAGCAACCTGACCCCCTGGCTGGCGCATTGGCTGCAGGGTGCGCTGGGCGAGTTGCTGTTGGTGCGGCCGGAGCAGGCACCTCCGTTCGCCCTGATCGTGCAGCGCGGCCGCTTGACCTTGCGCGTGGCGATGCCCGGGCCCGACGTGGCCTCCGTGCAGGCCGCGCAGGCGCTGTTTGCCGTGGCGCTGGAGCAGGCCCGGCTGGCCGCGCAGGCGGCCAGCGAGGGCTGATCAGGCAGCCGGGCGCTTGCCGAGCTCGAGCTTGGCGATGGCGTTGCGGTGCACTTCGTCCGGGCCGTCGGCGAAGCGCAAGGTGCGGGCCTGTGCGTAGTAGAAGGCCAGCGGGAAGTCCTGGCACATGCCCGCACCACCATGAACCTGCATCGCCCAATCGATGACCTGGCAGGCCATCTGGGGCGCAACGACCTTGATCATCGCGATCTCGGCCTTGGCCGCCTTGTTGCCGGCCACGTCCATCATCCACGCGGCCTTCAGGGTCAGCAAGCGCGCCTGCTCGATCATGCAGCGGGCCTCGGCGATGCGCTCTTGTGTCACGCCGTGCTGCGCAATCGGGCGGCCGAAGGCCACGCGCTTGAGGGCCCGGTCGCACATCAGCTCGAGTGCGCGCTCGGCCAGGCCGATCAGGCGCATGCAGTGGTGGATGCGGCCCGGGCCGAGGCGGCCCTGGGCGATCTCGAAGC
>JADMKA010000196.1 GCA_018780145.1 Vitreoscilla sp. | reverse complement strand
CCCGGCCGCTGCCCACCAGCCACGACAGCGCGGTGCCGATCGTGGCGGCCACATCGGCGGCGCCGGGTACGGTGCCTGCCCCAGCCGGTCTGGCCATCAGGTCCAGCCAGTCCAGCGCCGCCTGGCACAAGCGATCCAGAAGTGTCTGCGCTAGCTCGGGCGACATCGCGCAGTCCGCATTGGCGGGCAGCGGGCTTGGCTTTGCCTGGCTTGAACGGGCTACTTCTCGAGCCAGACTAGTCCATAGGCGAGGCACATCCGCGGCCTCGTTTGTGACCAACTCTAGCGAGCGCCTGACACTGCCCATGCTAGAGCGACTTGACGCTTTACCGAGCGCGCGATGCGTTCGCAGGCCACCCACTTGCACCTGCATTCTTAGCAGCTGCACGGCGTCGCTGTCTGGTAGCGTGTCTAAGAAGTCCCGCGCCTCGCGGTACAGCGCCGCAGCCTCATCGTATGCATGCAAGCGATGCATGTTGTTCGCCCGGCCCATGCGGACGCGGGCCTGGTCTGGGCGTGCGGCGTCGCCGTCCGGCAGGTCGTCGAAAAGCGATTGGGCATTGCTGTATAACTCCTCAGCTGCCTCGAGCGCGCCCAGAGAAGACAGATTGGAAGCCCGGTTCATGCGCACGCGGGCCCGTTCTGACCGATCCAAGCTAAAGGCGTTGCCGTCAGGCAGATCATCGACCAAGCGCTGCGCCTCGCAGTACAGCGCCTCCGCAATTTCGTGCGCGCCAGCGCGCTGCAGGTTGTTCGCTCGGTTCATGCGCACGCGGGCCCGGTCCACGCGCACGGCGTTGCTAACGGGCAGAGCGCCAAAGAGTTCTTGCGCTTGGTCATATAGAGTCTCGGCCATCTCGTGTGCGCCCAGGCTTAGCAGGTTGTTTGCTCGGTTCATGCGCACGCGCGCTCGTCCCAAGCACACCGCGTCGCTCTCGGGCAGGTCGTCGAACAGGTGCTGCGCCTCGCTGTACAGCGCCTCGGCCGCCTCGTGATAGCCCAGGTCGCGCAGGTTGGTCGCCCGGTTCACACGCACACCGGCTCGGCCCGAGCACGCGGCGACGCTTACGGGCAGATCGTCGACTAGTTCCTGCGCACGGGCGTAGAGCATCTCGGCCGCCTCATGTGCGCCAAGATCCTGCAAGCAACCAGCCCGCATTGCGCACACGGTGGACCGGTCCGAGCGCACGTCGTTGCTGTCGGGCAGGGCGTCGAACCACGCCTGCAGGCGGTGCCACATCGCCACAGCCTCGGCGTGTTGGCCCGACTCGCTCAGCTTGACGGCCTGCTCGAAAGCCTGCGCCACCTCCGACTCCCTGATCGGCGCTTCAGGGCTATCGTCGGCAATTCCAAGCGAACTCAATGCAAGATCTCTGGCTGCGTCGGTGGCCTGAAGTGCCAGCAAGCTGGCGACCTGGCCCAGGATCATCCAGCCCCTGGCGGTCTGGGACTGCGGGTCCTGCTGGGTCATCGCCGCCGCCGCTGCGAAGCCGATCTGGCCCAGTTGGGCGTCGCCCGCCGCCAGTGCCTGGCGGCTTTGTTCGAACAGCCCGGCAACGAAGCCCTCCTGCGCCACCAGGGCCTGCAGGCTGTCCTCGCAACCGAGTTGCCCGGCGGTCTGCTCGATCCACGAGCGCACCGGCTCGTCGTCGCCTGTCTGTTCGCGCAGTGCAGCCAGCGCGGCTCGGCTCAGCGCTGTGGCGCCTTGGTGATGGGCTGCGGCTATGCGCCCCAGCAGCTCGCGCCACGCCGCGGCTTGTTTGTCGTCCATGCTGTCCTCCCTCGGCGCGGTACAGGTAGCAATTGCCCTGCCACCTCAAAGCGCAGTTCTCATCCAATCGCTCTCTGACCGAGCGCCTCAAGTGTCCGGCGCATCGCTCCACAGTTCAAGCTCCAACACTTCATTGCCCAACCCGTCGATCTCACGGTCGAGCAAGTGGCCCCGTGCGGATCCTTCGGCGACCAGCACAATGCTGTCGCCGTCGAAGCGCAGCAAGGCCAGCCCCTTGGAACTGATCGCCCCGACCGTGGTGCTGTAGACGCCTTTGACCTCGGCATCCTGCAGCAGTAGCGTCACCGGCGTTGCAGCATTCAGGCCGTCCAGCGAACTGGTCAACACCTCACTGAAACCGGACTCCGTCGCAAACGTTTGGCTGAGGACGCGTTGGCTTGACAGCGCGCGCTGGTACCTGTCGAGAATCTGTTTCTGGGCCATGCGCCCCTCCTCAAAGCCGAGTCGCTCAACCGCGAAGGGTGCCAAGACCCGGGCCAACTGTGAGTGGACGGGCCCGGACTCGCGCACCCAGACCAGCTTGGCGCCGATGCCATTACTTCGTTCCATACTCCACCTTCGCCTTCTGGTTGCTCACTCGTGTTCTCCCGAGCGCATCTGCCCGCTCTGGGACCTTCGCCGCGCCAGCTTCCCAATGTTTGCCGTGACCCGGCACGCGGTCCGTAGTCTGGTTTGTGACGACCATCTTGCGCGTGCCGCCACCGGGCCGTGGCACGTCGTAGTGCAACTGGCGGCCGGCCCGGGTGCTGATCTGGCGCGAGGGTTGCTGGCTGGTCGGTATGCTCGCGCGTCGCATCGACTCGCGCATCGCCGCCCGCGAGGTCACTGGAGACGCCGCGGGCCTTGCAGCCGCGTGGGCAATGGCCTTCGGTGCGGCATTCGAACGTACCGGGGCTGCACGGGTCGCCTGCGGCGCCGGCCGCGCGCCGGCCACAGGTGCGCGGGCCCCGGCGCTCGCGCCCGGGCCGCTCCTGGCCGCCGCGTGCACTGCCGCATCGGGCAAGAGGAAGGTCGCCATCAGGACGACCAACGCCAGCGGCCTCGTCCACCACAATTGAAGCATCTTGCTCATGGATGTTTCCGTTCCAAGGTGGCGCTATGGTGACGCTGACCGGATTCACCTCGACCGGGAATTCGGCGGCCAGTCCGGCGGAGGTGCTTGGGTCGCCATCGCCTACAGCAGCACCAAGGCGCATTCGGCGCAGGACAGCCGCGCCGCCGGTCGCGCCCAGGCCCCAAGCCGCAGCCAGCGCAGCGGAAGGCGCGGCGCCCGGTCGGTGGCGGGTGTGCCGCGCCAACCGACGCAGGGAGTCGCCCTGTGCGACCCGGTCGTCCTGGCAGGTAAGCGCGAAGCCCTTGCCGAGCAATTCAGCACAGGCAACGGCGAAGGGCGCGCCCGCCACGACGTAGTGGCTGACCCGCTCGCCGACCATCCGCCCGCCCGGACGACCGGTATCTGAAGGGTACAAGCCGATGCCGATGCTGAGCATCTGGGCCGCCCAGTCGCGGATGTGGTAGCCGCGGCGACCGGGTCGACCGTGGCACTGCTGCCACAGGTGGCACATCTCGTGCACCAGGGTGCTCAGGATCTCTTCGTCGCTTCGATCCGAGAAGGTTGCCGGGTTGAGTGCGATCTCATGCAGGCTACGAATTCGTCCTGGTGTCGATCTCGGTGCCCGACCGGTCGGTTCCGCTATTTCCCTGTCGGCGCCTTCTTGCACTAGGGTGGAATTGCGCGCTATCGCCGCGATGCGACTGGCTGCCGCGGCGCCGATGAAGGGAAGCTAACCTTGAGCCTGCTCAAACGCTTTGCAGCCGCCGTGCTGTCCGAACCGGAGCCGCTGCCGGACATGCTGCCGCCGATCAACATCGGCGGCGGTCCGCAGCCTCTTCGTCTGCCAAGCCTGCGCAGCGAGACCGCTCAGGTAACCCAGGCATCTCCAGAGATGAGGTCGCTGTCGCTGACTGCCCGCGAGCAGCGCCAGGTCGACGAGGCGCAAGCGTTGCTGCGTTCCCGGCTGTCGAACGCCGGCGGTGCGCGTCCTCTGGGCGAGCACTACGAGCAGTTCCTGTATTCGAAACTGGTCGCCCACACGCGCGAGCACTTCGTGGTTCTGTACCTGACCTACCAGCACGAACTGATCGACGACGAGATCCTGTTCTCGGGCACGATCGGCCAGGTTCCGGTGTTCACGCGCGAGATCATCCGCCACGCATTGCTGCGCAATGCGGCCGGCGTGATCGTTGCGCACAACCATCCGACTGGTCGTGCGCAGCCGTCGCCGGCCGATCTGGACTGCACAGCGGCCATCAAGCGTGCACTCGCCGCGGCGGGCCTGGAATACGTCGACAACGTGATCGTGGCGCAGGAAGGAACTTACTCGCATGCCCGGCACCATACGCTGTGACGTTCCGCGAACATCCCGGGAACTGCTGCCGCACTCGCCGAATTCCCTGCTGCTGGAAGTTTCGGTCGCCGCAATCTTCGGGCACTTCTTTTCTGGAGGTGCCCCATGCGCAACCAAGACATCCCGATCCTGTCCAAACGCTTCTTCGCGCTGGACAACGTCCATGGCCCGACGCAGTGGGCGGTCGACGCGATTCTGATCTGCATGAGCATTGCGATGGTGCAGTGCTGGGTGACGCTGTACCCGATCGCGCTCGTGATCATCGCCGCCCGGCAGCGGGCTCTGGCCGATCTGTTGCACCAGGCGTCACACTTGGCGCTGGCTCGTTCGCGCGGGCTCAACCGCTTCCTGGGCACATGGTGCAGCGGCTACCTCGTGTTCCAGACGTGGAAGGCGTATATCGAGAGCCACGTGGCCAAGCACCACGGCCGCTTCGGCAAGCTCGAGGATCCGGACCTGGATTTCATGCGTGAGATCGGGCTGTACGGTCCGTTCGACTTGCTTTCGCTGTGGCGAGGCCTGAAGCGCTACTGGCACTATCTTGTCGTCAATCGACTGACCGTGCGTGACAACCGGGCCGAGGCGTTGCGCCTGATCGCGCTGTGGACAGCGATTGTCATCGTGGCTGGCCCGATGAACGTGCTGGCTTTCTGGATCGTGCCGATGCTGTTGGCGTACGCGCCGATCGGCTACCTGATCGAGATCGCCGAACACTGGCCGCTGATGGAGGCCGGACATCCGCTCTATCAGACCCGCAACCGCTCCTCGTCGTGGCTGGAAGGCTGGCTGTTTTCGACGCACGACGAGAACTACCACCTGCTCCATCACCTGTACCCGCGGCTGCCGAACAAGTCGTTCAAGGCAGTTCATGCCCACCTCAGCGGCACCTGGCCAGAGTATCGCGCGTGGTGCGCGGCAAACGGCGGCGTCCTGTTCAGCGGCAATGGGACTCCGAGCGTAGTGCAGTTGCTTTTGCGCAGTGCGGCCGCCATGCACGAGCGGACCCCTATCAAGTAGCTACGGTATTACTCAGTTCGTGCACACCTCGTGCTCCTGCGGCGTGTTTTGGACCGGAGGCGGCAAGGCGATCGGCTGTTGCCTGGGCGCCGAGGCCGACATTGGCCGAGCGGTCGTGGTTGACGGGACAAGAATGCGAGGAGTCTGGAACAGCCTGGCGATGTCGTCCAGGATGGCGCGTGCCCAAGCTGCCGGCACGCGACCGCGATCAGTTGATCAAAGTCGATGTTCAGCGGCAGCACCGAGATGGCCGTGGTTCGCGAGAGCCCGACGGGATTGCGAGCGGTCCCCATCGGTCGAAGTTCAGAAGGGCGGCCGCAGGTCGTCGAAGCTGGGCTCGGCATCGATCACCTTGGGTGCTGGGTGACAAGCGTGTGATAGTGGATGGTCCGGTGCGTCCGATGCCAGGTCTCGGTTGGCCCGGGCATCTCCCCGCGGCGTGGGGCCGGACTGTCGCGCTGCGCGTCGAGCCATCGGGATAACGGCGTCTCGCCCCAGTCGTGCTTCCATCCCTGACGCAACACGGTCAGGCCGGCGCTGCCGGCTGAGACACTCGGCGGCCCCTTCCCGTGTCCGGGGAGCGCGGGCTTCTTCGTCCGTCATGCTGCGCATGACCGACGCCCGCTTGTCGATCGGGCCGGCTCGCAGGTCGCTGCGCTCTGTGCTCGCCCGTCCCGAACGCCACCCCGGTCACCCGCCAAGCCCGGAGCCGGGCCGCTGAACCCCAGGTGCAGAGAAGTGCTCGCAGCGGCTCGACCGCCGCGCCAGTCGCTCGCCTTCAGCTCCCTTGGTGGCACGTCGGCCGCAGAGTCGCCGCTGCTCGTGGACGTTCGGTCGGCTGCGCTGCAACCGCTGCGCCAGGCGTGCTGGCACATCGGCCGTGACGCTGCGCCGCCCGTGGGGAGGGTGCAGCCCCTGCGCCAGTCGTCCCACCGCGCTCCCCCCACGCGCCCCCGTCAACCAGTGAGGGGGAGTTGTGGGGGATCTTCAAGCGGTGGGCCGGGGAACCGGCGCACTGCTAAGGCTGCGTTCGAACCCCACCCATCCCCAACCCCTTCCCTCAATGCCGAAGAAGGGAAGGGGCCATGCCCACCCCCCGCCCGCCCGTGGGCGGCAGCGAGGTGAGTCCGAGCGAGAGGATCAGATTTCAGGGAACCCGACCCCGGGCCCGGCTGGTTGCTCTCGTTTGGAGTCCGTCATGGCAAACGTTCAAGTCATCCAGCGCCACGCGCACCTGGCCGGGGCCATCAAGCTCGAATTCGTCAACGGCCGCGAAGGCAAGACGCCCAAGGCCGTGTTGACCGCGATCAGCAACACGCGGCGCGGTTCGGGGGAAGCACGCGAGGAGGAGTCCACCGCCATCCACTGGACCCTGTGGGGCAAGCAGGCCGAGAACGCCGCCCAGTACCTGGCCAAGGGCAGCCACGTCAACGTCGTCGGCCATGTGCGCAACAACCCCTTCACCGGCGCCGACGGCCAGACCGTCTACGCGATGGAGTTCACCGCCGACGAGGTCGACT
>JADMKA010000037.1 GCA_018780145.1 Vitreoscilla sp. | reverse complement strand
GCATGCTGGTGGCGATCTTCGTGGCGCTGCGGCCGCAGTGGCTGGCCACCTACTCCGACCGCCTGTACCTGCCGCGAGACTGAGTTGAAGCACCCGGTGCCGGCGTACCGGCGCTCGGCTGAGGCCCCGAACTGCGAGAATCCGACGACTCACAGGGACACCGAACAGGAACCGAGATGCCGCAGCCCGCCCGATACGCGCTTCGCGCCAGCCTGGCCGCGCTGGCGTTGGCCCTGGCCGGCGCGGCCGGCGCCGCCTCGCCGGTGCTGGACCGACTCAAGCAAGGCGGTGCGCTGGTGATCGCCCACCGCGAGTCGTCGGTGCCCTTCTCCTACCTGGACGCAGACAAGAAGCCGGTCGGCTACGCGATCGACCTCTGCATCAAGCTGGCCGACGCCTTGCGCAAGAACCTGGAGCTGAAGGCGCTGCCGATCCAGTTCAAGGCGGTGACGCCGGCCAACCGCATCGCCACCATCGAAAAGCACGAGGCCGATCTGGAGTGCGGCTCGACCACCAACAACGCCGAGCGGCGGCAGAAGGTGGCCTTCACCGTGCCGCACTACATCACCGGCGCACGGTACATGGTTCGCGCCGACAGCAAGCTCGAGGAGCTCAACCAGTTCGAAGGCCGGCGCCTGGTATCGACCAAGGGCACCACACCGCAAAGGGCGGTGGAGCAGGCCAACCGCGAGCGCATGTTGCGCATCGTCATGCTGGAGGCACCCGACCACGCGCGCGCGGTCGAGATGGTCGAGAAGGGCGAGGCCGACGGCTTCGTGATGGACGACGTGTTGCTCTACGGGCTGATCGCCGGCCGGCCCGATCCGTCCCGGCTCAAGGTCGTCGGCAAGCTGCTGACCATCGAACCGCTGGCCATCATGCTGCCCAAGGACGACCCTGCCCTCAAGCAGCTGGTCGACGAGGAGATGAAGCGCCTGATCCGCAGCCGTGAGGCGCACGCGCTGTACGAGAAGTGGTTCGAGAAGCCGATCCCGCCGCAGGGCACCTCGCTGAATCTGCCGATGAACTACCTGCTGCGCGACTTCTGGAAGTACCCCACCGACGTGGTGCCTTTCTGAACCGGGCCACCTGAGGTGGACGACTTCTCCAGCCTGTTCACGTTCCTGCCGATCGGTGCCTACCGCTCGCTGCCCGGCGGCGAACAACTGCGTGCCAACCCGGCCCTGGTGCGGCTGAACGGCTACGACAGCGAGACCGAGATGTTGGCCGCGGTGAAGGACATCGGGCGAGAGTGGTACGTGCTGCCCGGCCGGCGCGAGGTCTTCCGGGCCCAGCTTGAGCGCGACGGCCAGGTGACTGCGTTCGTCTCCGAGGTCTACCGGCACAAGACCCGCGAACGCATCTGGATCAGCGAGAACGCGCACCTGGTTCGCCACCCCGACGGCAGCGTGCGCTACTACGAAGGAACGGTCGAGGACATCACCGCCCGGGTGCGGGCCGAAGCCGAGCTGCGCCAGGCACGCGGCCTGGACGAGCTCTGGAAGCTCGCCTTCGAAGCCACTGGCGACGGCGTCTGGGACTGGCAGGTCCAGACCGGCGTCGAGCTCTACTCGCGCCGCCTGCGCGAGATGTACGGCTACGCCGACGACGACATCAGCGACCAGGCCATCGAGCTGGACCGCCGCACGCACCCGGACGACGTCGCCGGCATGCTGCGCGCCCGAGAGGAGCACTTCGCGGGCCGGGCGCCGACCTACATCAACGAGCACCGCGTCCGCTGCAAGGATGGCCGCTGGAAGTGGGTCTTGACCCGCGGCATGGTCATCAGCCGCGACGCCGCCGGCCGCCCGCTGCGCATGATCGGCACCCACACCGACATCACCGAGCGCAAGCAGGCCGAGGCGCTGCGCCGCGAACGCGACCACGCCGAGGCCGCCAACCGCGCCAAGGGCGAGTTCCTCTCGCGGGTGAGCCACGAACTGCGCACGCCGCTGAACGCCATCCTCGGCTTCTCGCAGCTGATGGAGCTGGACGAGACCTTGTCGCCGCGTCACTTGGCCTGGACGCACGCCATCCTGCGCAGCGGCAACCACCTGCTGGCGCTGGTCGACGATGTGCTGGACCTGTCCAGCCTGCAGACAGGCCAGCTCAGCGTCGAAACCCGGCCGGTGGATCTGGTGGCGCTGGTCGACGAGTGCTGGAGCATGCTGGCCGGCCGCGCCGACCAGGAGGCGCTGGTGTTCGAGGACCGCATCGACCGGCACCTGCCGTGGCGGGTGCAGGCCGACCCGAAACGCCTGCGCCAGGTGCTGGCCAACCTGCTGTCCAACGCCGTCAAGTACAACCGGCCACGCGGCACGGTGCGCCTGCGGGCCGAGCACCGTGGCGACCAGGTGGCGCTGGCTGTGGAAGACTCCGGGCAGGGCCTCGACGCCACCCAGCTGGCCCGCCTGTTCACGCCCTTCGAGCGGTTGGGCGCCCAGCGCACGGCCATCGAGGGCACGGGCCTGGGCCTGGCCCTGTCGCGCCAGTTGGCACAGGCCATGGGCGGCTCGATCGAGGTGGCCAGCGAGCCCGGCGCGGGCTCGTGCTTCACGCTGTGGCTGCCGGCCGCGGCCGGCGGGTGATCAGGCCAGCGCCCGGCCGATCAGGATCTTCTGCACCTCCGAGGTGCCCTCGTAGATCTGGCAGACCCGCACGTCGCGGTAGATGCGCTCGACCGGAAAGTCGCTGACGTAGCCATAACCGCCATGCACCTGGATGGCCGCCGAACAGACCTTCTCGGCCATCTCGCTGGCGAACAGCTTGGCCATCGCGGCCTCCTTCAGGCAGGGCTTGCCGGCGTCCTTCAGGCTGGCGGCATGCCAGATCAGCTGGCGCGCGGCCTCGATCTGCGTGGCCATGTCGGCCAGCTTGTGCTGCACCGCCTGGTGCTCGAAGATCGGCTGGCCAAAGGCCACGCGCTCCTTCGCGTACTTCAGTGCCGCCTCGAACGCCGCGCGCGCCATGCCCACACTCTGGCTGGCGATGCCGATGCGCCCACCCTCCAGGCCGGACAGCGCGATCTTCAACCCCTGGCCTTCCTCGCCCAGCCGGTTGGTGGCCGGGATGCGGCAGTTCTCGAACAGGATCTGCGCGGTGTCCGAGCTGTGCTGGCCCATCTTGTCCTCGATGCGGGCCACCGTGTAGCCGGGCGTGGCGGTGGGCACCAGGAAAGCGCTGATGCCCTTCTTGCCGGCCGCCTTGTCGGTGACCGCCATCACGATGGCCACGTCGCCGTGCTTGCCGCTGGTGATGAACTGCTTCACACCGTTGAGCACGTAGTCGCCCCCGTCCTGGGTGGCGGTGGTCCGCAGGCCGCCGGCCTCGGAACCCACGTGCGGCTCGGTCAGGCAGAAGGCGCCCAGCATGTCGCCGCGCGCCAGCGGCTTCAGGAAGCGCTGCTTCTGGTCCTCGTTGCCGAAGGCCATCAGGATGGAGCAAACCGGGCAGTTGTTGACACTGACCACCGTGGAGGTGCCACCGTCGCCCGCAGCCACCTCCTCCAGGATCAGGGCCAGGGCCAGGTAGTCCAGCCCCGCGCCGTCGTACTCGGTGGGCACGGCCACGCCGTAGCAGCCGAGCGAGGCCAGGCCTTTCAGCTGCTCGGCCGGGAAGTGGTGCTCCTTGTCCCAGCGTGCCGCGTGCGGGGCGATCTGGTCCTGCACGTAGTCACGCACGGCGTCTTGCACGGCACGGTGGTCGTCGTCGAGCAGCATGGGGTGTTGTCTCCGGTTCGGATGCGGGTCACCAGGCCAGCGGCTGCCCGTCGTGGTTCAAGAAGCTGCCGTTGTCGGCCGTGGTCAGGGCGGCCAGCGTGCGGCGCAGGTCACGTGCGCTGTCGGCCACGTCCAGGTCGGCTCCGGTGCCGCCCATGTCGGTGCGCACCCAGCCCGGGTGCAGCGCCACGCAGACGGCCTGGCCAGCCAGCGCGATCGACACATCCTTCAGCACCGAGTTGAGCGCCGCTTTGGATGCGCGGTAGAGCCAACCCGAGGCGTTGGCGCGCAGCCCCATGGAGCCCATGCGCGACGAGATCACGCCCAGGCGGGCCCCGGGTGCCAGGGCATCGGCCAGTTGCGGGATCACGCGCATGGGGCCCAGCACGTTGGTGTGCATGACGCGGTCGAAATCGGCCTCGGTCGGCGTCTCGATCCCGCTTGTCGACGGGCCGTAGACACCCGCATTGACGACCACCGTGTCGAAGGCCTCGCCGTCGATCTGCCAGGCCAGGCCCGAGACACTGGCCGCGTCGGTGACATCCAGCCGCAGCACGCGGGCGCCCATGGCCCGAAGGGACGCCAAGGATTCGTCGTTTCGCGCGGTGGCAAAGACGCGGTCGCCATCGGCCAGGTACTGGCGCACGAGCTCCAGGCCGATGCCTCGCGACGCGCCGACGATGAGGGTGCTGCGTGTCATGCCTTGGCCTGTGTCAGTTTGGCCGCCAGACCGAGGAACAGCAGGCCGCCGGCACCGTTGAGCACCCGCGCCAGGCGGGGCGAGCCGCCCAGCCGGCGCAGCCCCGCCGTGACCGCCACCAGCGCGAAGAGGAACAGCGTGCCCTGCACCACCATCCAGGCACCCAACGCCAGGAAGGCCAGGGTCTTGTGCTCGGCCTCTGGCAGGATGAACTGCGGCAGAAAGGCCAGGAAAAACAGCGCCACCTTGGGGTTCAGCACATTGGTCAGCAGGCCCTGGCGAAAGACCGCCCAGGCCGAAACCGCAGCCGGCGGGGCCGCCGTGGAGGCCGGCTCGCCGCGCCGGAACGCGTCGCGCAGCATGCCCAGGCCCAGCCACACCAGGTAGGCCGCGCCGGCCCACTTGATCAGCGAGAAGGCCCAGCTCGACACCGCCAGCAGCGCCGCCAACCCGAAGGCCGCCAGCAGCGCATGCACCACGCACCCGGCCGAGATGCCCAGCGAGGCCGCCAGCCCGCTGCGCCAGCCGCCGGTCAGCGTGCGGCTGACGGTGTAGAGCATGTCCACGCCCGGCGTGGCATTGAGCACCAGCACCGTGAACGCGAACAGCGCCAGGTCGTGGATGCCCAGACCGCTCACACCAGCTCCACCGCCAGCGCGGTGGCCTCGCCGCCGCCGATGCACAGCGCCGCCATGCCGCGCTTCTTGCCAAGCTTACGCAGCGCGCCCAGCAAGGTGACGACGATGCGCGCACCGGAGGCGCCGATCGGGTGGCCCAGGGCGCAGGCGCCGCCGTGCACGTTGACGATCTCGTGCGGCAGCTTGAACTCGGCCATCGCCGCCATGGTGACCGCGGCGAAGGCCTCGTTGACCTCCCACAGATCCACCTGGTGGGCCACCCAGCCGGCCTTCTTCAGCGCCTTCTCGATGGCCCCGGCGGGTGCCGTGCTGAACCACTCCGGCGCCTGGGCATGCACCGCGTGCGAGACGATCCGGGCGATCGGCCGGGCGCCGAACCGGGCCGCCGTGGACTCGCGCATCAGCACCAGCGCCGCTGCACCGTCGGAGATGCTGGAGGCGTTGGCCGCGGTGATGGTGCCGTCCTTCTTGAACGCAGGCTTGAGCCCGGCGATCTTGTCGAGCTTGGCCTTGAAGGGCTGCTCGTCGAACTTGACCACGGTGTCGCCCCCGCGTGCGGCCAGCGTCACCGGGGCCATCTCCCAGTCGAAGCTGCCATCCTCGTTGGCGGCCTTGGCGCGGGTGGTGGAGGCTATCGCGAACTGGTCCTGCGCCTCGCGGGTGAAACCGTACTTGGCGACGCAGGATTCGGCGAACACGCCCATGGCCTTGCCACGCTCATAAGCGTCTTCCAGGCCGTCCATCGCCATGTGGTCGAACATCTGCGCGGCGCCGTACTTCACGCCCTTGCGGGCGAACATCAGGTGGGGCGCGTTGGTCATGCTCTCCATGCCACCGGCCACCATCACCTCGGCGCTGCCGGCCAGCAGCATGTCGTGGGCGAACATCATCGTGCGCATCGCCGAGCCGCACATCTTGCTCATCGTCACGGCGCCGGCCGAATCCGGCACGCCGGCGCGCCGCATCGCCTGGCGGGCCGGCGCCTGGCCCTGGCCGGCCATCAGGCAGTTGCCCATCAGCACCTCGTCGATGGCGTCACCGGGCACACCGGCGCGCTCGACGGCCGCCTTGATGGCCACGCCGCCCAGTTCCCAGGCGGCCAGTGACGAGAAGTCGCCGAGCAGCCCCCCGATGGGCGTGCGGGCGGCAGAGACGATCACGATGGAATCAGCCATGGGGAGGCTCCTTTCGGTCTAGAAGTGGGCGCTTTGGGTGGCCGGGCCCCGGCGCTGCGCCGAAAAGCGCTGGCTGGGGTCGTAGGGGAAGACGTCGAGCACGTGGCCGGCGGCAATGCGCTGCTTGTGCTTGTGCCAGAAATCGGCATCCAGCAGGTCGGCATGGTGCTTCAGGAAGATCTCGCGCACCGCCGGATTGCCCAGCAGGAACGGGCCGAAGGTCTCGGGGAAGACGTCGTGCCGGCCCACCGAGTACCAGACCTCGCCCGACATCTCCTCCTCCTCGTTGCGCGGCTGGGGCACGCGGCGGAAGTTGCAGTCGGTGACGTACTCGATCTCGTCGTAGTCGTAGAACACCACCTTGCCGTGGCGGGTGACCCCGAAGTTCTTCCACAGCATGTCGCCGGGGAAGATGTTGGCCGCCACCAGGTCCTTGATGGCGTTGCCGTATTCGATCACCGCATGCTCCATCTGCGGCGGCGTGGCGTCCTGCAGGTAGATGTTCAGCGGGATCATGCGCCGCTCGATGTAGACATGCTTGAGGATGACCTCGGTGTGGCCGTCGCCGTCGCGGTCGGAGATCTCCAGCACGCTGGGGCAGAAGGTCTTCAGCTCGTCGATCAGCTCGTCCTCGAAGCGCGAGCGGGGGAAGGCGACGTTGCTGAACTCCAGCGTGTCGGCCATGCGGCCGACCCGGTCGTGCTGCTTGACCAGCAGGTACTTGCCCATGATCTGCTCGCGCGAGGTGTCCTTCTGCGGCGGATAGTAGTCCTTGATGACCTTGAACACGAACGGGAAGCTCGGCAGGTCGAACACCAGCATCACCATGCCCTTGATGCCGGGGGCGATGCG
>JADMKA010000124.1 GCA_018780145.1 Vitreoscilla sp. | reverse complement strand
TCGGTGATGCCGATGTAGTTGTTCTTGGACTTCGACATCTTCTCGATGCCGTCCAGGCCTTCCAGCAGCGGCATCGTCAGGATGCATTGCGGCTCCTGGCCGTACTCGCTCTGCAACGCTCGGCCGACCAACAGGTTGAACTTCTGGTCGGTGCCGCCCAGTTCCAGATCGCTTCTCAGCGCGACCGAGTCGTAGCCCTGCATCAGCGGGTACAGCAACTCATGCACCGAGATTGGCGTGTTGGCCTGGAAACGCTTGGTGAAGTCGTCGCGCTCCAGCATGCGGGCGACGGTGTACTTGGCCGCCAGCTGGATCATGCCGCGCGCGCCCAGCGGGTCGCTCCATTCGCTGTTGTAGCGGATCTCGGTCTTCTCGGGGTCCAGCACCAGGCTGGCCTGGGCGTAGTAGGTCTTGGCGTTGGCCTCGATCTGCTCGCGGGTGAGCGGCGGGCGGGTGGCGTTGCGGCCCGAGGGGTCGCCGATCATCGAGGTGAAGTCGCCAATCAGGAAGATGACCGTGTGGCCCAGGTCCTGCAACTGGCGCATCTTGTTGAGCACCACGGTGTGGCCGATGTGGATGTCCGGCGCGGTGGGATCCAGGCCCAGCTTGATGCGCAGCGGCTGGCCGCTGGCCTCGGACTTCTGCAGCTTCTTCACCCAATCGGCCTGGGGCAGCAACTCGGCGCAGCCGCGCAGGCTGATCGCCAGGGCCTCCCGCACGCTGTCGCTCAGCGCGGTCTCGGGGGCAGATTTCACGGTCTCGGGCATGTTGGTGACGGAATGCAAAGATGGGATGGCGCGCCGGGGTGGCTTGGTATACTCGCGCGCACGTCTGCGATGGGCCGTGCTCCATGGCGAGCCGGCATCGAAGGCAAGCCCCGAAGGTCGCACCCGCAACGGTGTCGGCGTTGGGGGCGGATTCTACGGGCGCGTTTCCTGCGGGGCGCCCATCATGCGCTGTCCTGGAGGCGCCCACCATCGGGCGTTCCACGGCATTCGAGGTGAAAGAGTTGTTCCGTGCGTTCCCTGGCGCGCGGTTGGATCGAATTGATGCCCCTGGATTCGCGCAGCGCCTCCGCCTTGTTGTCCGAAACGGCCCGTGCCGCCAAGGATTTTGCCGCCCGGCACCGCCGCGGCCTGACCAGCACCTTCCTGCTCGGGCTGGCCGGTTTCGGTGTCACCGCCTTCGGCATCGCCCCGCTGGCCCCCGACGCCGCCGATCTGCCCCGCCGCCAGATCACCGAGGCCATCGAGCCTGAAGGCCTCACCGGCCAGCTCACCGCCCTGGCGGACTTGGCCTTGCTGCTCAACCGAAGCGAGCAGACCCGCGCCAGCGACACCGCAGACACCTTGCTGCGCCGCCTGGGCCTGGTCGACGCCGACGCCGCGCAGTTCCTGCGCACCGACCGCACCGCGCGCCGCGTGCTGGAGGGCCGGCCCGGCAAGATGGTGTCGGCCACGCTGGGCGACGATGGCCGCCTGCGCAGCCTGGTGGCGCGCTATCCGGCCGACGACGACAGCCACTTCTCCCGCCTGCGCATCGAGCGCACCCCCGCCGGGGGCTGGGCCAGCACCCTCGAAACCGCCGCCCTCGAAGCCACCACCCGGCTGGCCAGCGGCACGATCCGCAGTTCGCTGTTCGCCGCGACCGACGAGGCGGGCATCCCCGACGCGATCGCCGTGCAGATGGCCGAGATGTTCTCGGCCGAGATCGATTTCCACCGCGAGCTTCGCAAGGGCGACAGCTTCAGCGTGGTCTACGAGACCCTGAGCGCCGATGGCGAGCCGATCAACTGGAACCAGGGCGCCGGTCGCGTGCAGGCCGCCGAGTTCGTCAACGCCGGCAAGAGCCACGAGGCGGTGTGGTTCCAGGCGGCCAACGGCAAGGGCGGCTACTACGACCTGAACGGCGAGAGCAAACGCCGCGCCTTCCTGGCCAGCCCGATGGAGTTCTCGCGCGTGACCTCGGGTTTCTCGATGCGCCTGCACCCGATCTTCAAGACCTGGCGTGCCCATCTGGGCACCGACTACGGCGCGCCGGCGGGTACCCCGGTGCGCTCGGTGGGCGATGGTGTGGTCGAGTTCGCTGGCCGGCAGAACGGCTACGGCAACGTCGTGCAGCTTCGCCACAACGGCAATCGCAGCACCTTGTACGCCCACCTCTCACGCATCGACGTGAAGCCTGGCCAGCGGATCGAACAAGGCCAGCGGGTTGGCGCCGTAGGCTCCACCGGGTGGGCCACCGGGCCGCACCTGCACTTCGAGTTCCGCGTCAACGGTCAGCACCAGGATCCGTTGCGCATCGCCAAGGCCGCCGAAACGGTGCTGCTGGAGGCCTCCCAGCGCCCGCGCTTCTCCCAGGTTGCCGCCAGCCTGAAGACCCAGCTCGACGCCGCCGAAGACCTGGGTGGCCTGGCCGGCCGGGTCGAGTAGCCTTGGGGCCCACACCGCCTCGACTCTTCATCGGGTTGATGTCGGGCACCTCGCTCGACGGGGTCGATGGCGTGGTGGCGCGGTTCGAGCCCGCCATGGCCGTGCTGGCGCATGCGCACCGCCCGTTTCCTGCCGATTTGCGGGGTGAACTGCTCGCCCTGAACAGCCGCACGGACAACGAGCTTCACCGGGCGGCGCTCGCTGCGAACGGCCTGGGCCGCGTCCAGGCCGAGGTGGTGCAGGCCTTGCTCCTCGAGACCGGCCTGGGCCCGCGCGACATGGCCGCCATCGGCTCGCATGGCCAGACCCTGCGGCACCGGCCGGGTGAGTTCGACGGCACCGGCTACACCCTGCAGATCAACCAGCCCGCCCTGCTGGCGGAGCTCACCGGCATGTCCGTGGTGGCGGACTTCCGCTCCCGCGATGTCGCGGCCGGCGGCCAGGGTGCGCCGCTGGTGCCTGGATTTCATGCCCAGGTCTTCAGCCGGGCCGACGCGCCGCGCGCGGTGCTGAACCTCGGCGGCATCGGCAACCTCACGCTGCTGCCGGCCAGCCAGGATCCGCAGGGCGTGGTTCGTGGCTTCGACAGCGGCCCCGGCAATGCGCTGATGGACCATTGGGTTCAGCAGCACCTGGGCGCCCCGTTCGATGCCGATGGCCACTGGGCTGCGGGTGGCCAGCCGGCGCCGGCCTTGCTGCTGGCGCTGCTGGACGAGCCGTTCCTGCACAGGCCGCCGCCCAAGAGCACCGGCCGCGACCTGTTCAACCCGGAGTGGCTGGCGCAGCGCCTGGCGGCGTTCTCTGCCGTGGCGCCGCAGGACGTGCAGGCCACGCTCGCCGAGTTCACCGCCCGTGCGGTGGCCGATGCGCTTCAGCGCGAGGCACCGGGCTCGGCCGACCTGCTGGTGTGTGGCGGCGGTGCGCTCAACAGTCACCTGATGGCGCGGCTTGCGGCGCTCATGCCCGGCCGCCCGGTGCGCTCGACCGCCGCCGCCGGCCTGCCCCCGTTGCAGGTGGAGGCCACGGCCTTCGCCTGGCTGGCGCGCGCCTGCCTGGACGGTCAGGCAGGCAATCGCCCGGATGCCACCGGTGCCCGCGGCCCGAGGGTGCTGGGCGCGGTCTATCCGGCTTGAGATGGGGCACCCGGTGCCGGTGTACCGGCCCGGCGCTCGGCTGAGCCCGGGATTCAACTCGACACAAATCGCCTGACACGCGCGGGCGGGTTGGTGCGTTGTGGGGAGGAGGGCGGTCTGACACCACCCGAATCCATCACTTGAACGAGGCCGACATGAACCCTTCCACTGCCACCACCCACGTCCCCCTGGCCGCCACGCGCGCCCGCCTGCCCATGGTGGCCTGGCTGGCCTTCGGCCTGCTCGCCAGCGCCGTCGGGGCCATGGGTACGGCCCTGGTGATGCGTGACAGCCGGCCACCCGAGCCGGCCGTGGCGGCGGCGCTGCCAGCGACGACAGCGCCAGAAGCTGTGGCAGCCGTCCCGGCCACCCCGGTGCGCCCTGCCGCCAAGCCGGCACCCGTGGCCGAGGCCCGTGCCCAGGCGCCGGCTCGCCCGGCGCAGCCGGCGGTGACGCCTCCGGTGTCGTCCGCCCCGGCCGAGCCCCTGGCCACCCAGCCCGCCGTGGTGTCGGTCTGCCGACAATGTGGTGTGGTCGAGGCGGTCGATGCGGTGGAGAAGAAGGGTGATGCCAGCGGCCTGGGTGCCGTGGCGGGTGGCGTGGTCGGCGGCGCCCTGGGCAACCAGGTCGGCCGCGGCAGCGGCAAGACCGCGATGACGGTGCTCGGTGCGATCGGCGGCGGTTTCGCCGGCAACGCGATCGAGAAGCACGCGAAGTCCGAGACGGTCTACCGCGTCAAGGTCCGCATGGAAGACGGCACGCACCGCACCATCACCCAAGCCAAGCCAGTTCCAGTGGGCAGCCCGGTCACCGTGGAGGGCCAGACGCTGACCCTGGCGAAGCCGCAGCCTGCGTCGACGGAACCCAAGGTCGTGCGCACCAGCGGCAGCGCGACCTGACCGGCCGGGGCGAGGGCCCCGAGTTCGCCGCGCCTCAGCGGATGAATCGGCCGCCTTCGGCGACCTGAACCAGCTCCACGAACTTGCTGCCCGTCGGGCTGTCGTCGCTGAACTCGACGTTCATGCCCGACAGCCGCGTCCGGGTGGACCGGATGGCAGCGTGGAGGCGCGAACGGGTGAGGTCGGTGCCCGCCCGGCGCAGGATGCTGATGAACAGGCTGGCGTTGAGATAGCCTTCGAAGCCAAAGTAGTTGGGCGCGATCTGCTTCTTCTCGCACAGGCGCCGGTACTCGGCCGCGGTCAACTCGACCTCGGACCACGGGTAGGGCACCGCCTGGGCCACGATCAAACCGCGCGCCTTCGACCCCAGCAGCGCACTGACACCGTCTCCCGCGACGATGGACATGCCATAGAAGGTGGGCCGCTTGCCAGCTTGCCACATGGCCTCCATGACGCCGGCTGCCAGGGGCGCGCCGAGGAAGAGGATCACGGCCTGGGGATCCTGCTCGGCCAGCGTGCGGCCGGCTTCGGCGGCGTTCTGGCCATCGTTCGAGACGGCTGCAGCCCCCCGCAGTTTCACGCCGCGCGCCGCCAGCGTGTCCACGACGAACTGGCGAACCTCGTCGCCGCCCGGGTTGGCGAGGTGCGCCAGCGCGATGCGGTCGATGCCCAGCGTCAGCAGGTGCTGAATCAGCACGTCGGCCTCGCGCGAGTAGCCGGCGCGGACGAAATACGCAGCCCCCTTGGCCTTCTGCCGCGCGCCGTCAGACACGCCATAGCCGCCGAAGCTGGGTACGCCGCTCTCGCGCAGCAGGGTGGCCGCCGCGGCGGTGGTCGCCGAGCCCACGCAGCCCAGGAATGCGGTCACTTGGTGTTCGCCGAGGAGCGCCTTGTAGTTGGCCACGGCGCGCTCGGGCTTCAGCTCGTCGTCCAGCGACACCAACCTCAGCGAGGCGCCGTTGACGCCCCCGGTCTCGTTGGCCTGCGCCATGGCCAGGCCCATGCCCTGGTTCAGCGCGCCGATCTGCTTGCCCAGCGGGCCACTGAGCACGGCGCTCTGGCCCAGCACGAGTTCGCCGCGCGCTGGCTGGCCGATCGCAGCGAGCGACGAGGCGGCTGTCAAACCACCCACGCCGGCTTGAATCCACTCTCGTCTGTTCATTCGTTGTCTCCCATGGGGGTTCAGGCGGATGAAGCGGACCTTCAGCTCTTGCGAACGCGCAGCAACTCGTCCAGCACCAGGCAGATGGCGCCCAGCGTGATGGCGCTGTCGGCCAGGTTGAACGACGGGAAGGCCCGGCCGGCGTAGTGCAGCTGGATGAAATCGACCACGTAGCCGTGCAGCAGGCGGTCGATCACGTTGCCCAGCGCACCGCCCAGGATCATGGTGATCGCGAAGCAGAACAGGCTCTGCGCCGGGTGCTTCTTCAGCATCCAGACGATCAACACAGAGGCCACCACGCCCAGGCCGACGAAGAACCAGCGCTGCCAGCCCGAGGCCCCTGCCAGGAAGCTGAACGCCGCGCCGGTGTTGTGCACCCGCACGACGTTGAAGAACGAGGTCACCATGCGGCTTTCGCCCAGGGTGAAGTCGCCAATGATCAGCGTCTTGGTGAACTGGTCCAGCAGGATCACCACCAGCGCCAGGCCCAACCAGACGGCCAGGCCGGCGCCCGTGCCACGCGCACCGAAGGTCGAGCGGGCCATCAGGCGACCGCCCGCGTTTCACCCGCACCGTGCAGGTTGCTGATGCAGCGCCCGCAGATGGTGGGGTGGGCCGCGTCGGCACCGACATCCGCGCGGTAGTGCCAGCAGCGCTCGCACTTGGGCGCCGTGCTCGGCGTGACGACCACCGACAGCACCGCGCCTTCGACCACCTGCACCGCCGAGGTGATGGTGACGAAGCGCAGGTCGTCGCCCAGCGAGCGCAACAGCGCGGCGTCTTCTGCGGGCGCGGTGATGGTCAACGTGGCCTGCAAGGACGCGCCCACCGCCCCGGTGGTGCGCACCGCCTCGATCTCCTTGTTCGCCAGATCGCGGATCTCGTGGATGCGCGCCCACTTGGCCAGCAGCGCGGCGTCGGCCTCGGGCAGCACCCAGTACGTCTCGGTGAAGATGCTGGCGCGCGACGGCGTGCCATGCGCGAAGACCTTCCAGGCCTCCTCGGCGGTGAAGCTGAGGAAGGGCGCCATCCAGCGCAGCATGGCCTGGGTGATGTGCCACAGCGCGGTCTGCGCGCTGCGGCGCGCCAGGCTCTTCGGCGCGGTGGTGTACAGGCGGTCCTTCAGCACGTCCAGGTAGAACGCGCCCAGGTCCTCCGAGCAGTAGATCTGCAGCTTGGAGACCACCGGGTGGAACTCGTAGGCGGTGAAGTGCTTCAGGATGTCGGCCTGCAGCTCGCTGGCCCGGGCCAGCGCGTAGCGGTCGATCTCCAGCAACTGCTCCACCGGAACCGCGTCGCTCACGGCGTCGAAGTCGCTGGTGTTGGCCAGCAGGAAGCGCAGCGTGTTGCGGATGCGGCGGTAGCCGTCGACCACGCGGGCGAGGATCTTGTCGTCGCCGGAGATGTCGCCCGAATAGTCGCTGGCAGCCACCCACAGGCGGATGACCTCGGCGCCCAGCGTGGAGCTGACCTTTTGCGGCTCGATGCCGTTGCCGAGCGACTTGCTCATCTTGCGGCCCTGGCTGTCGACGGTGAAGCCATGGGTCAGCAGGCCGCGGTAGGGTGCCCGGCCATGCAGCGCGGCCGAGATCAGCAGCGACGAGTGGAACCAGCC
>JADMKA010000121.1 GCA_018780145.1 Vitreoscilla sp. | reverse complement strand
ACCACCGACGCCAGCGTGCTCGTGACCCTGCTGAACGCCCCTTGAGACCGCCGGCCCACCCCCCCTGCCCACGCCCCCATGAACATCGAAACCTTCGACCAGTTGCTCGCCGCCGCGCGGGCCCAACCGACCCCGCAGCGCCTGCTGATGGTCTTCGCCGGCGCCGAGTTGCCGGCCGGCGCCAGCCCGGCACAACGCGCGGCCTTCGAGGCCGGCGTGGGCGGTGAGCTGACGCCACTGATGTGCGTCGACAAGAGCCCGGCAGAGCTCGCCAACTTTGCCGCCCTGTGCGAGGAGGCACGGCGCATCGGCCCGCCCTGGCAACTGGTCTTCGCCGCCGCCCTCTCCGGCCGGCCCGGCCAACTGCTCGACGAGCAGGCGGCCGAGGCGCCGCTGCAGCAGATGGTGGAATCGGTGCGCACCGGGCGCCTGGCCGGCCTGATCCCCTTCGACACCCAGGGCAACGCGGTCCAGTTGGCTTGAGGCGACGCCGGGATGTTTCGCACGGCTGGAACCGCGACGTTCTGCACTCGACTCTCAGCAGATGTCCACAGCCTCCAATCCGAAGCCCAAGAGTGGCGCTGAAGCGAGACACCGCAGCAAGTTTGGCGAAGCGCCTGGTCCGCCAACGATTGAAGGGATACCGGGCAACCAAGCACGCGCTGTAAGATCGATAGACGATGAGTCCCACGATATGAAACTGTTCCCTGCTGAGACAAGCCTTGTAGTGGCGGGCGCCTGGAACCCGGCGATTCTTACCCCCGCCTGGGTGGCCCGGCACGGGCTGGGCGCCGATCCGGAGACCGTGAAGGTTCAGGCCTTTCTGCCCGCCGTCTCTGGATTCCAAGTTGGCGCACCTAAGTTTGGCCTCACGGAATTCAGCTACACGGTTGCGGGCGGATCTCTGCTGTTGTTGCCGGCGGCGATAGATGAAGCCAGCCTAGACCTCTTGGAGCGAGTCTTGCGAGGAGTGCTCGACCAACTGCGGCACACCCCGCTTGGTGGGCTCGGTCACAACTTTGAGTTTCGTGATGAGGCACCAGAGCCAGCAACGGTTGAGGCGTTCACATTGGCTAGAAGGGACCTTGTCAATCACATGCCGGCCGGATGGGCTCCTGCTTCGACTGACATCGCAGCGACCTTCGCCAATGAAGCCGGCACCGTGCTAATAAACGTTCAGCGTCACTTTGACGCTAGCGGCAGCACCATTCGATTCAACTTCCATCACCCGGCCAGTACTGTCGAGGAGGCGTTGAATCTGCTTGCCGGACAAGGCGGATACAAGCGAATGCACGAGAATCTTCAGTTCGCTCACCGCTTGGTGCGCGAGCTTTTTGGGGAGGTGATAAATGCGTAGACCTTCAGCAACTGCGGTTGTGTCGGGCCAGGTATGGATCGAAGCGACAACGACCACCAATGAAGCTGCTGTCTCAACGGCAGCCACCGCCTCGTCAGGAGGCGTGTCATTGAAGGGGCAAGTTGTCACCACTCCGGAAGGAAACGTTGGGGTGCAACTAAGCATCGATCCGGTTGCAGTGGGCCGAAAGTTGGCGTTGCGGCAGCTAGATGACCAACTGTCAGGGAGACTGCCCCGAATGCCTGCCACTTCGCTGCGATCAACGAGCGACCGCTGACTGAACGTTTCGCCGCACGCGTATGCCCATCACGTACGCGACCGAGTTCTCGTGTGTCGAACTGCGGCAGGGCGACGTATTGCGTCGTACGGCCGAACTCGACGCCGTCTTAGCTGCTGTTCATCCGCATTACAACGATCGCAAGTACCAGTGCTTCATGGTACTCACGCAAAGCTGTGATCTCGCGATTCATCCACCGGCGACAACGTGCAAGTCACGCTACATAACCGTCGCACCTGTCCGACCTTTGGATGTTGCTGTTGCCCGCTTCCTCAAACAACAAGCGTCTGCACGTGTTCGCGCAGAGTTGCCCGTGTATTCCGACAAGGCGAAGACCAAGGCTGCGGAATTTCTGCACCGTGTGTTCAACAACAACGAGACGGCCTACTTTTACCTCGACAGCGAGAACACTGAACTCGAAGCAGATAGCGTCGCGTGTCTGAACCTTTCCGTGGCGCTACGAGCATCCGAGCACTATGGTGCGTGCCTTGCAGCGAAGTTCCTTGAACTTACGGAGACGTTTCAGGCGAAGTTGGGTTGGCTCGTGGGACAGATGTACTCCCGGGTTGGAACGAAGGACATGGAGCCCGCCGTTGTTCGTGCCAAGGCAAAGGCAACACTGGATGGTGTTGCGGTGTTTGTGCCGGACAAGAAGATTGCGGTCATTGAGGCTGCGTACGACGAGGCCTCTCGAACCAATCCGGACGTATCGCTATCGGTGCGCGAGATTGAACAAGCAGTGAAGCGTGCGCCTAGCCTCCGCCAACAGGTAATCGGGCAAGCCCAAGCAGTCCTCGCCGCTGCTGGACTCGATGCTGAGCTGGTCCGGAAGCGACTCGAAGCGGATGCTGGCCTTCAGGCTCTTCTGCGTGACAAGTAGGACCCGGAAGACAAGCTGGCGGACTGGAGCGCGATCGGCCCGAAGAGCCAGCAACAGCGCCGCAGTTGACAGAGCCTGACTCTGGCAATTGAACGACCGGAGAACGGCCCGTGGTGACCAACCGTTGATGGCCGGGCGCCGTCATCCAACACCACCGCAGGCTTCGCGCGTCAGCGGGCCGCCCGGTGGCAACGGGCCAGTGCCTGCAGGCCGGGCACGTCGCGCAAGACCAGGTCGTAGCCGTGCATGTCGATCAAGCCCTCGCGCACCATGCGGCGAAGTGAGCGCGACATCGATTCTGCGGTGGTGGCCAGCTGGCGGGCGATCGAGCGCTTCTGTTCGGTGAGCGTGACCACCACCGGGCCGCTGGCCCCGGCCGGGGCCTGGCTCAGCAGCCAGCAGGCGACGCGCGAGCTGACGTCCTTGGTGGTGATGTCGCGCTTGCATTCGGTGAGCCAGCGCACCTGCGCCGACATCACCGCGCCCATCGCGTGGATCAACTGCGGGTCGCTGCGGCTGGCGATGGCCAGCGCGTCGAGCGGCAGGGCCCACAGCGCCACCGGCGTGCAGCAGACCGCCTCCTCGATCCAGCTCGGGCCCGACCAGGCACTGGCTACGTCGAACCACTGACCTGCGTGGACCACCCGGGTCTCGATGAGCTGCCCGTTCGGCCCCCAGTCGCCCGTCGCCAGGCGCCCCTCGGCCAGCCACCACCAGGCCCGGCCGTGCAGCTCGGGCGACAGCCGCAGCGGGCCGGCTGGCAGGTGATGCACCTGCACGGCCCGGGCCAGGAACTCCAGGGTGGCCGGGCTGAGTTCGGTGGGCCGGAAGGCCAACTGCAAGGAGGCGGTCATCGAGCCCATGAGGGTCTCCTTCGGGGGTGGACGGCCACTGTCGCGGTGCGAAGGCGACATGGTTTTGCCCCAGGACAAACCCACCGCGCGCGGCCACGCGTCAAGCGGCGTCGGGCGGCGTGCAGACGGGATGCAACCGGGCGTAGCTGCCATCGAGCTCATTGAGGATGGGCTCGTCATAGTCCGCGTAGGGGCCGGTGCCGCTGTGCGTCGCATTCGACGCTGGCAGGAAGGCACCGGTCTGCACGTCGAACACATGCACCTCACCCTCCTCGATCACGTAGTGCCAGCCATGCAGCGTGAGGCGCCGGGCCTCGACCGCCTCGCGCACCATCGGGTAGCCCATCAGCCGTTCGAGCTGCAGCACCACGGCGCGCTGCTCGGTGCGCCGCAAGGCCTCGGGGCTGATCTGGACCGGCAGTGCGGCGTCCTGACCCAGCTTGAGCCACTCGGTGAGATTGCCCGCGCCCGGCGGTGCGCCTTCGTAGAGCGCGCGGATGCCGCCGCAATGGCTGTGGCCGCAGACGACGATGCGCGAGACCTTGAGCTGCAGCACCGCGTACTCGATGGCAGCCGCGGTGCCGTGATACCCCGCCGAGCCGTCGTGCGGTGGCACGAAGGCGCCGACGTTGCGCACCATGAACAACTCGCCCGGGCCGGTGCCGGTGAGCAGGTACGGCACCAGGCGCGAATCCGAGCAGCCGATGAACAGGATGCTGGGATGCTGGCCGTCGTCGACCAGGTGCTGGAACCGGTCCTGCACCCCCGGGAAAGTGTGGTCGTGGAAGCGCCGCAGGCGCTCCAGCAGCTCGTCGGGCATGGGCGGGCGAGCGCTATTGCACTAGCGGGGTGTCGCTGGCGTCGAGCACCACGCCGTGCACCACCGCCTGGCCGGCGAGCAGTTGCAGGTACTGGCGCAGCGCGGTCACGTAGGCCTGCTGGCGCAGGGCCATGCGCACGGCGCCCTGGACGGATTCGAAACCCTGCTCGCGGCCGGGCTCGCGGGACAGCACCTCCACCACGTGCAGGCCGAAACGGCTGTGCACCAGGCGCGGCAGCACGCCGATCTCGGCATGGCCGAACAGCTCTCGGGCGAACTCGGGGGCGCAGGCCTCGGCCGTCAGCCAGCCCAGCTCGCCGCCCTGGGCGCCGCTGGGGCAGTTGGACAGCGCCGCCGCGGCTTGTGCGAAGCCGTCGGTCGCGCGGCCGTCGTGGCAGCGCACGTCCAGCAGCGCGGTCTCGGCGCGCTGGCGCAACGCACGCACATCCACCCCCGGCGTGACGGCAAACAGGATGTGCCGCACCTGCACCCGCTCGCCGATGCGGTAGCGCGCCTCGTTCGCGGCATGGTGGCGGCGGCAGGCCTCGTCGGTGGGCTCGGGCAGGTGGATCTCGCGCTCCAGCAGGCGCTCGATGGCCTCGGAGGCGGCTTCGCTGATCGCGCCGTCCAGCGCCGGCGCGTCGGCCGCGTCCAGCAGGCCGGCCTGCTGCGCCGCCTGGCGCAGCAACTCGGTGCAGGCACGCTGGCGCAGTTCGTCGGCCGGCAGCTCGGCGCCGCTGGCGTGCAGGGGCTGGCCGTTCACACGGGCGGCGGTGTCGATGGCATGGTTCATGGCGTGCTCCTCACAGCGTGCGGCGCGGGGTGTTGTGGCCGGCCGGCAGGTTGAGCCGGCGCGCGCGCACCACCTGGTAGGGCCGCAGCAGATAGGCCACCGAGGCGAAGCCGCTCCACACGTGGACCAGGCGGCTGAACGGGAACAACAGGAAGATCGTCATGCCCAGCACCAGGTGCACCTTGTAGGGCCAGGCCAGCGCCACGAGGCCCGCCGAATCCGGCTGCAGCGTGACGATGCGCTGCGCCCAGTCGGACAGCACCAGCATCACGCTGCCGTCCGAGTGGCCGAGCGAGAACGGCAAGGTGATCAGGCCCAGCACCAGTTGCACCCACAGGATCAGCAGGATGGCGATGTCGGTCCGGTGGCTGGTGAGCCGGATGCGCGGGTCGAACAGGCGGCGGTGCAGCAGCAGGCTCAGGCCCACGAAGCAGACGCTGCCGGCCACGCCACCGGCGATGATGGCCAGCAGCTGCTTCTGCGCCGGCGTGATGAAGGGCTCATACAGCCAGTGCGGCGTCAGCAAGCCCACCGAGTGGCCGAAGAACAGGAACAGGATGCCGGCGTGGAACAGGTTGCTGCCCCAACGCAGGCTGCCGGTGCGCAGCAGCTGCGAGGAATCGCTCTTCCAGGTGTACTGGTCGCGGTCGAAGCGGGCCAGGCTGCCCATGAAGAAGACCGCCAGGCAGAGGTACGGGTAGACGTTGAAGGCGAAGTTGTGGAGGGTGTTCATGCGGACGCTCCCGGAACGGTTGGTGCGGCTTGGCGCGCGGTCTGGTGCCCGTGGGCACGCACGATCTGGATCGGTTGCGGCTGCCCGGGCCGCGCCTGGCCCTGGGTGGAGCAGCCATCGAACGCCATGGGTTCGGCCCAGCTCTCGTCCAGCGCCGGCTCGGGCGGCACGGCCACGGCCTGCGCCTTCTCGCCGGCGAGGTCGAGCAGCGCGGCCAGGACACAGGCATGGGCCGAGTCCCGGCGCAGCAGCGCGCTGAAGATCACCTGCAGGATGTGCGCGATCTCGCCCAGGAAGGCCCTGGCCTGCGCCGGCGGCTGGGTCGACGCGTACTGCAGCACCACCGTCAGGTGATCGGGCAGTTCGCCCGGCGCCAGAAAGAGACCCGCAGCCTCGTAGGTCTGGCACAGGTCCACCATGGCCGGGCCGCGGTCACGGCTGTCACCGTGCACATGCTCGAACAGGTGCAGCGCGGTGCCGCGGCCACGGTCGAAGAGTTCCACGTACTCGGCTTCGATCTCCAGCGCGCGGCGCGGCTGGCCCCGGTCGGACAGGCGTTCCATCAGCGCATCCAGCTCGGCCAGGCGGCTGAACGTCAGGGCCCGTTCGTCGCGCAGCGCCGTGCGCAACTCGGGCAGGTGGGCGCGCAGCTCGGCGTCTGGGTAGCTCAGCAGGTGGGCCAGCACACGCAAGGTCTTGGTGGCCGTCATCGGCGCGGTGTTGAAGATGCTCATCTCACACCCCCGCCTTGATGGGAATGGTGCGCTTCTTCTCGCTGCCGAAGAGGCTGGTTTCGGTGACCCCCTCACTGCAGCCGTTGCCGAAGCTGAAGCCGCAGCCGCCACGCACGTTGAAGGCGTTCTCGGCATACTCGCGGTGCGTGGTCGGGATGACGAAGCGGTCTTCGTAATTGGCGATGGCCATCACCCGGTACATCTCTTCCACCTCGTTCACGCTCAGCTTCACCTGGTCGATGGCGGCGTGGTTGGCCGCGCCGTCCACATGCTTGGCACGCTGGTAGGCGCGCATGGCCAGCAAGCGTTCCAGTGCACGCACCACCGGCGCGGTGTCGCCGGCGGTCAGCAGGTTGGCCAGGTACTTGACGGGGATGCGCAGCTGGTTGACATCGGGGATCTCGCCATTGGTGCCGACATGGCCTGCGTTGGCCGCGGCGGTGATGGGCGACAGCGGCGGCACGTACCAGACCATCGGCAGCGTGCGGTACTCCGGGTGCAGCGGCAGGGCCACCTTCCAGTCGACGGCCATCTTGTAGACGGGGCTGTTCTGGGCGGCGGCGATCCAGTTGTCGGGGATGCCGTCCAAGCGTGCCTGGGCCTGCACCTTCGGGTCGTGCGGGTCGAGGAAGATGTCGAGCTGGGCCTGGTACAGGTCCTTGTCCTTCTCGACGCTGGCCGCCTCCTGGATGCGGTCGGCGTCATACAGCAGCACGCCCAGGTAGCGGATGCGGCCGACGCAGGTCTCGCTGCACACGGTGGGCTGGCCGGCCTCGATGCGCGGGTAGCAGAAGATGCACTTCTCGGCCTTGCCGCTCTTCCAGTTGT
>JADMKA010000015.1 GCA_018780145.1 Vitreoscilla sp. | reverse complement strand
CAAGGTGCTGGCGGCCAACCAGGGCCTGTACAACGGCTTCCTGGCCGCCGGCCTGTTCTGGGGCCTGAGCCAGGGCGCCGCCGGCGGGCCGGCGAAGGTGTTCTTCCTGCTGTGTGTGATCGTCGCCGGGGTCTACGGCGCGCTGAGCGTGTCGCGCAAGATCCTCTTTGTGCAGGCTGTGCCGGCTGCGCTGGCACTGGCCGCGCTGTACCTGGGTTACTAACCCGCTGCCAGGGCGACCACGCCCGCCGCCATCAAGGCGGCGCCTGCCAGGCGCGCGCCGCGGTCGGCCTCGCCCAGCAGGCGCCCACCGATCAGCGCGGCGAACAGCATCGACACCTCGCGCGCCGGCGCCACGTGCGACAGCGGCGCCAGCTGGATGGCGTAGAGCACCAGCACATAGGCCAGCGGGCTGATCGCCGCCATCAGCAGCGCGTAGCGCCACTGCGCGCGCCAGGCGGCCACGAAGCCGGCCCGGTCGCGCCAGACGCTGGGCAGCATGAACGGGATGCGGGCGGCGTTGCCGAGGTAGTCCACCAGGATGGGCGAGATGAGCACCACCTTCACCGCATAGCCGTCGATCAGCGTGTAGCCGGCGATCATCACGCCGGTGAGGCCGCCCCAGCCCAGGCCGGCCATCACCCGGGCGCGCTGCGCCGGGTCATGGGCCTTCTGCCACAGCGCCAGGCCGCCGGCGATCAGCCAGATGCCGCCCACGACCATGGCCAGGCCGACCAGCGACCACAGGCTGGGCGTCTCGGCCAGCAGCAGCATGGCGCCCACCGAGCTGAGCAGCGGCCCGGTGCCGCGCGCCACGGGGTAGACCACCGTCAGGTCCGAGACCCGGTAGCCCTTCAGCAGCACGTTGAAGTAGACGAGGTGGACCAGCGCGCTGGCGACGATCAGGCCCCACTCGGTGGCGCCCCACCGCGGCACCGCCTCCCAGGCCACCCACAGGCCCAGCGGGGCCCACAGCAGCACGATCAGCACCGCGCCCATCAGCACGAAATGGTGGTTGCCGCCGGCCTTCTTGGCGGCCACGTTCCACGCCGCGTGCAGCAACGCGGCCACCAGCACCAGGGCCAAGGCAAACCAGGACATTCGGGGGCATTGTGCACGGCGCTCCGGCGCACAATCGCCATGAGTCAGACCATGACCGGAGACCCCTCATGAGCAATCCCGTGCTGGTGCTCGCCGAACGCGGCGGCGCTGTCGAGTCCTTCCACCGCGGCGCACTGGCGATCGTCGACACCCAGGGCGCCGTCCACACCGAGCTGGGTGACATCGACCGGCCGGTCTTCCCGCGCTCTGCCGTGAAGGCCCTGCAGGCGCTGCCGCTGCTGGCCAGCGGCGCGGCCGAGCGCTTCAAGCTGACGGACGAGCAGATCGCGCTGGCCTGCGCCTCGCACGGCGGCGAGCCGGCCCACACGGCCACGGCCGCGGCGATGCTGGCCCAGGCCGGCCTGGATGCCGGTGCGCTGGAATGCGGTGCCCACTGGCCCGGGTTTGAGGGCGCACTGCGCGCCCTGGCGCGCGAGGGTGGCGAGCCCGGCGCACTGCACAACAACTGCTCGGGCAAGCACGCCGGCTTCGTCTGCCTGGGCTGCCTGATGGCGGCCAGTGCCGGCCAGGACCCGCGCGCCTTCGTGCACGGCTACGTGAAGCCCGATCACCCGGTGATGCGCGAGGTCACCGCCGCGTTGCAGGCCGCCACCGGGTTCGACCTGGCCGAGGCACCGGTGGGCACCGACGGCTGCTCGATCCCCACCTACGCCATCCCGCTGCGCCGGCTGGCGCTGGGCTTTGCGCGCCTGGCCACCGGCCAGGGCCTGTCGGCCGGCCACGCGATGGCCGCGCAACGCATCCGCCAGGCCGTGGCCTGCGCGCCCTTCATGGTGGCCGGCACCGGCCGCTTCGACACCCGCGTGATGCAGCACTTCGGCGAGCGCGTCTTCTGCAAGGTGGGCGCCGAGGGCGTCTACTGCGCCGCCCTGCCCGCCCTGGGCCTGGGGCTGGCACTGAAGATGGACGATGGCAACACCGCGCGCGCCGCCGAGGTGGTGATGGCCACGGTCGTCGACGCACTGGTGGCCCATGGCGCTGCCGACGCCGAGGCCCTGGCCCCGCTGACGCGGGTGGTGATGAAGAACTGGAACGGCATCGAGGTGGGCCACCTGACGGCGGCCGAACCGCTGGCGGCCTGGGCGGCTTGAGTACCGGCCAGCTGCAGGTTCAGCACCAATCAGGTCGCTCTTGGCTGTGTGACGACTGACGGGCCTGCGGCCCCTTGAAGGTCAGCGTTGACTTGGTGAATGTCGGGTTTCGACGTGGCCGCCGAGGGGCGGTTCTCGGCCACAGGAGTCACTCGTTCTATGCGTGCGAAGCCGACATTCGGCAAGCTAGTTCGTTGCGTATTCGGTCGTCGTTGCGCCGAGCGGCTTCGGCCTCAGGCCCCGAGTTCAATCGCCAGCCTGTCAACTAGAGCGATGAGTTCGTGGTGGATTTGCTGTGCATACATCACGAGCGCTTCGGAATTCAAGTGGCCAGCCGAGCGTTCCAGCGCTGCGACCAGATCCAGGACGGCAACCGCTCCCATGGTGGCACAAGCGCCGCGAAGGGAGTGGCAGGCGGTGACGACAGATGCATGGTCGCCCATGGCAGCTGCTTGCATCAGCCCAGGGGCGCCGGCCCGGTAGCTTCCTAAGAAAGTACGCAGGATGCGCACGAGTGCGTTGAAGTTGCCGCCGACGTTCGATAGGCCTTGCGCTAGGTTGAATCCCGACACGTCCGCCAGTCTCTCTTCCAGCGATCGCTTGATGGTGGCCGTCTGCGACACTGACGCGGTACCCCTTGAAACCAGCACACGGGGTTCGGGCTGATGAGCGGGCGCTGGTAGCCAGCGCAGCAGCATCGAGTAGAGGCGCTCTGGATCCACCGGCTTGCCGAGGTGATCATTCATTCCGGCGGCGAGACAAGCCGCCTGGTCTTCACCAAAGGCGTTGGCCGTCATGGCGATGATCGGCAACCGTGGCCCAAGCGCTTGGCGAATCTTCCGTGTTGCCTCCAGTCCGTCCATGATGGGCATCTGCATGTCCATCAGCACAAGGTGGTAGTCGCTGGCGGTGGCGAGTTCGACGCCCTGCACTCCGTTGGCAGCGGCCTCCACCAACAGCCCAACTGACCGCAACAGCTCGAGCGCAACCTCCTGGTTGATCGCGTTGTCCTCGACGAGCAACACCCGACGACCCGCATGAAGGCGGCGCAGCTGTGCCTCTGACTCTCCGACCCTCTGGACGGGCGCCCGTGGGTCTTCGCGCCGCAACACGCCGGCCAGTGCATCGTTCAGGGCTGAAACCGTGACGGGCTTCAGCAGCACAGCATCGATCCCTTGTTCCCTCACCTGCTGCCACATCGTTGGATCGTCGAATGCGGTGGTCAGCAGACTGGGCGGCATGGCCGCACCCAGCAGGGCGCGCGCTCGGCGGAGAAGCTCAATGCCGTCGATTTCCCCCATTTGCCAGTCGACGAGAAGCACGTCATAGGCTTTACCTTCACGGGCAGACAGGTCGATACGGCGCAGCCCTTCTTCCGCAGATGCCTGGACGTCGACCGTCATCTGAAGCGTTCCAAGGTGCGTCTCGAGGGCGTCGCGCGCTTCGGGCAGATCATCTACGAGCAAAGCTCGTAGCCCCTTCAATGCAACGACCTGGGTTCCGCGGCGCTCGCCACCTGGGGCATGCTCGAACATGGCCGTGAACCAGAACGTGCTGCCCTTGCCCTCCTCGCTGGTGACGCCAGCCTCGCCTCCCATGATCCCGGCAAAATGTCGCGTCAGCGCCAAGCCGAGGCCCGTACCACCCTCGCGGCGTGTGAGCGAGCTGTCGCCCTGTACGAAGGGCTTGAAGAGCTTCTGCTGATGTTCGTCCGACAGTCCCGGCCCGGTATCGCGCACCTCAAAGCGCACGAGCCGACGTCCGCCTTCGTCGGAAATTTGCCTGCCTCTCACGCTTACCCAGCCGGTCGATGTGAACTTGACGGCATTGCTCAACAGGTTGATTAGCATTTGCGCCAACCGGGTCGGATCGCCCATCAGACGACCCGGCAGGTGGTCACTGTCCAGCACCAACTCCAGGCCCTTCTCGGCCGCCCGGGACCGCACCATACCGACGGCGCGCTCCAGCACCTCGTCCAGCAAGAACTCGCGGCGCTCGAGGACGAGCTTTCCAGCTTCGATTTTGGAGAGATCCAGTATGTCGTTGATGACCTGCAGCAGGTGCTGCGCCGCCGTATCGACCTTGGTCAGTCGGTCCCGCTGCAGTGCGTCCGTGGCATCGCGGGCCAGAAGGTGATTCAGGCCAATGATCGCGTTCATCGGCGTTCGGATCTCGTGGCTCATGTTGGCCAGAAACGCGCTCTTGGCACGATTCGCTTGCTCCGCAGCGTCTCGCGCGTTCTCCAACTCCTGCTGCCTCAGCACCAGTTCGGAAGTGCGCGCGGCCACTTCGGCTGTCAGGTTCTCGTTGTAGCGCTGAAGTTGCAGCTGGCTGGCCTTGACTGCCTGCTCGGCATTCTTTCGTTCAGTGATGTCGAGCAGACTCGCGTAGATGAGGGAACGCCCGCCGAGTTGCGCCGGGTGGGCGCGCACGAGCACGTCGCGTGTCTCGTCGTGACCCCGTTGGTGTCGCGACTCGAACTCAATGGGCTCCCTTGTCACCGAGACGGCGCGCAGTTCGTCAGCCAGGGCCTGATTTGCGCGCCCGTCAATGTCCTGAAACCGACGTCCCACAATGAGGTTGCGGTCAATGCCCAACTGCTCGATAGCCCTGTCGTTCGCGTCGAGGATGCGATCGTCCTGCGGATCTACCACGATCATCGCGACCGGCGATTCATTGAACAGGGATCGGAAGCGTTGGTCGCTCTCCTGTAGGGATGCGGCCCGCGCCGTCATCAGCTCGCTGGCCTCTTCCAGGCTTCGGCCAAGGCTGTCCAGTTCCGTGATACGCGACACCGTTGGCGCCGTGGAGTCCAGCGCCCGTCCCCGCGCAACGGCCTGGGCCCATTCATCGAGCACGCGAAGTGGCGCGACGATGCGTCGCGCGAGCTGCACAGCCAGCAGCACACCGAAGGCAATCGCAAAGGCCCCGCCGGCCGTGAGCGCGGTCAAGGGTGCGCGCCACGCAAAGTCGAAATCAGCCGCCGGCTGAGCGACCACCACGCTCCAACCCGGCGTCGCCGGTATCGCGCGATAGCCCTGAACGTACTCGACGCCGTTCCTTGGCGAGCGCCGGACTTGATGGTCTCCGGCCGCACTGGGTTCGCGCAGGGCCGGCGCAGCCATGCTGCCCGACTGCGCGACGTGTTGGGTCTCGTCGGAAACGGCGACAACGGTACCAGCCGCGTCGATCACGGTTGCGATCGCGCCCGCGGGCAATGACTGGGCGGCCAGAAGTCGCTGCAGGCGTTGCGGCTCCATACGCGCAGCGATCACCATCCTGACTGTGCCGTCACGAACGGCCGGGACGGCAACACCGACGACGGGCCGCCGTGCGACCGCGCCGATGACGACGTTGGTCACCAGAGGCTTGGCCGAGCGGACGACTTCCCGAAAGTCCGCGGCAGACACACCGCGTGGCGCCTGCCCTGGCGGCAATGCGCTGTTGATGAGTTGCCGCATGTCGGCCGGATCGAGCACGACGATTGAGGTCTCGAGTACCGACGATGCGCGACGAACCTCCGTCTCGAAGCGTTGAAGGTCCGGCGCGCTGCCGTCAAGTACCGTCGACGTGCCGAGGGCCAACATCGTGCTCTTGATGTTGCCGATCTCTCGATCGACTGCCAGAGCCAGCGATTGGACGGTGTCCTGAAGCCGCCCGGTCGCCGCGACCCTGTTGGCATTCGCCGCTTGCCATGAGGCAATCGCACCGAAGCCCAGGGCCGGCAGCAGGACCAGCATGACCACACAGAGCAGGGCCGCCGTCAGCGGCAGCCTGCCGAGGCGGGCCTGCGGTTCGGATCGGTCAGCCGGCGCCTCGGCAGGGGGAGACGTTTTCACTGTTGTGCCGCTTGACATGGAGGTGCGCCACGAGTTCAAGGGCAAACAGCTGAAATCTCGCAGGCGCGCTTCACGACTGCCGCAGGACCGAAACTCTGCTTCTCCACGGACGGTGCGCTTCTCGTAGCGTAACCTGTTCCCGCAGAGGAGCACAAACCCACGACCCTCGTAGGCCTACCGCACCTGCCAGCAGCACCCTTGGCCACCTAACTTCCGCTTTGGCGCACACCGAATGACAGCAACGGGTCGAAGTTCCAATCCGAGCGGCAACAAAGCGGTCACGCCGCGTGCCGGCCGCCTGCAAGCCCCCGATTCCCCGCCTGGAGGACCTCGTGACATTCGTGGATCTGAGCGCTCACCCGCCGTCGTAGGTCAATCGAAGCGGCTGCATGTGCGCCAGCATGAGCGGCTCGCTGGAGCCTTGGTGTTTGCATCGTCGCTTCTGCGTGAATCTCCACGCGCCGTTGGTCACCCATGCCGCAGCTCCAGCACCGGCCATCACAGGCCAAAGGGGCGCGGAAGCGACGCCCAGTGAAAGCGCCACTCCGCCATGCATCGACGATCCGAGAACCGTGACCGACGATGCTGCGACGGCCCGGCCTGCGGGTCGGGGTCCTTGACAATCCGGCGTACCCCGTCCAGCAACAGCGCCGTGCCGACGAGGACAAGGGACCCTGGCCCTGCGAGTTCTGCCAGCGATGCCACCAGTTGCTGACCGAGCTCAATGGCACCGTTGTCGACGGCGCTGGAAAGGGCGCGCGCCTGAGCAGCGGGCAGACAATGTCGAACCGGCTTCCTTCCGTTCGTCGTCGAGGTACGAGGCGCGCCTGAGGCGGGTGCGTCGACCGGCCAACCCAACAGGAGTCAAGGCATGTCCTACATCGACGGTTTCGTGATCGCGGTTCCAACCGCCAACAAACAGAAGTTCATCGAGCACGCGCGTCATTTCGACCCCATGTTCATCGAGTTGGGCGCGATCCGTGTGATCGAGGGATGGGGCGACGATGTCCCCGACGGCAAAGTCACCGATTTCCGTCGCGCGGTCCAGGCCACGGCGGAAGAAACGGTGGCGTTTGCGTGGGTCGAATGGCCCGACAAGGCCACGCGCGACGCCGCCATGAAGAAGATGGTGGAAGACCCGCGCATGGACCCGTCCACACCCGGCAATCCCCCCATGCCCTTCGACGGCAAGCGCATGATCTTCGGCGGCTTCGAACAGGTGGTCGAAGTGAAGG
>JADMKA010000061.1 GCA_018780145.1 Vitreoscilla sp. | reverse complement strand
TGCGGAAGACCTGCGGGTCGAGGAAGTCGTCGTCCAGGCGCCGGTAGATCACGTCCACCCGTTTCGGGCCCTGGGTGGTGCGCATGAAGACGAACTTGTCCTTGACGAACAGATCCTGGCCCTCGACCAGTTCGACCCCCATCTGCTGCGCCAGGAAGGCGTGCTCGAAGTAGGCCGAGTTGTACATGCCCGGCGTCAGCACCACCACCGTCGGCTCGTTGACGCCGCCCGGTGCGACGCTGCGCAGCGTCTCCAGGAGCAGGTCGGGGTAATGGGCGACCGGCGCGACGCGGTGGTCGGAGAACAGCTCGGGGAAGAGCCGCATCATCATCTTGCGGTCTTCCAGCATGTAGCTCACGCCGCTGGGCACGCGCAGGTTGTCCTCCAGCACGTAGTAGGCGCCGGAGCCGTCCGGGTTGGCGGCGCGCACGATATCGACCCCGGAGATGTGCGAGTAGATGTCGCGCGGCACATGCACGCCCATCATCTCGGGCCGGAACTGGGCGTTGTGCAGGATCTGCGCCTCGGGCACCAGGCCGGCCTTGAGGATCTCCTGGCCGTGGTAGATGTCGTGGATGAAGCGGTTCAGCGCGGTCACGCGCTGTCTCAGGCCCTTCTCCATCTCGCGCCACTCGTGCGCCGGGATGACCCGTGGGATGAGGTCGAACGGAATGAGCCGTTCGGTGCCCTCGCCGTCGTCCTTGTCGCCATAGACGGCGAAGGTGATGCCGACGCGGCGGAAGATCACCTCCGCCTCCTCGCGCCGGCTGCGCATCATGTCGCCGGGTTGCTGGGCGAGCCAGCGGTCATAGGTCCGGTAGTGCTCGCGTACCGCGTTGCCGGCGGCATGCATCTCGTCGAAGCTCGGTCTCATTCAGGCTCTCCTGCGACATTCTCGCTAGCAACAACCGCACCACCTGCGGGCGATGCCTCGGCACCCGGCGCATGCCAGTATCGCCTGCGCACGGTGCGCGTGCACCATGCACCGCCATCGCGCCAGACCCACGCACCACATTGATCCGTGCGCTGAACCGCCACGCCAGATGCAGCATAGCGGGAGAGTACCGCCGGATGCGGGTGCCCGAAGCGGCTTCGGTAGCCGACCTGGATCACCGCGACCCGCGGTGCCACCGCAGCCAGGAAAGCGGGGGTCGACGAGGTCCGGCTGCCATGGTGCGGCACCAGCAGGATGTCGCTGCGCAGGGCGGCCCCGAGGCGCTCGACGAGCGCCTGCTCCTGCGGCGCCTCGATGTCGCCCGTGAGCAGCGCACTGAGGCCGTCGGCGGCGCGGACCCGAAGCACACAGCTCTGCGCGTTCGGCCTGGTGCCGGGTGCCGGCGTGGCCGTGGGCGGGTGCAGGAACTCGAACTGCACGCCGTCCCACGCCCACCGCTGCCCCGCCACGCAAGGCAGGTTCAGCCGCCCGGCGAGCAAGGGGTGGCCGGGCTCCAGGCTGCTGCGCAGTTCGCCGACCGGGAGCTGCGCCAGCAGCGCCGCGGCGCCGCCCACGTGGTCGGCGTCCCGGTGGCTCAGCACCAGGGTGTCGATCCGGCGCTCGCCGCGGCTGCGCAGCAGCGGCAGCAAGACCCGTTGGCCTGCATCGCTGTCAGGCGCGTAGCGCGGGCCGGTGTCGTGCAGCAGCAGGTGGCTCGCGGTTCGCACCAGCACCGCGCTGCCCTGCCCCACATCGGCCGCCAGCAGCTCGAACTCTCCGGGCGCCGGCCGCTGGACCGCCGGGGCCAGCAAGGGCAGCAGCAGCGGCAGGCCCAGCAGCCGCACCGGCCACGGCAGCGGCAACACCAGACAGGCACCGCCGACGAGCCCCAGCGCCGCGGCCCAGGTCGGTGCCGCAGGCACCGCCCAGGTGGCCCACGGCACCTGAGCGAGCAGCGCGAGAAACTGGTGCAAGGGCTGCACCGTCCAACCCGCCAGTTGCCACAGCGGCGACCACCACAGGCCAGCCAGCGCCAGCGGCGTGGTCAGCAAGGTGATCCAGGGCACCGCCACGAGGTTGGCGACAAAGCCCACCAGCGACACCTGCTGGAACAGCAGCAGGGTCAACGGTGCCAGCGCCACCGTGGCCACCACCTGCTGCCGCATTGCCCCGCCGATCACGCGGCGAGCCCGTGTGCGCCATCCCTCGGCCACGGGCTCGGCCGGTGCCGCCACGGGCGAGTCGCTCGCGATGAGCAGCCCCACCGCCACGAACGACAGCCAGAAGCCTGGTTGCAGCAGGGCCCAGGGGTCGGCCGCCGCCACCAGGGCGCCACTGACCAGGCAAACGAGCAGCGGCGGCCAGCGGAGCCCGGCCTGGCGCAACGCCACCGCCAGTGCCAGCATCAGCACCGTGCGTTGCGCCGGCACGCCCCAACCAGCGAGCAGCGCATAGGCCGCGGCCAGTGCCACGCCACCCCAACGGGCTGCCATGGGTGCCGGCCAGAGAATCATCAGGCGCTCATTGCGGCGCCACAGCCAGCCGATGCCGGCCGCAGCCAGCCAGGCAAACAAGGTGATGTGCAAGCCGCTGATGGACATCAGGTGTGCCACCCCGGTCTGGCGGTACAGGGCCCAACCGTCGCCGTCGATCGCACCCTGGTCGCCCACCGTCAACGCGGCCAGCAGACCGGCAGTGCCGGGATCGGCACCTTGCAGCAGCACCGCGTCGCGCCAGCGTTGTCGCCACGCGCCGAGTTGTTCGTCCAGCCGCCAGGCGCGGGGCGCCTCCAGGCGACGGGGCTCGCCCAGGCCGCCCAGGCGAACCGAGCCGACCGCCCCGATGCCTTGCTCGAACAGCCACAGTTCGGCGTCGAACCCCTCGGGGTTCATCGCAGCATGCGGCAGGCGCAGCCGAACCGGCAGCTCCCAGCGCTCACCGGAGGTCAGGTGCACCGGTGCAGCTGCCATGGCCACGTCACCCGTGGCGGCACTCGGCCAGACCAGCGAGAGCCGGGCGGGCAATTTGACAGGCTGCGCGTTGGCACCCACGGCGCTGTCGGGAACGAACGGGAAGCGCAATCCCTGCACATCCACCTGGGGCAAGCCGACCACGCGGCCACGCAGTTGCAGATCCTGCCCTTCGAGGGACGGCGCCAGCCTGTCCGCCAGCCGTTCGCCGGCTCGCCAGCCTGTCTGCGCGCAAGACAACAGCATGCTGGCCAGCACGAGGGCCAGGCCGGCAGCGCTGGGGCGCCCGCGGCGCGCGATCCAGGCAACCCCGCCCAGGCCCACGGCCGCCAGGGCCATGCCCGCATAGGCCGCGGGCGCAAACAGCGCCGCCTGCTGCAACTGCGCCGCGGCGCCCAGCAGCCACCCCAGCGCCACCGCCGCGATCCATCCCCCCTGCATGCCCCAGTGTAGGATGCCCGACTGCCTGCTTTCCGACCGGAGAAACCCATGTCCGCCCTGTCCGTTTCGGCGCGTCTCGCCGCGCTCGGCATCGAGCTGCCGCCCGTCGCCATCCCTGCCGCCGCCTACGTGCCCTTCGTCCAGACCGGCCATCTGGTGTTCCTGTCCGGCCACATCGCCAAGAAAGACGGCAAGCCGTGGGTCGGCCAGTTGGGCCTGACCATGGGCACGGAGGAGGGCAAGGCCGCCGCCCGCGCCATCGCCATCGACCTGATGGGCACGCTGAAGGCGGCCTGCGGCGACCTGGACCGCGTGGCCCGGATCGTGAAGGTGATGAGCCTGGTGAACTCCACGCCCACCTTCACCGAGCAGCACCTGGTCACCAATGGCTGCTCCGAGCTGCTGGGCGAGGTGTTCGGCCCGGCGGCGGGCGCGCATGCGCGCAGCGCCTTCGGCGTGGCGCAGATCCCGATGGGCGCCTGTGTCGAGATCGAGCTGATTGCCGAACTGAAGGCCTGAGGACCGAACCCATGGATGGATGGCTGTACCGCCCCGCGCCCTTGTTGAGCGCGCTGGCCGTGGTGTGCTTCGGTGCCGTCGGCCTGGCCCTGGTGTCGCAATACCAGTTCGACATGCAGCCCTGCCCCTGGTGCACGCTGCAGCGCCTGATCTTCCTGCTGATCGGCGCGCTGGCGCTGCTGGGCGCCCTGGTGCGCTCCAACGGCATCCGCCGGGTGCTGTCGGCCGGCGGGCTGCTGCTGGCGCTGTGCGGCATGGCCAGCGCGATCTGGCAGCACTTCGTCGCCGCGGCCAGTGCGAGCTGCAACCTGACCCTGGCCGACCGGATCATGCAGGCCCTGCGCCTCTACGACCTCGCGCCGGAAGTCTTCGCCCCGATGGCTTCGTGCGCCGACGCGGCGGTCAACCTGCTGGGCGTCCCCTACGCGTTCTGGAGCCTGGCGCTGTTCGTGCTGTGTGCCGCCATCTGCGCCCAGGTGATGCGCGTGGCGCGCATCTGAGCGCCCCCAAACCTGCCGCTTCGCGTCAGGCCCCCCGAGGGGGTCAAGGAAACTCGGGAGCGGCCCGTCGTTTCCTTGAACGCAGGCTGATTCCGGTCAAGGCCCGGCCGGTTCGCCGGGGCTATGCTGCGGCCCGCATGCACTCTGCCTCTGACCTCGACTCGGCGCCCGGCGCCACCATCGTCGGCGCCGGCCCAGCCGGTCTGGCGCTCGCGGTGGCCCTTGCGGCATCCGGCATTCCCAGCACCGTCCTGGAACAGGCACCCTTGGCCAGCCTGGCCGACCCGCCCGAAGACGGCCGGGACATCGCGCTCACCCACCGCTCCAGGCGCATCCTCGAAAGCCTGGGAATCTGGGACCGGTTGCCGGCCGACGAGATCGCGCCGCTGCGCCGCGCCCAGGTCAGCACCGGCGGTTCGCCCTTCGTGCTGCCGTTCGATGCGCATGCGCAAGGCCACGAGGCCCTTGGCTGGCTGGTGCCCAACCACCGCATCCGCGCGGCGTGCCACGCCGCCGCCCTGGCGCAGTCGGCGATCCGCCTGGTGGGCGACGCCCGCGTCAGCGCCTTCAGCCGCAGCGCCACGGCTGCCACGATGCGGCTGGATGACGGCCGGGAATGGCGCGCCCCGTTGGTGGTGGCCGCCGACAGCCGCTTCTCCGGCCTGCGCCGGCTGGCCGGTATTGGCGCCAGCATGACGGACTTCGGCCGCAGCGCCATCGTCTGCCGCATGGCCCACGAGGCGGACCACGAAGGCATCGCCCACGAATGCTTCCGGCACGGCAACACGCTGGCGATGTTGCCGATGGCGGGCCGGCAATCCTCGGCCGTGTTGACCGTGCGTGCGGACGACGCGGCGGCCTGGCTGGCATTGAGCGACACCGAGTTCGCTCGCCGCACGGCAAGCCAGTTCGATCACCGACTGGGCGCCATGCAGGTGGCCGGAAGTCGCCACTGCTACCCGCTGGTGGCTGTTTACGCCGACTCGTTCGCCGGCCCGCGTCTGGCCCTGGTGGGTGACGCCGCGGTGGGCATGCACCCGGTGACGGCGCATGGCTACAACTTCGGGCTCTATGGCATCGAACGGCTGGCCGCCAGTCTCAAGATGCTGAAGGGCCAGGGGCGAGACCTCGGCGACACGGCCGCGCTGCAACGCTGGGCGGCCGAACACCGGCGAACCACCTGGCCGGTTTACCAGGGCACGAATGCCATCGTCCGCCTGTTCACCAATGACAGGCCAATGGCCCAGCTGGCGCGCGGGGCCGTACTGCGCCTGGCCAACCGATTGCCGCCCCTGAAGGCGGCGATCACGCGGCAGCTGACCGGCAGCGCTTAACGCTAGGGAAACGCGGGCATCGTCAGGTCCATGGCCTGATGCGTGGCCTCGGGGTGGCGGCGTTCCAGCAGGCCCTGGATCTCCTCGACACGGCTTGCGGGCACATCGACCATCAACAGGATCTTGCCCCCTTCGAGATCACCCTCGAAGGGCTTGAGCTTCACACTGGGTGTGGAGACACCGATCAGTGTCGAGGCCCAGCCCCCCAGCAGCAGGCCGCCGACGGCACACAGCAGCAGCGTCCCGACATCGAAAGAGTAGCCACCCAAGGCACTCATCTTCAGGTACACGCCGAGCACGGCGCCGCCGACCACGCCCAGGCCGGCGCCCAGGAAGAACGCGTGGCGCACGTCGGTCTTCTGCAGGAAGCTGGCCTCGTGCAACTCGCCGAGCGACACGTCGCGCCGCCCCAGGAAGTGCATGTGCCGGTCCTCGATCCGGGCCAACAGCAGGTCATTGGCGGTCTGGCGCGCACTGGCCACGTCAGGCAATACCAGGTACAGGCGTCTACGCATACGGCCTCCTCATCCGCGCCAGGGAACGCGGCGCGACGGGTCTGGTTTACGCCGAAGACTGACCTGTGTCAATCCTGACCCGCCTGTCCATCAACCCTACAAATTGTGTGCAATTTAATTTTGCGCAAAACTTCATCCCATGGCACGCCGCCCCCGCCCCTCCTCGTCCCAGCCGGCCTCCTGGCTCGCGCTGGATCTGCAACTGTGCTTTGCCCTGTACTCGGCCTCGTTGGCGATGACCAAGCTGTACAAGCCGATGCTGGCGCCGTTGGGCCTGACCTACCCGCAGTACCTGGCGATGCTGGTGTTGTGGGAGGCCGATGGCGTGACCGTCACCGAACTGGGCGAGCGCCTGATGCTCGACTCGGGCACGCTCACCCCCCTGCTGAAGCGCCTGGAATCGGCAGGCCTGGTTCAACGCCTGCGTGACGCCGCGGACGAGCGCCGCGTGCGGGTGCTGCTCACCCCGGCAGGCCGCGCGTTGCGCGCCCAGGCCGAAGGCATCCCCGAGCAGGTGCTGTGCGCCACCGACTGCCAGCTCGACGAAGTTTCCCAACTCACGCAGCGCCTCAAGGCACTGCGTGCCAACCTCTCCCAGGCGGCTGCCTGAATCCCCACCTCAACGGAGCAACACCATGGCCCTCGACAAAGTCCTCTACACCGCCCACGCCACGTCCACCGGTGGCCGCGCCGGCACCTCGAAGTCCGACGACGGCGCGCTCGTGGTCACGCTGAGCACCCCCAAGGAACTGGGTGGCGCGGGCGGCCCGGGTACCAATCCCGAGCAGATGTTCGCCGCCGGCTACTCGGCCTGTTTCATCGGTGCGATGAAGGCCGTGGCAGCGGGCCAGAAGATCGCCCTGCCGGCGGACGTCTCGATCACGGCGGATGTCGGCATCGGCCCGATCCCCGGCGGCTTCGGCATTCAGGTGGCCATGGCCATCACCGTGCCCGGCATGGAGAAGGCCGCCGCCGAAGCCCTGGTGGCCGCCGCCCACAAGGTGTGCCCGTACTCGAACGCCACCCGCGGCAACATCGACGTCACCCTGACGGTGGTGTGATGGCCCTGGTTCATGGCCCCGTCACCGACGGGTCATGACCGTGTCACCGCACGCAGCGAGGCTCCTGGGGTTCAACGACCCGAGGAGCCTTTTTCATGCCCAAGACCCTGTTCAGCGCATTGGCCGTTGCCTGCGCCGCCGCCTGCCTGCCCGCCCACGCCGAGGTCACGCTGATCGCACGCGCCAGCCTTGCCGGTGACGCGTCGGACCTTTCCGGCCTCACCGGCCTGCTCGAGAACGGCGTGCCCGGCAACCTGCTCGGTGGCCTGGGTTCGGGCTTGGCCTGGGCCGGTGGCACCACGTTTCTGGCATTGCCCGACCGCGGCCCGAACGCCGCCGTGTGGAACACCTTCGTCGACAACACCACCTCGTGGGTGCCGCGCATCCAGACGATGACGCTGGCCCTCCAGCCGGTGGCCGATGGCAGCCTGCCGTTCACCCTGCAGGCCCAACTCACCGGCACCACCTTGCTGTACTCGCGAGACGCTCTGGTCTACGGCCCCGCCCAGCCGCCGATCAACACCAAGGGCAAGCACTTCTTCAGCGGCCGTTCGGACAATTTCAATGCCGGCACCGATTCGCTCAGCCCGCTGGACGCCCGACTCGACCCTGAAGGCATCCGCGTCTCGGCCAACGGCAAGCGCGTCTACTTGACCGACGAGTACGGCCCCTATGTCTACGAGTTCAGCCGCGCAACCGGCAAGCGCACCCGCGTGTTCGAACTGCCATCGGCCACCTTCGCGGCCGCCACCAAGTCGGCGATGGGCGCCACCGAGATCAGCGGCAACACCCGCGGCCGGGTGGCCAACAAGGGCATGGAAGGCCTGGCCATTTCGCCCGACGGCAGCACGCTGTTCGGTTTCGTTCAGAGCCCTCTGATCCAGGATGGCGGCGACGGCGGCCGCGCCAACCGCATCGTGAAAATCGACATCGCCAGCGGTGCGGTGAGCCAGTACGCGTACGACAACTACATCACGGCCTTCGCCAAGGCCTACAACAGCAGCGAGATCCTGGCGCTCAACAGCCACGAGTTCCTCGTGCTTGAGCGCGACGGCAAGGGTCTGGGCGACAACTCGGTGGCCGTCGTCAAGCAGATCTACAAGGTGGATCTGGCCGGCGCCGAGGACGTGAGCGGCCTGGAAGGCGCCGAAGCCCTGCTGGCCAAGGCCCCGGCCAAGACGCTGTTCGCCGACCTGCGCGCCGTGCTGAACGCCGCCGGCTACACCGACGCGCAGATCCCCGCCAAGCTGGAGGCCATGGCGTTCGGTGACGATGTAGTGATCGACGGCGTGACCAAGCACACGCTCTACATCGCCAACGACAACGATTTCCTCGCGGTGGCGCCAGGCGGCCTGCCCAACCCGAACCAGTTCTTCGTGTTCGCCTTCGACGACGCGGACCTGGGCGGCTCCGTGTTCGAGAACCAGCGCTTCAAGCAGCCGAAGTAAGCAGGCGCAGCATCAGTTCGATGCGGGCCTTGGCCGGCGAGAGATCGCCGGCCGAGGTCAAGGCGCCTTCGGGCGCCCCCACCACGGCGGCGCCGGTGCAGCGTGTCGAGCGCCACACCGGCAGGCCCACGGCCTGGGCCCGCGCCAGCGCTTCCAGCAGGGCTGCGTGCACGGTGCCGTTGCCCGTTCCCTCGACCACCAGGCCGCGCGCGCCCGCGGCCACCAGCGCATCCACCACCACGCCGTCCACCCCGGCATGGCTGACCAAGATGCCGACCCTTGGCCAGGCAGCCGGGTCGGTTGCCAGTGCCTCCAATCCCAACGCATCGCCAGCCGGCCACGGCCGCAGCCCGCGCACCTGGCCCTCCTGGATCAGCGCCACCGGGCCGGCCTCGCCGGAGCTGAAGGCGTCCAGCGCAAAAGGCAGCGCCTTGCGCACCTCCACCGGCCCGTGGACACGCCCGTTGAGAACGGACAGCACCCCCCGCGCACCGGCCCAGGCAGCCAGCGTGACAGCGTCCAGCAGGTTCTGCGGACCGTCGGACTGCAGCGAGGTCACCGGGCGCATCGCCGCCGTCAGCACCACCGGCTTGGCCGGGGCCAGCACCCGGTGCAGGAAGTACGCGGTCTCCTCCAGCGTGTCCGTGCCGTGCGTGATGACGATGCCGGCCACCTCCGGCCGGGCCAGGTGATGCGCCACGCGCCGGGCCAGCACCTGCCAGATCGCATGGCTCATGTCCTTGCTGTCGACCTGTGCAATCTGCTCGGCCTCCAGGGCGCGAGGCTTCAGTGCCGGCACCGCAGCAACGAGCTGCGGCACACCGACCTGGCCGGCGACATAACCCACGTCGTCGCCCGCACCGGCGATGGTGCCGCCGGTGCCCAGGATCACCACCAGCGGGTTCGCCTTTGATTTGTTTTGCATTTTGTGAAGGTCTGGATAAAAATACAGATACTGGATGCAACCTCAGCCGCGCCTCAGCGTGCGGCTCGCTGCCATGATCGAAAGCCCCAAGCTCACCGCCCGCCAGCAGCAGATTCTCGATCTGGTGCAAAGCACCATCGAGCGAACCGGCGCCCCGCCCACCCGGGCCGAAATCGCTGCTGAACTGGGCTTCCGGTCCCCCAACGCGGCCGAGGAGCACCTGCAGGCCCTGGCCCGCAAAGGCGTCATCGAGCTGGTGGGCGGCACCTCGCGTGGCATCCGCCTTCAGTCCAGCACGCTGAGGGCCTTGAACGAGGCACGCGGCAAGCAATTCTCGCTGCCCTTGCCCAGCCTGGCGCAGCTCACGCTGCCGTTGATCGGCCGGGTGGCCGCCGGCAACCCCATCCTGGCGCAGGAAAACATCGACCAGACCTACCTGCTCGAAGCCAGCCTGTTCCCCCGCCGCCCCGACTACCTGCTGAAGGTCAAGGGCATGAGCATGCGCGACGCCGGCATCATGGACGGCGACCTGCTCGCCGTGCAGAAAACCAGCGAAGCGCGCAACGGCCAGATCGTCGTCGCCCGGCTGGACGACGAGGTCACCGTCAAGCGCCTGCGCCGCACCCGCCATTCGATCGAGCTGCTGCCCGAGAACCCTGATTTCGAGCCCATCATCGTGCCGCTGGGTGGGGTGGAGTTCGCCATCGAGGGCATTGCCGTCGGGCTGGTGCGCCAGCACATGCTGATCTAGCCATGACCCGCGCGATCAAGGCCCCCAAGGCGGCCAGCCCGGCGCAGTGCCTGGTGCTGGAGCAGTTGCCCAATGTGGGGCCTGCCATGGCGGGTGACCTGCGCCTGCTGGGCATCCACCATCCGGTGGACCTGTGCGGGCGCGATGCCTTCGCGCTCTATCGCCAGCTCGAACGCGCCACCGGCAAGCGGCAAGACCCCTGTGTGCTCGACACCTTCATGGCCATCGTCGATTTCATGCAGGGCGCCGAGCCCCGCCCCTGGTGGGCCTACACGGCCCAGCGCAAGGCCTTGCACGGTCAGGTCGCGCCGGGCAACTGAGCGGCGTCAGCCGAGCGCCGGGCCGCTCCCAAGCCGGCTGAGCACCCGCGCGGCGGGTGGGGCCGGTACACCGGCACCGGGTGCCCCATTTCACGGGGGATCACCCCGCAACCGGTCCCGTCGGGCCAGATCGGGGAACCAGCGCCACCAGGCCAGCACCACACCGATGGTGCCGATACCCCCCAGCAACACCGAGCCCACCGGGCCCAGCCAGGCCGCCGTGGCCCCCGACTCGAACTCGCCGAGCTGGTTGCTGGCCCCGATGAACACCGAGTTGACCGCACCGACCCGGCCGCGCATGTCCTCGGGCGTTTCCAGTTGCACCAGCGATTGGCGGATCACCACGCTGATCATGTCGGCCGCGCCCGCAATGGCCAGCATCACGAAGGCCAGGGCGAGCGTGCGCGCGAGCGCGAAGCCGATGGTCGCCGCGCCGTAGACCGCCACCGCACCGAGCAGCCACGCACCGGCCCGCCGGTCGATCGTGTGCCGGGCCAATACGGCGCCCACCAGCACGGCACCGGCGGCCGGTGCGGCACGCAGCAGGCCCAGGGCCTCGGGGCCGGCATGCAGGATGTCCTTGGCGAAGATCGGCAGCAGCGCCGCGGCGCCGCCCAGCAGCACCGCGAACAGGTCCAAGGACATCGCGCCCAGCAGCACCGGGCGTTGCCAGATGAAGCGCAGGCCGGCGGTCACGCTGTGCCAGTTGGCTGCCGCCGTCCGAGCATGGCTGGCGCGGTGGCGCAGGGCCATCACCCCCACGATGGCCAGCAGCAACAGGATCAACGACAGGGTGTAGACGCCCACCGCGCCCGCCGAAGCGCCCCAGGCCGCCCTGCCTGTGCCCCAGGCGTAGACGACGCCCCCCAGTGCCGGCCCGATGACGATGGCCCCCTGCATGGTCGAGCTGCTGGCGGCGACCGCCCGCGGCAACAGCACGGGTGGCACCAGCGACGGCGTCAAGGCCTGCAGGGCGGGCATCTGCACCGCCCGGGCCACGCCCAGCATCACCGAGGTGGCGAAGATCCAGTGGGCGCTGATCCAGGCGCTCGCGCTGCCAATGGCCAGCAGGGCGGCCACCAGCGCCTGCATCATCAGGCTGGCGGCCAGCAGCCAGCGCCGATCATGGCGATCGACCAGGTGCCCTGCCGGCAACGTGAACAACAATGCGGGAACGAACTGGGCCAGACCCACCAGACCCAAGGCCCAGGCACTCCCGGTCAGGTCGTAGATCTGCCAGCCCAGCGCCACCATCAGCATCTGGTTGGCGGCCGTGCCGCAGACGCGTGCGCCGAGCAGGCGCAGATAGTCGTGCTGGTCGCGCAGCCGGGGTGAGGGGTCGTGGAAGGCAGGCTGCATGCCTGCGCGATTGTCGCCGGCACCCCGGCGTCGGGTGTCTACCCCGCGGCCTTGAAGGCCATCACGGCTTGATTGCGGAGCGTCCGCAGCAGCGACAACTCTCGCTCACCGAAGTCGATCGCACTCTTTTCGCGGTCCGCGTAGATCAACGCAAACGGTGCGCCCTTGAGCATCAGCGGCAGCAACAGGAAGCTGTGCGGTGACGAACTGCGGTACCAGCCGGGAAGGCGCGGTTGCAGCGCGGCCGCGCGGCCGTCGGCGATCACCGTGTCCGCGCCTTTGAGGCAGGCCGCGGCGAAGAGGTCCGAAGGGGCCGGGCCGCGGGCGTCGACGCTGAAGCGTTTGGCCAGGGTATCTGCCGCGGCGCCCAGGCCGATGCGGCCGGTCAGCAGGCCGCTCTTCGGGTCGCGCAGGCAGAAGACCACGCGGTCGAAGGCAAGGCCCTTGTGGATGGTGGTGAGGATGATGCGCAGGACCTCGTTGAGCTTGAAGCTGTCGGAGGCCATCGACGTGGTCACGTCGGCGATGCCGGCGGAAAGCACCGCCTGGGCCTGGTCCGCGTCGTGGTGCTCCAGCACCATGGTGTCGTCGTCGGCTGCACCGACGCGGCCCGGAATCGTGATGGTGGCCGCCGGCACGGGCGCAGGTGCGGGTGCAACAGGGGCGGTCAGCAGGCGGCGCGCACGGGCCTGGGCGGCCGGCTCGATCTTCAGGCTGGCGGCCATTTCGCCGAGGTGCACGCGGGCCACCTTCAGCGCCTCGGTGAACTCCTCGGGGCGCACGTTCAGCGCACGGGCATAGCGCTCGCCCAGCACCAGCACACGCTGGTCCACCTGGGCCGGATCGCCCTCCATCAGCACCTGCACGATCTCGCCCGCGGCTCGCACGCGCCAGCGCATGCGCTCGGCCGGGGCATCGACGGGCCGGCTCGGCACCTCGTCCTGCGGCGCGCTCATGATGCGACGCAGGCTATCCGGTAGGCCCCAGGACTGGGCCACGCCCAGGCCGAGGTCGTCGTAGCTGAGGCCCAGGACGTCGGCCGCCACACGGGCCTCGCTGGGCATCTCGGTGGCACCCGCAGCGGGTTCACGCAGGCCGCTGCGGCCCGTGCGCTGGCGGACCTGGGCCGCCTCTTCGGGAAAGTAGTACTCCGCCATCATGCGGCCGAGGTGGCTCATCATGCCGCCGAGGAAAGCCTCCTCGCGTTCGCGGTTGGGTGGCGAAAGCTGGTCCACCAGGGTGCCGGTCAAGAGTGCCTGCAGGAATAGCTCCTTCATGCGCTGGGCATGCTGCTGGTCCTTCATGTGCTCCAGCAGCACCACCGAGAGCGCCATGTTGCGGATGCCGGCGAAGCCAATCAGCGCCGCGGCACGTGACACCGTGGCCACCTCGCCCGCGCCGACATGGCGGAAATGCGCCGTGTTGACCAGCCGCAGCAGCTTCTGCGTCAACGCCACGTCCTTGAGGATCTCGGCGGACAGGGCTTGCAGGCTTTCCTTGTCGGACGCGGTGACGCGCTGGATGCGGACCACCGAATCGGACAAGGCCGGGAAGTCGCCGTGCAGGCGCATGCGGCGCAGCAGGAACTCGAGCGTGCCGTGGCCACCCGGTTGCGGTGCGGCGTCGGGTGGCGTGAGCCAGCGGGCCAGCGCATCGCGGAACTCGGCGGCACTGCCGAAGCGCGCATCGGGTTGGCGCGAGACGGCACGCATGATCATCGTGCGCAAGGTGTCGTCCACCGTCACGCGGCGGTCCGCAGGCCAGGCGATGTCCTCGTGGATCACCTGGCGCAGCGCACCCTCGGCCGTCGGCGGCACGGTGCGCATCGGCCCGCCCAGCAGCAACTGGCCGAACAGCATGCCGGCGGCGTAGACATCCATCGCTGGCGTCGGCGCCTGGCCGGCGGCCGCCTCGGGCGAGATGTAGCCGGGCGTGCCGACGACGCGGCCATCGTGTGCGGCGGTCAGCTTGGCGGCGATGCCGAAGTCCATCACCCGGGCCCGGCCGTCGCCGCCGATCAGGATGTTCGACGGCTTCAGGTCGCGGTGCACCACGCCGCGTGCATGGGCAAAGGCGAGCGCGTCGAGCACCTCGCGCACCAGCTCGGCGGCCTCGCGGGCAGGCATCGGGCCCAGCCCGCGCAGTTTCTCGCTCAGCGTGGGGCCGTCGACCCGTTCGAAGACGAGGAAGGTCGCCTTGCCGTCCTGGTCGGCCTCGTAGACGGGCACGATGCCAGGGTGGGTCAGCGAGCTCATGACCCGGGCCTCGTCCAGCCACTCGGTGACCGCGGCGGAATCGGCGCTGGCGCTGATCAGCTTGACGGCGACTTCGCGCTGCAGCTTCGGATCCCAACCCAGCCAGACGGTGGCCTGCGCACCGCGGCCCAGCACCTGGCGCAGCTCGAACCGGCCGGCGCGCTGCACCGGCCCACGGGCTGGCGCGGCGGCGGGCACCATGGCGGCCACACTCATGAGAGCGTGCCCGCCATCGCAGCAGCCCAGGGGCCCGCCGCGGGGTTGGCCTTGACAGCGGCGTCGGGAGCGGGGGCGGGGGCCGCCGCGGCCGCGCTGCTGCGGATCGGCGCGGCGCCATCGCTCTGCAGAGCCTCCTGCATCTCGCGTGCCGTCAGGCCCAGGGCGCGGGCATAGCGCTGCGCCACCAGCCCCAAGGCCTTGGCCGCACGTGCAGCGGGCTGTGTCATGGCGTCGACCAAGTCATTGGCGCAACTCGCGCTGACGCGAAGGATGTCGCCATCGGTCTCCGGTGTGCGCACGGGTGCAGCAGGGGGTATGCGCCGGATCATGTGCAGCACGCTGTCGTCCAGGCCCCAGTGCCGGGCCACGGCCGCGCCCAGCGCCTCCATGTCGGCGCCCAGCACGGCGTAGGACGCGGCCTCGGCGCTCATGCCCGGTTCTTCCTTGCTCTCGGCGGCTGCCTTGCCGTCCTTGGCGGCCTCGGTGACCACGGTGGTCTGCATCAGCCGGCGGATCTGCCCGGCTTCGTCGGGATAGTGGTAGTGCACCAGCAGGCGGCCCAGGTTCTGCAACAAGGCAATCAGGTAGACCACCTCGCCGTCGTAGCCTGCCGGCACCAGGCGCGTGGCCACACGGGCAGCGCGCTTGACCCGGCGGATCAGGGTTTCCATGTCGCGCGCGGCCTCGTCGCCCAGCGGCCCCGGCCAGCGGCGCAGCGAGAGCGCGGCGCGGCGCACGCCGTCCAGGCCGACCATCGCGACGGCCCGGCGCAGCATCAGGACCGGCCCGTCGCCGGAGACCTTGGCGCCGCCGACCTGCGCGCTGTTGACCACCCGCAGCAACTCGAAGCTGAGCGCGATGTCGTCCAGGATGATGTCGGCCATGTCGCTGGTGCGGGCGCTTTCCATCAGCGCCAGGTGGGCCACGCGGTCGGCCCCGCCCGGTTGTGCCGGCAGCGTGCCGACCTGGCGCAGGCGGTCCAGCAGCAGAGCCAGCGGGCCACCGTCCTGCTCGGCGGTGGTCTTGATCCAGCCTTCCAGCGCACGCTGCAGCGTGCGGGCGTTGTGGTAGCGGTGGCGCTCCTGCCGATCGGTCGCGCGATTGACGATGGCGCGAAGCGGCTCGGGGATCGGGCGTGGCACGTTCCAGGGCAGGCGGACAAAGTCCGTGCCCTGCGGTGGCAGGCGGTTGACGACACGGCCGACGTCCGGTTCATCCAGGGCCGGCGCGCCGGCCAGCCCGTGGTGGGCCACCAGGCCGAGGGCCAGCACGTCGCCGGCGGCGGCGTCGCGCACGGCGCGCAACTCGTCCAGCCCCCCGGCCTGGGTGTTGGAGATCGGCCGCACGCTGGCCACCTCCAGGCCCATCACGGTGACCTTCTGGTCAGCGTCGACAGTCAGCCACCAGGGCTGCAGATCGTGGTGGGCGGCACCGGCCTCGTGGGCAAAGGCCAGGCCTTGGGCGGCCTGGGCCACCCAATCAGCCAGGTCCGTGGCGGGCTCCCCTTGCGACGAGAAGCGCTCGGCCCAGGTGACGCGGGTGCCCCGTTCGTAGACGACGAAGGGCCAACGATCGTGTTCGCCGATGTCCAGCGGCCTGGCCAGACGGGGGTGGTTCAGGCGCGCGGCGCGGCGCACGTTCTGCATCCAGGCCAGAGCGGCCTCGCCGGGTTGCTGGCGCGGCATGGCCAGCATGAGCTCCTGGTTCTGGCGCGGCTCCAGCACCAGCCAGAGCATGCTTCGTTCGCTCTTGCCGATCAGGCGGAGCAACTGGAAGCGGCCGAACATGCGCACCGCACCGGTGCTGCCGGCGGCGTGCGAATCGTTCGTGGCGGTGGGGTGGGCGGGCGAGACCATGAGACAAATGATCAGTGTCAGCGCCGATTGAACCGCTTCCCGACAGCGGGTGGTGCCCCGAACTGCGCGGTAAAGCGTGAGTAATTCGCGCTCAAGGGGCGGGGGGCAGCGCCGTAGGCCGCCAACCGCGCCGCATGCTCAGACCAAGGGGATCACCTGCCCCAGCCCGTTGACGAAAACCGCGCGCACTGCCTCGCCCGGCTGCAGCGCGGCCACGGCCTCGCGGTAGCGGGACAACTGGGCCCGGTTCTCGGGGTCGTCCTGGGGCCGGGCCTCGAGCTTGTAGTCGACCACCCACCAGGTGCACGCAGCATCGGTTTCCCGCGTGGCGACCAGGCGGTCGATGCGCAGCGTCTCGCCGTCCCAGGCCAGCGGCACCTCGTCGGCGGCCCAGGCGATACCGGCCCCGCCCCGCAGCGCCGCGAAGGCCTCGCTGTCCAGCACCGCACCCGCGGCCTGACGGGCCAGAGCCAGCTCCGCCGCCAGCAGGCCGAATTCGGCGCCGGCCGCAGGAGCCACCCGATCGAGCCAGGCGCCGTCGCCCTCCCCCGCCGGCCCCTGAGGTCCGGTGGCCCATTGCATCAGCCGGTGGAAGGCCTCGCCGATCAGCGTGGCACGGCTGTCCGCGCTGGCAAGCACCGCCGCTGGCCGCGCAGACGGCAGAACCAGGGCCTCCAGGCTCGGCACGGGCCATGCCGTGAGTTCGATCTGCGCGCCGGGTGGCTCGGCGGCCACGGGCGGCGGTGCGGGTTGCCACGCTTGCGCCAGCGGCGACAGGCGGTCCCACCAGGCGCTCCCCTGCGGCTTCCGGTGCGGCTCGACACACGACAGCACCAAACGCGAACGGGCCCGGGTCATCGCCACGTACAGGCCGTTCAGCTCCTCGCGTGCCGACATCTGCACCTCCTCGTCCTGCAGCGGCTGCAGCGACGGCGCCAGGCGAGCCCATTTGCCGACGAAGGCCACCCGGCTCGGGTGCGGGCTGTCCACCGGCCAATCGACCAGCAGCCCACCGGAATCGGCGCGGCGCGGCTCGGGATCGGTGTCCATGATGAACACCACCTCGGACTCCAGCCCCTTGGCGCCGTGCACGGTGAGCAGGCGCACCGCAGATCCCGAGGCAGCGACGCTGCCGGTCAGCCGGCCGCTCTTGAGCGCCCGGACGAACCGGTAAGGCGTGGTGTAGCGGCCACCGTCGAGGGCCAGCGTCTGGGCCAGCAGGCTGTCGACCACCGCCCGCGCATGCTCGCGCCGCTCGGGGGCGGCGGCCTGCTGCAGGCGCGCGGCGATGTCGCCTTCGTGCAGCACCCGATCGAGCAGATCGTGCGGCGGCAGCAGGCGCGCCGACTCGGCCCAGCGGGCCAGCCAGGGCGCGGCACGGTCCAGTGCGGCGGGGCGGTCGGTGGCGGCTTGCAGCGCGGCCCACCATGTGCCGCGGCCCCGGCTGCGCTGGGCCAGCCACAGCAGATCGTCGTCACCCACCCCGAACACGGGGCTCTTCAGGGCCTGGGCCAGCGACAGATCGTGACCCGGCGAACAAAGCACGTCGAGCAAGGCGATCAGGTCGCGCGCCTCGGGCTCGTCGGCCAGTTGCAGGTCCTCCGGCCGCACATGCGGGATGTGGCGCTCGCGTAAGGCGTCGGACAACTGCGCCAGCACGCTGCGCCTGCGGGCCAGCACCTGGATGTCCTGCGGCCGCAGCGTGCCACCGGCCAGCAGCTCGGCGATGGCCGCCGCCACCTGGCGACACTCCAGCGCCGTCTGGCGCTCCCTTTCCTCGTGCCGAGGCTCGGTGAGGCTGTCGCGCCAGATCGGTGGCGCATTCGGGTCGCGCCGAGCAGCCTGCTGAGGCCGGGGCTCGCGCGGCAAGGCCCAGACGCCGTCGCCGGGCACTGCCACCTCGGTGGTGTGGGGGCGAAAGCCCGTGTATTCGCCGGTCTCCTGTGCGGCGGCGAACACGGTGTTCAGCGCGGACAGCACGCCGGGCGCATTGCGGCGCGTGTGGTCGCAGGCCAGCCGGCGGCCGCCCAGGGCCTCGGCGATGAACGTGCTGGCGGCGGCGAACACCCGCGGCTCGGCGCGGCGGAAACGGTAGATGCTCTGCTTCGGATCGCCGACGATGAAGACCGACAGGGGCGTGCGCCCGCTCGCGCCGCCACCGGCCCCGGCATAGCTGGCGAGCCAGGGTTGCAGGGCATGCCACTGCAGCGGGCTGGTGTCCTGGAACTCGTCGATCAGCACATGGCGCAGCCGCGCGTCCAGCCGCTCCTGGATCCAGCCGGCCCATTCGCCCTCGCCAAGCAGTTGCAGCGCGAGCTGCTCGAGATCGGGCATGTCGACCAGGCCGCGCTCGCGCTTCTGCGCGGTGAACTCGGCGATCAGCAGGCGCGACAGCGCGACCATGTGGCCATGGTCTTCGTGGGCCTCCTGCTGGCGCAGGGCGAGGTCCATCGCCTTCAGGTCGTCCGAGAGCTCGGCAAACCCGGGCGGTGGCGGCTTGAGCTTGCGCAGATCGCCGTCTGCGTTGTGCACGGCGGACCAGGCCAGGTCGAAGGCGCGTCGTGGGTCTGCGGCGTCCAGGGCGTCGGCCAACCGGTTGGCGGCCGTGGTGTGAAGGGTCTTGCCGACAGCCCCCAGGCTTCGCGCCAGATCGCCCACCCGCTGGCGCCAGGCAGGCGACTGGAGGGGTGCCAACGCCGGTGTGGGCGGCGGCGGGATGGCCCCCGCCAAGGTGCCGGCGGCATCCGCCCGCTCGATCTCGGCACGCCGCTTCCACCCGGTCTCCAGCCACCGGCCCAGGGTGCTGCGGCCGTGCCGTGCCACCAGCGCCTGGTAGCTGGCGCGCAGGTCGGCATCGGCCGCCACCCGACGCTGGAAGCGGCGGAACAGCTCCGGGCCGAGTTCGCTCTCGTCCTCCAGCAGGCCCACCCCGGGATGCAGGCCGTGCGCCACCAGCAACTCGAGTGGTGCCATGCGCAGCAACTGCGCGAACCAGGCGTGGAAGGTGCGGACCTGGACCGTCCTGCCGCTGTCCAGCAGGCGGGCCTGCAACCGGCCCAACGCGGCCTCCTGGCGCTGCGCCTGCCCGCGGGTCAGCCCTCGGTCCATCAGCGCCTGCACCCGTTGGCCCTCGGTGGAGCGGGTGTCGGCGAACTCGGCGAGCCACTCGTTCAGGCGGCCCCGCATCTCGCCCGCGGCCTTGCGGGTGAAGGTGATGGCCAGGATGTGCTGCGGCTCGGCGCCCTCCAGCAGCGCGCGCAGGATGCGCGAGACCAGCATCCAGGTCTTGCCGGCACCGGCGCAGGCCTCGACGACAATGCTCTGGGCGGGGTCGCAGGCGGCCGCATAGAAGGCCTCGCGGCCGGCCGGGGCGCCGTCGATCTGGTAGGCCGCGGCCATCAGCGGGGCTCCTCGGGGGCCGACCAATGGTCGCGGCGGCACAGGCCACGCGCCTCGCAGTGCTCGCAGGTGTCGCTCTCGCCGAGCGCCCGCAGCGGCTCCCCACCGCGCACGCGCTGCAGTTCGATGGCCAGGTTGGCGACCAGCGCCTCGGCCGACACGGCGACATCCGGGTGCCGCAGCGGCAGGGGTGCCGCCTTGTCATCCATCGCCAGGTAGGCAGCGGTCAGGTCGGCCGGTGGGGGCGCATCGGGAGCGCCCAGCACCAGCGCGGCATAGAAGGCCAGCTGCGTGTCCTCGAAACGGTCGGCCACGGTGCGCTTGAGCTTGTCGACCGACACGGTCTTGTAGTCCAGCAGTTCGATGCGGCCGGCGCCGTCGCGGTCGAGCCGGTCCAGCCGCCCCTTGAGCGCCAGGCCGCCGAGCGCAGGCGGCTCGATGCGCTTGTCCTGCTCGCCCTGCCACCAACGCCAGCCGGCCGACTCGCGGCCGCGCCACCAGGCCAGGTACGGCTCCACCAGGGCCTCGAAGCTCGCCAGGAAGGGCAGCAACTCGCCCTCCGGCGTGCCTGTCTCGGCCGATTGGGCCCATGCGCAGGCACTGAAGCGCGCGCGATCTTCGTCCAGCGTGGGCGACTCGCCGCGCCCGCTGTGGAAGCGCATCAGCACCGCGTGCAACCAGGTGCCGTAGTCGCGTTTGTCCGGCGGCAGGTCGAGTTCCTCGGGCTCGGACAGGCCCAGCATCACCCGGCTGAAGAAGCGGTAAGGACAGGCCCGCAGCGCCTCGACCGCACTGGCGCTCAGGCTCTCCGGCCAGCGGCCAGTGGCCCGCGCCGCTGGCGGAGTGACGGGTTGCCGTGGCGCGGTGCGATTCGGCAGGCACGGGTGGTGTGGCCGCAGATCGCGCCCAGGCGGCAGGGCCGCCCGGAATCGCTCCAGCAACGGGCTGGCGCCCAGTGGTTCGGACCCCTCCGCGGTGCGGCGCAAGAGGGTCACGTGGGGCAGCCTCAACACCTGGGCCAGGGCCAGGGTCTCGCGTTGACGCCGCGCGGCGGGGTCCGGCAACCCGAGTGCGGCGGCAACGGCCGGGCCGAGCAGATCGGGTGCCGGTTCTCCAGCACCCAGGCTGCGCTCGTCGGTGCCGGGGAACACCACCGCGGCAAAGGGCCGCAGCATGGCGCGCGCCAGCGGCGTGATCACCACGCGGGCCTCGGCGGCGTGGGGAGGCACGAAGCTGGCATCGGCCAGGGTCTCGTCCACCCAGTCGGTGTACTCCGCGAGGGTCATCTGGGCCCGGCGTGCCAGGGCCTGCCAATGGGTGGCCTGGCTGTGTGGCGGCTCGCAGCGCAGCGTGGCCAGCACGGCGCGGCCCGCGGCGTCGTCGCGCCAGCGGGCCGCCTCGCGCTCGTCGGCCAGACACAGCTGGGCGACGCGCTCGCACCAGATTGACAAGGGCAGCCGCCGGTCGCCGGTGAGTGGCGCCAGCCGGGCCTGGGCGGCCCGCCACAAGGCGTCGGCCTGTTCCGCGACGGTGTCGCTCACGCGTTCGCCGCGCCAGCGCGATTCGAGCGCCGCCAAGGCGGCCGTGTGCTCGCTGCCGAGCGGATCGTCCTTCAGCCAGTTGAGGCGGTCGTCTTGCGTCGCACCATGCCGCGCCGCCCGCAACAGCCCCATCAGGCGTGCAGCGGCACGGGTGGTGGACAGGCGCCAACCGGTGTCGTCGACAGCCGCCACGCCGAAGCGCTCCAGCAGGGCCCGGATGCGCCGCACCGCTTCGCGGTCCTGGGCCACGAGGGCGACCGTGCCGTCCGCATGGGCCTGAAGGTCCGCCAGGATCTGCGCGCAGGCGGCCTGGGCTTCGGCCTCCGCATCGGCACAGCGGACTTCGGCGGGAGGATCGAGTTCGACCACCGCACTGAACGGCGCCTCGGCGGGCGGGTCGGCGTCGAGCAGGAGGCCTACGGTGCCCTGGGACATCACCGCATCGGCCAGGGGATCTGCCCCGCCCGCCCGCAGGACGATCCAGGCGGCCGGCTTCAGCGCCAACAGCGGATCGATCTCGCCAGCGCCAGTGCTGGCGGCCCACTCCAGCGCCACCCGTGCCAGCGCGCGCTCCACCGCGCCCGGGCCGGTGCCCTGGGCCAACAAACTGCGTGCACGTTGCCACCAGGCATCGCGCAGCGGCGGCGCTTGCGCCGAGGCGGCGAGCCGAAATTCGCCAGCGGTGCGCGCGAGCGACTCGGCGGCCTGGGCGAACGCGCGCGGACCGGCTCCGCCCCAGTCGACCCCCGACGCATGGTCGAGCAGCCACTGCGCGGCCTGCAGGCGGTCGATCACCGGATCGACGCCCGGCTGGGCCGCGGCCCGTGGCCCACATTGCGCGAGCAGCGTGGCGATGGTCTCGACGCGGGGCTGCCACCCTCCCCGAAGGGCCAGCGCACGGCGCGCCGGCGCCAGCAGAGCCGAATACGGCAGCAGCCAGATGGCATCGCGCAGATCGAGCTGGCGTGGGGCCGCCCAGGCGTGGATCTCGGCCACCACAGCCGCCCACCAGGCAGCGTCGCTGCGGCCGCGCGCCAAATGGCAGATGGTGATCGACGGGGGCGGAGCGGGCATCCGTTCAGGGTGGCACGATGGGGCGTGGCGACACAACCTCGGCGCCGGCGCGCCAACAGGCTTTATGTCAGAATCATTGTGCCCGGCCCGATGGTCTGTGCCGGGGCTTGATTTCCAACGGTCGCAGCCGCAACTGCACCGGCCCAGCCCCTGCGGCCCACCCCCTCTCGAACCGTTCCCAGCCGCGGCTTCCCCCAAGGATCTTTCATGAGCAGCGAATTGATCAAACACGTCTCCGACGCCTCGTTCGAGGCCGATGTCCTGCAAGCCGACCGGCCCGTGCTGGTCGACTACTGGGCCGAGTGGTGCGGCCCGTGCAAGATGATCGCGCCGATCCTCGACGAAACCGCCAAGGAATACGGCGAGCGCCTGCAGATCGCCAAGATGAACGTCGACGACAACCGCGACGTGCCCGCCAAGTTCGGCATCCGTGGCATCCCCACGCTGATGTTGTTCAAGGGCGGCCAGCTCGCCGCCACCAAGGTGGGCGCGCTGTCGAAGGCCCAATTGACCGCCTTCCTCGACGGCCATCTATAATCGCGCCTGACGCACCGGGTGCGGCGGCCCCACGGCCCCGCCCCGCTGCCTGTGAACAGGCCCCAGGCCACGGCGCCCACGGCAATCTTGCCGGGTGGCGCGCCGGAATCCGGCCCACAGCTCCCCGATCCGCCCGTTGATTTTCCCGTGGTGCGCCCCGAGCGCCGGTTGCTGACCGGCCCGAAGGCAAACCAACCCGGCCCCGCCAGTTGCTGCGCGCACGCCGTCCACCCCGAGGGTGACCCCCCATGCATCTTTCCGAATTGAAGGCGCTTCACGTTTCCGAGCTCATCACCATGGGCGAGGCGCTGGAGATCGACAACGTCGCCCGCCTGCGCAAGCAGGAGCTGATGTTCGCGATCATGAAGAAGCGCGCCAAGGCCGGCGAACAGGTGTTCGGCGATGGTGTGCTGGAGGTGCTGCCCGACGGCTTCGGCTTCCTGCGCTCGATCGACAGCAGCTACATGGCGTCGACGGACGACATCTACCTGTCGCCCAGCCAGATCCGCCGCTTCAACCTGCACACCGGCGACCTGGTCGAAGGCGAAGTGCGGGTGCCCAAGGACGGCGAGCGCTACTTCGCGCTGGTCAAGGTCGACCGCGTGAACGGCCTGACGCCCGAGGAGAGCAAGCACAAGATCATGTTCGAGAACCTGACGCCGCTCTTCCCCAAGGAGGCGTTCAAGCTCGAGCGTGACAACTTCAAGGGCGAAGAGAACGTCACCGGCCGCATCATCGATTTGATCGCCCCGATCGGCAAAGGCCAGCGCGCCTTGCTCGTTGCCCAGCCAAAGACCGGCAAGACGGTGATGATGCAGCACCTCGCGCACGCCATCATCGCCAACCACCCGGATGTGCACCTGATCGTGCTGCTGGTCGACGAGCGGCCCGAGGAAGTGACCGAGATGCTGCGCACCGTGCGCGGCGAGGTCATCAGCTCCACCTTCGACGAGCCCGCCGCCCGTCACGTGCAGGTGGCCGAGATGGTCATCGAGCGCGCCAAGCGCCTGGTCGAGCTGAAGAAGGACGTGGTGATCCTGCTCGACTCGATCACCCGCCTGGCCCGCGCCTACAACAACGTGCTGCCCAGCTCCGGCAAGGTGCTGACCGGCGGCGTGGATGCCAACGCGCTGCAGCGCCCCAAGCGCTTCTTCGGTGCGGCCCGCAACGTCGAAGAAGGCGGCTCGCTGACCATCATCGGCACCGCGCTGATCGACACCGGTTCGCGCATGGACGAGGTGATCTACGAGGAGTTCAAGGGCACCGGCAACTGCGAGATCCACCTGGACCGCCGCATGGCCGAGAAGCGTGTCTACCCGTCGATCCTGATCAACAAATCGGGCACCCGGCGCGAGGAGCTGCTGCTCAAGCCCGAAATCCTGCAAAAGACCTGGATCCTGCGCAAGCTGCTCTACCCGATGGACGAGATCGAGGCGATGGAGTTCATCCTCGACAAGATGAAGGCCACCAAGAACAACCTCGACTTCTTCGACATGATGCGTCGAGGCGGTTGAGCTTCTGGGGCCCCGGGGCGGCCTGCGCTACAATGCGCGGTTTACCGCTACAGGCAAGTGCGGCGCATTGGGCGACGTGGCTGCCGGCACTCTGGCGAAAAGGAAACAGCGATGAAAGAAGGCATTCACCCCAGCTACCGCGACGTCTGCTTCGTGGATCTCTCCAACGGCTTCAAGTTCGTGACGCGCTCCTGCGCTCCGACCAAGGAAACCGTGAAGATGGACGACGGCCGCGAGCTGCCGCTGTTCAAGCTGGAAACCACGAGCGAATCGCACCCGTTCTACACGGGCACCCAGAAGAGCATCGACTCCCTGGGCGGTCGCGTCGAGAAGTTCCGCAACAAGTTCGCGCGCGTCGGCATCAAGAAGTAATCTTGCTGCGCTGTACCGTGCAGGAAAGGCAGCCTTGGCTGCCTTTTTTCTTTCTGGACGCCCCGTTCCGACTTCTCGCCCCATCGTGATCGCGAGCCAACCCACCCCCGCCCTGGTCACCCAGCGCGCGGCGCAGCGCCTGCCGCGGGTGGCGCTGTGGCTGTTCTGCGCCGCCTACCTGCTGCCCGGCCTGTTCGGCCGGGACGCCTGGCGTAATGCCGATGTGACGGCATTCGCCACCATGCTGGGGATCGCCGAGGGCCGCACGCCCTGGTGGGCCCCCACGCTCGGCGACCTGCCGCCCGAGACCGCGCTGCTGCCGCACTGGCTGGGCGCGTTGTTCGTCAAGCTGCTGGGCAGCTGGCTGGACCCGGCGCTGGCCGCGCGCCTGCCTTTCGCGGCCCTGCTGGCGCTCACGCTGGCTCTGGTCTGGTACGCCACCCTGCACCTGGCCCGCACCGACGCCGCCCAGCCGGTGCCGTTCGCCTTCGGCGGCGAGGCCGATCCGGTGGACTACGCCCGCGCCCTGGCCGACGGCGCACTGCTGGCGACGATCGCCACCCTGGGCCTGCTGCAGCTCGGCCATGAAACCACACCCGAGCTGATGCAACTCAGCGAGGTGGCCCTGTTGCTGTGGGCGATGGCGGCAGCCCCCCACCGCTCGCTGGCCGTGCGCGCCGCCCTGCTGCTGAGCCTGCCCGCCCTGGCCTGCAGCGGCGCGCCCAGCATGGCGGTGGCCCTGGGCGCGCTGGCCCTGCCGGTGTTCCTGCGCTCCCGCTACCCGGAGGCCCGAGCGATGTGGCCCTGGCTGCTCGCGTCGCTGCTGCTGGCCGTCGGCGTGGCCGCCTGGCTCGGCGCCTGGCAGTGGCGGGTGAATCTGCCGGCCAGTTGGGCCAGCCTCGGTGGCACGGCGCGCCTCTTCCTCTGGTTCACCTGGCCGGCGTGGCCGATGGCCTTGTGGACGCTGTGGCGCTGGCGCCAACACTGGTTGCGGCGGCACATCTCCGTGCCGCTGGTCACCGTGCTGGTCAGTGTGGCCAGCACCATCCTGATGGGGGGATCGGACCGTGCCTTGATGCTGGGCGTGCCCGGCCTGGCGGTGCTGGCTGCATTCGCCCTGCCGACGCTGAAGCGCAGCGCGGGATCGGCGATCGACTGGTTCTCGGTCTTCTTCTTCAGCCTGTCGGCGCTGGCGGTCTGGGTGATCTACCTGTCGATGCATGTCGGAGTACCGGCCAAGCCCATGGCCAACATCCTGCGCCTCGCGCCAGGCTTCACGCCGCGCTTTTCGGCGATGGCCTTGCTGGCCGCCGGCCTGGGCACGGTGGCCTGGCTGTGGTTGGTGCGTTGGCGCACCTCCCGCAACCGCCACCCTCTGTGGAAGAGCCTGGTGCTGCCTGCCAGCGGTGTGGCCCTGGCCTGGCTGCTGACCATGACCTTGCTGCTGCCGGCGCTCGATTACGCGCGCAGCCCGCGTGCCCTGATGGCGCTGGTCGACCGGCACGTGCCGCACGGCGCCTGCGTGCTGGCGCCAGGCATGACGCGTTCCCAGGTGGCTGCGCTGGAGGTCTATGGCGGCCACCGGGTGCTGACATCCGTTTCGCCGTCTCGGCCCGGCGCCAGCTGCCAGCATCTGCTGGTGCCGCTGCGGGGTGCGGCGGCTTCGGCGCAGGCGCCTGCTGCCCCTGAAGGCTGGGCTTTCGTGGCCCGCTTGCGCCGCCCTGCCGAACGCAACGAGCAGGTGCTGATCTACCGGCGTGCGCCGCCGTGATCAGCCCGATCAGGCGGCAACGGTCGGGGCCTGTTGCGACAGCCTGATGCGGTTGGCTGGCAGCACCAGCGTGAATCGCGAGCCTTGCCCGACCGTGCTCTCGATCCGCAGTTCGCCCCCGTGGCGCTGAGCCACGTGCTTGACGATGGCCAGGCCGAGCCCCGTGCCCCCGGTGTCACGTGAGCGGCTGCCGTCGACCCGGTAAAAGCGTTCGGTGAGCCGTGGCAGGTGCTCGGCGGCAATGCCCGGGCCGGTGTCACGCACCTCGATCTCGCCGGCCCCGTCCGCGCGCTGGCGCCAGATCACCTGCACGTCGCCGCCCTCGGGCGTGTAACGGATCGCGTTGCCGACGAGGTTGGTGATGGCACTCAGCAACTCGGCCTCGCTGCCGGCGAGTTGAACCTCGACCCCCCAGTCGAACCCGGTGCGGTGCTTGCCGGCGGACAGGCCATGGGCGTCCAGTTCCACCGATGCCCCCAGCCGCGCCAGCGGCAGCCAGGTGTCGACCGGTGGGCGCGGGCTGCCTTCCAGGCGGGCCAGCGTCAGCAGGTCGCCGACCAGGGATTGCATCCGCCGGGTCTGTTGGCCCATCAGGGTCAGCACGCGCCTTCGCTCCACCTCGGACAAGGGCAGGTTCGTCATGGTCTCCACGAAACCCGCCACCACCGTGAGCGGCGTGCGGATCTCGTGCGACACGTTGGCGACGAAATCGCGCCGCATCGCCTCGGCCCGTTCCCGTTCGGTGATGTCCTGCGTCAGCACCAGCCGCTGGCCGTCGCCATAGGGCCTGACCACGATGGACAACAACCCCCGTTCCCCGGGCCGCGGGATCTGCACCGTCTGGTCACCGCTGCGCGATTGCAGCAGAGCAACGAAGGCCGGCGCGCGCACGAGATTGGTCACGCGCTGCCGCAGGTCGCGTTGGGCATCGAGACCCAGGTGATCGGCCGCCACCGCGCTGCACCACTCGATCTGTTCGTTGGCGTCGAGCAGCATCACGCCATTCGGTGACGCCTCGATGGCCGAGAGGAACTGCGCCAGCCTTTCGCGTTCGGCGACGACCTGGCGCTCGCGCTGGCGCAAGGCCCGCTCGACACGTGTGGCCATCTCGCCCCAGAAGCCCACCAGGCGAGGGGGATCGGTCTCTTGTGCTCCGCTGAGCCAGCGCATCAGGCGTTCGCCGCGCAGCGCGTCGACCCAGGTGGCCAGTGCCACGCCGACCACCACACCCATCAGGGCCGCAGGCCGTGCCAGGCCAAGCATCGCACCCAGCCAGTCGCCGGCCATGCCGCCGCCCGCCGCCAGGACTGCGGCGACCATCAGCCGCAACCACAACCAGGGCATGGTGCTAGGCGGTCTGGGCGACCGCCTGCTGGCTGAGCCGATACCCTGCGCCGCGAACCGTCTCGATCATGTGGGCACATTGGGCCGGCTGCAGAGCTTCACGCAGGCGCTTGACGTGGACGTCCACCGTGCGCTCCTCGATGAAGACATGGTCACCCCAGACCCGATCGAGCAGTTGAGCCCGGCTGTGGACACGCTCCGGATGGGTCATGAGGAAGTGCAGCAGCCGGAACTCGGTCGGGCCGAGCTTGAGATCGACGGCCCCGCGGGTCACGCGCCGGGTCGACGGGTCGAGCCGCAGTCCGGACACCTCCACCGCCGAGTCCAAGGCCTCGGGCAGGCGGCGCCGAAGCACCGCGCGGATGCGGGCCAGCAGCTCTTGGGTGGAGAACGGCTTGGTCAGGTAGTCATCGGCGCCAGCGTCCAGCCCGGCGACCTTGTCGGTCTCGTCGGCACGCGCGGTCAGCATGATGATCGGCAGCTCCTTGGTCCGCGCGTCGGCGCGCCAGCGCCGTGCCAGTGCCACGCCGGATTGGCCGGGCAGCATCCAGTCCAGCAGCACCAGATCGGGCAGCACCGCGTCGACCGCCACGGTGGCCTGGTCCGCGTTCTCGGCCAGCGTGACCTCGAAGCCGGCGTGGCGCAGGTTGATGGCAATCAATTCGGCGATCGCCGCCTCGTCTTCGACGACAAGCACAGTCGGCATGGTGGTGTTCAGTTGCGGGTGAGCGCGATCGACTCGACCGTCTCGACCGGGTTGTGCCGCACGTCCTGGCCCTTGACGATGTAGATGATCTGCTCGGCCAGGTTCTTGGCGTGGTCGCCCACACGCTCGATGGCTTTGGCGACGAAGACGAGGTCGATGCTGGCGGAAATGGTGCGCGGGTCTTCCATCATGTAGGTGATGAGCTTGCGCATCAGGCCATCGAACTCCTTGTCGATCTGGTCGTCCTGCTTCAGCACCTCCAGCGCACGCTCGACGTCCAGCCGCGCAAACGCATCCAGCGCCTTGCGCAGCTGCGCGGTGGCCAGGTCGGCCTCGAAGGCAAGGTCGGCCATCGGCAGACGCAGCCGGCTGGAAACGCCGGAGTTCATCAGTCGCTGCACGGTGCGGGCCACGCGGGCAGCCTCGTCACCGACACGTTCCAGGTTGGCAATGGCCTTCGAGATCGCGATCAACAGGCGCAGGTCGCGGGCCGTGGGCTGGCGACGGGCGATGATGCTGGAAAGGTCGCGGTCGATCTCCATCTCCATCGCATTGACCTGCTCCTCGACCTTCAGCACGGTGCTGGCCAGATCGCCATTGAACTGCGTCAAGGAGGCAATGGCCTGAACCACCTGTGACTCCACCAGGCCGCCCATCTCGAGCACGCGGGTGGAGATGCCGCTCAACTCGGCGTCGAACTGGGTGGAAAGATGCTTGTCAACCATTATGTTCACTCCCGTAGAGGATTTGTTGAATACCTTGAGGATGGCAGGCTTGACCTGCCTCAACCGAATCGTCCGGTGATGTAGTCCTCGGTATCCTTCTTCTTGGGCTTCATGAACAGGTCCGAGGTCGGCCCGAACTCGATCAGATCGCCCAGGTACATATAGGCGGTGAAGTCCGAGCAGCGCGCCGCCTGCTGCATGTTGTGCGTGACGATCAGCACCGTGTAGTCACTCTTCAACTCGTGGATCAGCTCCTCGATCTTGCCGGTCGAGATCGGGTCCAGCGCCGAGCAGGGCTCGTCGAGCAGCAGCACCTCGGGCTTGATGGCAATGCCGCGTGCGATGCACAGGCGCTGCTGCTGGCCGCCCGACAGGCCCGATCCGCTCTGGCCCAGCTTGTCCTTCACCTCGTTCCACAGCGCCGACTTCTTCAGCGCCCATTCGACGCGCTCATCCATCTCGACCCGGGGCAGGTTCTCGAAGAGCTTCACGCCGAACGCGATGTTGTCGTAGATCGACATCGGAAAGGGCGTGGGCTTCTGGAAGACCATGCCGACCTTGGCACGAATCAGCGAGACATCGAGCCCGCGGTCGAGCACGTTCTCACCGTCGACCAGGATCTGGCCCTCGGCGCGCTGCTCGGGGTAGAGCTCGAACATGCGGTTGAAAGTGCGCAGCAAGGTGGACTTGCCGCAGCCCGACGGGCCGATGAAGGCGGTGACCTTCTTCTCCGGGATGTCCAGGTTGATGCGCTTGAGCGCGTGGAAGCTCCCGTAGTAGAAGTTCAGGTCGCGCACGGCGATCTTGGATTTTTCCGTCACGGGCAGGTCGACTTTGGCGTCCATGTGGGGCCTTGAAATCAGTGTTTGTTTCGGAAGAGCACGCGCGCCAGGATGTTCAGCGCCAGCACACCCATCGTGATCAGGAAGACGCCGGCCCAGGCCAGTTTCTGCCAGTTCTCGTAGGGGCTCATCGCGAACTTGAAGATCGTCACCGGCAGGCTCGCCATGGGCTCACCCAGGTTCGAGGTCCAGAACTGGTTCGACAAGGCCGTGAAGAGCAGCGGCGCGGTTTCGCCCGAGATGCGGGCCACCGCCAGCAGAACGCCGGTAAGGACGCCGGCACGCACGCTCTTCAACGTGATGGCGAGAATCACCTTCCACTTCGGCGTACCCAGCGCATAGGCGGCCTCGCGCATCGCGTTCGGCACCAGGCTGAGCATGTTCTCGGTCTGGCGTATCACCACCGGGATGACGATCAGCGCCAATGCCAGGATGCCGGCCCAGGCAGAGAAGGACTTGAATCGCGACACCACCACGGCGTAGATGAACAGGCCGATCACGATGGACGGAGCGGACAGCAGGATGTCGTTGATGAATTGCGTGGTCCGCCCAAGCCAGGTGCCCTTGCCATACTCGGCCAGGTGGATGCCGGCCATGATGCCGATCGGCGTGCCGAGCAGCGTCGCGAGCGACACCATCACGAGTGAGCCGAAGATGGCGTTGGCCAGGCCACCGGTCTCGGCTTGCGGCGGCGGTGTCATCTCGGTGAAGACCTGCCACGCCAGCCCGCCGACACCGAGCCGAACCGTCTCGAACAGGATCCAGGCCAGCCAGAACAGGCCGAACGCCATGGCCCCCAGCGACAGCGTGAGTGCCAGCGCGTTGACGCGCTTGCGATGCCGGTGCATCGCGAGACGGCCGGCATCCAGGGTGGTCAGCGAACTCATGACTTGGTCCCCTCGCCCTTCTTGAGCTGGGCCAGCAACACCTTGGAGCAGGCCAGCACCACGAAGGTGATGAAGAACAGCACCAGGCCGAGGTAGATCAACGAGGCCTGGTGCAGGCCCTCGCCGGCCTCGGCGAACTCGTTGGCCAGCGCAGAGGTGATGCTGTTGGCCGCCTCGAACAGCGACACGGAATTGAGCTGGTTCATGTTGCCGATCACAAAGGTCACGGCCATTGTTTCGCCCAGCGCACGCCCCAGGCCCAGCATGATGCCGCCGACCACACCCGTCTTGGTGTAGGGCAGCACCACGTTCCACATCACCTCCCAGGTGGTGGAACCCAGGCCGTAGGCGGACTCCTTCAGCATCGGCGGCGTGACCTCGAAGACGTCACGCATCACCGAGGCGATGAAGGGAATGACCATGATGGCCAGGATGATCCCTGCCGACAGCAGGCCGATGCCCACCGGTGGCCCGGCGAACAGCGTACCCAGTATCGGGACACCCTTGAACAGGCTCTGCAGCGGCTGCTGGACATAGGTGGCCAGGATGGGGCCAAAGACCAGCAGCCCCCACATGCCGTACACGATGGACGGCACGGCGGCCAGCAGCTCGATGGCCACGCCCAGCGGGCGCTTCAGCCAGTTCGGAGACAACTCGGTCAGGAACAGTGCAATGCCGAAGCTGACCGGCACCGCGATGATCAACGCAATGGCCGAGGTCATCAACGTGCCGTAGATCATCACCAGCCCGCCGTAGCTGTTCTGGACTGGATCCCAATCGCTGCGCCACAGGAACGACAGGCCGTATTCCTGAATCGCCGGCGCCGCGCCGGCGACAAGCGACAGCAGGATGCCGACCAGAAGCGACAAGGTCAACCAGGCAGCGCCGTGAGCCGCGATCGCGAACGCACGGTCCGCCCAAGGGGCGCGGACCTCGCGCGGGCCAGGGCGGCCGGCTGGGGATGTTCTAGGCATGGACAGCTCGCTCGGTAGAGGGCTGGCCGGCAGTGTAGCGGTCACGTTGCGCGCTCCATGATCAGGGCTCGGAGAGAAGAGCCCCTTGCGGGGCTCGTTCCGGCTACTTCAGCGCGATGGGCTTGCCCGCGCTGTCCTTCACCTCGGCACCCCACTGCTTACGGACCAGGGCCTTCAACGTATCCGGCAGCGGCACGTATTCGAGTTCTGCTGCAGCCTTGTCGCCGCTGGCGTAAGCCCAGTCGAAGAACTTCAGCGAGGCGGATGCCTGGTCGGGCTTGGCCTGCACCTTGTGCATCAGAATGAAGGTGGCGCCGGTCAGCGGCCAGGAGTCCTTGCCGGGTTGTTCCGTCAGCACCTGGTAGAAGGTCTTGGACCAATCGGCATTGGCCGCAGCGGCCTTGAAGTTGACGTCGTCAGGCGCCACGAAGACACCGTCCTTGTTCTTCATCAGCACGTGGGCCATCTTGTTCTGCTTGGCGTAGGCGTATTCGACATAGCCGATCGAGTTCGGCAGACGCTGGACATAGCTGGCGACGCCCTCGTTGCCCTTGCCGCCGGCGCCGGCCGGCCAGTTCACCGCCGTGCCCTCGCCGACCTTGGCCTTCCACTCGGCATTGACCTTGGACAGGTAGTTGGTGAAGATGAAACTGGTGCCCGAGCCATCGGCACGGCGGACCACCGCGATGTCGGCATCCGGCAAGGCGACGCCTGCGTTCAGCGCGGCGATCGAGGCGTCATTCCACTTGGTGACCTTGCCCAGGTAGATGTCGCCCAGCACCTGGCCAGTCAGCTTCAGCTGGCCCGGCGCCAGACCCTTCACATTGATCACCGGCACCACGCCGCCGATCACGGTGGGGAACTGGATCATGCCGTCGGCCGCCAATTCCTCGTCCTTCAACGGCATGTCCGACGCGCCGAAGTCGACCGTCTTGGACTTGATCTGCTTGATGCCGGCACCCGAACCCACCGATTGGTAGTTGATGCGCGCGCCGCTGGCCTTGTTGTACAGGTCGGCCCACTTGGCGTAGATCGGTGCGGGGAAGGAGGCGCCAGCGCCGGTCACGTCCTGCGCGTAGGCTGTTGCCGCGAACGTCAGCGCAGCACCCAACCACATGGGTCGAATCAGGGAAGTCAACATGTCACAGACCTTTCTGTCATCGGTTAGCTCACCGAGACTTTAGGAAGGTTTTGTGACAGCAGCGTGACACTACCTCAAGTGGAGGAACACATGACAGGCCGTCAAGCCAATGTCATGAAACCGTCACGCAACCGCCGCCTCGGCCAATCTCCTGGCCCAGGCTTCAGAGACGGCCGATTCCCGTGCCTCGACCATCACCCGCAATACCGGCTCGGTGCCCGAGGGCCGGATCAGCACCCGGCCGGACTGCCCCAAGGCCTTGCTGGCAGCGTCGATCTCGCGCGCCAGGCCGGCGTTGCGCTGCCAGTCGCTGCCCTCGGCGACCCGCACGTTGATCAGGGTCTGGGGAAACAGCGTCACCGCGCTCAGCAGTTCGGCCAAGGTCCGGCCGCTGCGCTGCACGGCCTGCAGGACCTGCAGCGCACTGACGATGCCGTCACCGGTGCTGTGCTTGTCCAGCGCCAGCAGGTGACCGGAACCCTCGCCACCCAGCAACCAGCCACGGCGGCCCAGTTCCTCCAGCACATAGCGGTCGCCGACCTTCGCACGCACGAACGCGATGCCCTGCTGGACCAAGGCCACCTCGACCGCCATGTTGGTCATCAGCGTGCCGACGACCCCCGGCAGCGCCTCGCCTTGCGCCAGCCGGTCCATCGCCATCAGGTAGAGCAGTTCGTCGCCGTTGTAGAGGCGGCCCTGCCCATCGACGAGTTGCAGCCGGTCGGCGTCGCCATCCAGCGCCACCCCATAGTCGGCCTGGTGTTCCTTCACGGCCGCCACCAGCGCCTGCGGCGAAGTGGCTCCAAACCCGGCGTTGATGTTGGTGCCGTTGGGCGAGCAGCCGATGCTGACGACGTTGGCACCCAGTTCGTGGAACACCGCCGGCGCCACCTGATAGGCCGCACCGTGGGCCGCGTCGACCACCAGCTTCAGCCCTTTCAGCGTCATCTCGCCGCTCACGGTGGACTTGCAGAACTCCACATAGCGGCCCTGAGCGTCGGCCAGGCGCCGAGCGCGGCCCAGTCGGGCCGAATCCACCCACTGCGGCGGTTCGGCCAGCGCAGCCTCGACCGATTGCTCCCAGGCATCCGGCAGCTTTTCGCCCTTGGCCGAGAAAAACTTGATGCCGTTGTCGGGGTAGGCATTGTGCGAGGCGCTGATCACCACGCCCAGGTCCAGCCGCAGCGCGCGGGTGAGGTAGGCCACACCGGGCGTCGGCAACGGCCCTGTCAACAGCACATCGACGCCGGCGGAGGCGAAACCGGCCTCCAGAGCGGATTCCATCATGTAGCCAGAGATCCGCGTGTCCTTGCCGATCAGGACAGCCGGGGCGCGAAGGCTGCCGCGCTTCTGGAAGCCCTGTTGCAGCACCCGGCCCACGGCATGCCCCAAACGTAAGGCGAAGTCGGCGGTGATGGGCTCCTCGCCCACCGTGCCGCGGATGCCGTCGGTGCCGAAGTACTGTCGTGTCATGGGATCCTCGCTCCTTGATTCTGTTCTTGTTGCGGCGCACCCAACCCGGCGGCGCACCATACCTTCAGCGCGTCCACCGTCGCGGCCACGTCGTGAACCCGGACGATGCGCGCGCCGTGCGCCACCGCCGCCAGCGCCGCCGCCACACTGGCGGTGAGCCGTTCGCCCAGCGGCCGACCGGTGACCTGGCCCAGCGTGCCCTTGCGCGACCAGCCCACCAGCAAAGGCCGCCCGAGAGACAGCAGGGCCCCCTGCTGCCTGAACAAGGTGAGATTGTGCTCGTGCGTCTTGCCGAAGCCGTAGCCCGGGTCCAGCACGATGCGTTCGGGCCCCACACCCGCCGACAGCGCGGCCTGCAGCCGGGATGCCAGGAAGGAGGCCACCTCGGCGGTCACATCGGCGTAGCGCGGCGCCTGCTGCATCGTGGCCGGTTCACCCTGCATGTGCATCAGGCACAGCCCGGCGCGCGGGTGCCGGGCCACGGCGTCCAGCGCACCAGGGAGAAGCAGGGCGCGGATGTCGTTGACGATGTCGGCCCCTTCGGCCAACACCGCATCGATCACCTCGGGGCGGCTGGTATCCACCGACACCGGCACGCCCAGCGTGACGGCATGACGGACCACCGGCACCACCCGCTCGATCTCCTCCGCGAGTGTCGGTGGCTGCGAGCCGGGCCGGGTGGATTCGCCACCGATGTCCAGGATGTCGGCCCCCTCTTCCAGCAGGCGCTCGGCATGGGCGCAGGCGGCCGAGGTGGTGGCGTGGTGGCCACCGTCCGAGAACGAATCGGGCGTCACGTTCACGATGCCCATCACCCGGGGGGTGCCGAGATCGATGAGGTGGCGTGAGGTCTGCCAGAGCATGGGCATGGGGGCGACTCAAGTGGCGGCAAGCACAACGGGGCCGAAGCCCCGTTGACGTGTTGAGCCTTGCGGCCGACCGCGGATCAGACCGTGGCGGGCGCGCTGTCCGGATTGACCGGCGGCGGGGTGCCGGCGCCGGGCTTGCTGGCCGAGGGTGTCCAGTCCTTCGGCGGGCGCGGCGGCTTGCCGCCCATGATGTCGTCGATCTGGTCGGCGTCGATGGTCTCCCATTCGAGCAACGCCGTGGCCATCGCGTGCATCTTGTCCTGGTTCTGCTCGATGTGCCGGCGGGCGATCGTGTACTGCTCGTCGATGATGCGGCGGATCACCGAATCGACCTTGCGCATGGTCTCCTCGGACATGGTGGTCGTCTTGGTCACCGAGCGGCCGAGGAAGACCTCGCCCTCGTTCTCGGCGTAGACCATCGGGCCGAGCTCGTCGGTCATGCCATAGCGGGTGACCATGTCGCGGGCGATGGCCGTGGCGCGCTCGAAGTCATTGCTGGCGCCGGTGGTCATCTGGTGCATGAACACCTCTTCGGCAATGCGCCCGCCGAACAGCACCGAGATGGTCGACAGCATGCGCTCCTTGTCCATGCTGTAGCGGTCGCCCTCGGGCAACTGCATGGTCACGCCCAGCGCACGGCCGCGCGGAATGACGGTGACCTTGTGCACCGGGTCGGTCTTGGGCATCAGCCTGGCCACCAGCGCGTGGCCTGCCTCGTGGTAGGCTGTGTTGCGGCGCTCCTCCTCGGGCATGACCATGGATTTGCGCTCCGGGCCCATCATGATCTTGTCCTTGGCCTTCTCGAAGTCGACCATCTCGACCACCCGGCCGTTGCGGCGGGCGGCGAACAAGGCGGCCTCGTTGACCAGGTTGGCCAGATCGGCACCGGAAAAGCCCGGCGTGCCGCGCGCCAGGATGTCGGCCCGGATGTCCTGGCCAACCGGCACCTTGCGCATGTGCACGTTGAGGATCTGCTCGCGGCCACGCACGTCGGGCAGCGTCACGTAGACCTGGCGGTCGAAGCGGCCCGGGCGCAGCAGCGCGGGGTCGAGGATGTCGGGCCGGTTGGTTGCCGCCATCACGATGACGCCGAGGTTGGTCTCGAAGCCGTCCATCTCGACCAGCATCTGGTTCAGTGTCTGCTCGCGCTCGTCGTTGCCGCCACCCAGGCCGGCACCGCGGTGGCGGCCGACGGCGTCAATTTCATCGACGAAGATGATGCAGGGCGCGCTCTTCTTGGCCTGCTCGAACATGTCGCGCACGCGCGCCGCGCCGACGCCGACAAACATCTCGACGAAATCGGAGCCCGAGATCGAGAAGAACGGGACCTTGGCTTCGCCGGCGATGGCCTTGGCGAGCAGGGTCTTGCCGGTACCCGGAGGGCCGACCAGCAGCACGCCACGCGGGATGCGGCCGCCGAGCTTCTGGAACTTCTGCGGGTCCTTCAGGAAATCGACCAGTTCCTTGACCTCTTCCTTGGCCTCGTCGCAACCGGCGACGTCGGCGAAGGTGGTGGTGTTGTTGGCCTCGTCCAGCATGCGGGCCTTGCTCTTGCCGAAGCTGAAAGCACCGCCCTTGCCGCCGCCCTGCATCTGGCGCATGAAGTAGATCCACACGCCGATCAACAGCAGCATCGGGCCCCAGGACAGCAGCAGCGTCTGCAGCAGCGAGGGTTCCTCGTCGGGCTTGCCGGAGACCTGCACGCCGAACTTCATAAGGTCGCCGACCATCCACAGATCGCCGGGCGAGGAGATGGTGAAGGGCTGGCCATCCGACGGCGTGACCTTCAACGAGCGGCCCTGCACCTCGACACGCTTGATGCGACCCTGCTTGGCGTCTTCCATGAACTGGGTGTAGGTCACCGGTTCATTGCCGCGTGGCTTGTCGAACTGCTTGAACACGGTGAAAAGCACCAAGGCGATCACCAGCCAAACGGCGACCTTCGAAATCCACTGATTGTTCACCGCGGTTCCTTCATCAGATTCATGTCGTCTGGCGCACAGGGATGCTCCCCTGCCGCCGACAGACCGCATATGGGGTCAATTCTAATCGACTCAATACCCCTGATCCTGCCTCGGAGACGGGGGCAACGAGCCCGCCGTCAGCAGGGAATTTCACCGCCGATTCAACCCGCTGCAATCCTATTTCGGGGCTTTCAAGCCGATTCCCACCAAAAATGTTTCGGAGGATTTGTCGCGGGACGATTTCGGCTTGATCGGCTTGACGACCCGAAATGTGGCCTTGAACAGCTCGACGAGCTGGCTATAGCCGCTGCCGTGGAAGACCTTGGCGACCAGCGCCCCCTCGGGTTTCAGGTGGCGGGCCGAGAACTCGATGGCCAGTTCCACCAGGTGCGCGACGCGCGCCGCGTCGGAGGAGGCGATGCCCGACAGGTTGGGTGCCATGTCCGACACCACCACGTCGACGGGGCGGCCGGCCAGCTCGGCTTCCAGGGCGTGCATCACTTCGTCCTCGCGAAAATCACCCTGGATGAAGGTGACCCCGTCGATGGGCTCGAACTCCAGCAGATCCAGCGCGATGATGGTGCCATCCAGCTCGCCCGTGGCCGCACCGCCCACGCCCGCCACCTTGGGTGCGAAACGCCGCCGCAGGTACTGGCTCCAGGCGCCCGGCACGGCACCGAGATCGACCACCACCTGGCCCGGCCGGATCAGGTGGAAGGTCTCGTCGATCTCCTTCAGCTTGTAGGCGGCACGGGCGCGGTAGCCGTCCTTCTGCGCCATCTTCACGTACGGGTCGTTCATGTGGTCGTGCAACCACGCCTTGTTGAGCTTCTTGCTCTTGCTCTTGATCTTCATACAGGGAGGGATAATAGAAGGATGCCAGCCATTTCATTGACGCCCGCCGACCGCAAGCAAAGGCGCGGGGAAGCCCATCACCTCGACCCGGTGGTGATGATCGGTGCGGAGGGACTGACCCCCGCCATCGTGAAGGAAACCGACAACGCCTTGAAGGCGCACGGCCTGATCAAGGTTCGCATGTTCTCGGACGACCGCGCCACCCGCGAGGCAGCACTGGCCCAATTGGCCGACAGCCTGCACGCCGCGCCGGTGCAACACATCGGCAAGCTGCTGGTGCTCTGGCGGCCGATCCCGGAAAAAGTGGCCGCCGAGAAGGAAGACCGCAAGCCCGGGCCGCGCACCGTCAAGATTGTCAGCTTCTCCAAGAGCGGCAACCACCGCGCCACGGTGAAAAAGGTCCAGGTCTTCGGCAACGAGCGGGTGACTGTGGGCGGCCAGGTCAAGCGCGCCCGGGTGCGCCCCACCAGCGTCAAGAAGAAGGCCCAGAGCGATCGCTGAGCGGCTCAGATCCGAGCCGGGGCGGCCACCCGCCAGGCCAGAAACACCACCGCGCCGATCTTGACGGCGAAAAAGCCCAGGCTGACAGCGTGCAGCTGGCCAAATGTCCAGGCGCCCTGCCCGCCGCGCGCCGCCGCGAGCATCGGCTGAATGCCGAAGTAGCCCGCCACCGTGCAGAACAGCGCCACCAGCGCCAGCACCATGGTCACCGAGAACCGCGAACCGCCACCGGCCTCGGCGGCGACGGCCGCCGTACGACGCTCCAGCAACAACACCACCGCCGCCGCACCCAGGCTCAAGTAGGCCTCCTGGGCAAAGAGCCGCGCCACCACACGGCCGGCATCCTGCGGGGTCAGGGTCGCAAACGGCGCCGGAGCGGCCATCAATGCCACGCACAGCAGCACCCCGGCCCACAGGCCCGGGATCAGCCGGCGCGCGCGTTCGGCCGCGGAGTTCACTGGTAGCGAACCGCGACGATCTCGTAGCTCTTGACGCCGCCCGGGGCGCGCACCTCGGCCACGTCGCCCGACTCCTTGCCGATCAGCGCACGGGCGATCGGCGAGCTGATCGAGATCAGGCCCAGCTTCAGGTCAGCCTCGTCGTCGCCGACGATTTGGTAGGTGACCTGGGCACCGGACTCTTCTTCCTCCAGGTCGACGGTGGCGCCGAAGACCACCCGGCCGCCGGCGTCCAGCCTGGCCGGGTCGATGACCTGGGCCGCCGCCAGCTTGCCCTCGATCTCCAGGATGCGGCCCTCGATGAAGCCCTGCTTGTCCTTGGCGGCGTCGTACTCGGCGTTCTCGCTCAGGTCACCCTGGGCGCGCGCCTCGGCAATGGCCTGGATCACCGCATGGCGCTCCACGGTCTTGAGGCGATGGAGTTCTTCCTTCAGCTTCTCGGCGCCGCGGGTGGTCAGGGGAATGGTACTCATGGGAGATTCGATCGAAAAAGCAAAACCGCCGCACGGGCCCCCATCGGTGGGGTGCCTTGCGGCGGCGGAACACTGGGTGGAAGTTTAGAGCAGTTTGGCCCGGCTGCAAGGCCCTGCCGGCCGTGGTGTCAGCCGAGCGCGGCGTGCAGCTCCTGCAGCGACAGCACCTGGAGATCGTCCTGGTGCTTCAGGGCCTCGGTCACCGCCTCGCAGCCGGCCATGGTGGTGTAGTAGGTCACCCGGTTGGCCAGGGCCGCGGTGCGGATGTAGCGCGAGTCGGCGATCGCGGTGCGGGTTTCGTCCACCGTCGTGAAGACCAGCTGGATGTCGCCCGCCTTGATCAGGTCGGCGATGTGCGGCCGGCCGTCCTTGACCTTGTTGACCACCTTCACCGGCACGCCGGCCTCGGCGATGGCGGCGGCCGTGCCCTTGGTGGCCACGACCTGGTAGCCCAGGTCGACCAGGTCACTGGCAATCTTGACCGCGCGGTCCTTGTCGTTGTTCTTGACCGTGATGACCACCGTGCCCTTCTCGGGCAGGCGAGAGCCGGCGCCGAGCTGGCTCTTCAGCATGGCCTCGGCGAAGGTGTAGGCCGCACCCATCACCTCGCCCGTCGAACGCATCTCCGGGCCGAGGATGGGATCCACGCCCGGGAACTTGTTGAACGGGAACACCGCCTCCTTGACGCTGAAGTACGGCGGGATCACCTCGTGCGGGACCTTGCCGTCGCGGCCGCGCTGGTCGGCCAGCTTCTGGCCGGCCATGCAGCGCGCCGCAATCTTGGCCAGCGGCTGGCCGGTGGCCTTGGAGACGAACGGCACGGTGCGCGAAGCGCGGGGGTTCACCTCGAGCACGTAGACGATGGAGTCGTCGGTGGTGTCGCCGTTCTGGCCCTGGATGGCGAACTGCACGTTCATCAGGCCGACCACTTTCAGCGCCTTGGCCATCACGGTGGTCTGGCGGCGAAGCTCGTCCTGCAGCGCGGGCGACAGCGAGTAAGGCGGCAGCGAGCAGGCCGAGTCGCCCGAGTGCACCCCCGCCTGCTCGATGTGCTCCATGATGCCGCCGATCATCACGTCGACGCCGTCGCTGATGCAGTCCACGTCCACCTCGACCGCGTCGTCGAGGAAGCGGTCCAGCAGCACCGGAGACTTGTCGGAGACGCGCACCGCCTCGCGCATGTAGCGCTCGAGGTCCTTGTCGTCCTGCACGATCTCCATCGCGCGGCCGCCCAGCACGTAGCTGGGGCGCACGACCAGCGGGTAGCCGATCTCGTGGGCCATCGCCATCGCGCCGTCTTCGGTGCGCGCGGTGCGGTTCGGCGGCTGCTTCAGGCCGAGTTCGTGCAGCAGCTTCTGAAATCGCTCGCGGTCTTCGGCCACGTCGATCGAATCGGGGCTGGTGCCGATGATGGGCACGCCGGCACGTTCGAGGTCCAGCGCCAGCTTCAGCGGGGTCTGGCCACCGTACTGCACGATCACGCCGACCGGCTTCTCCTTGTCGACGATCTCCAGCACGTCTTCCAGCGTCACCGGCTCGAAGTACAGCCGGTCGCTGGTGTCGTAGTCGGTCGACACGGTCTCGGGATTGCAGTTGACCATGATGGTCTCGTAGCCATCCTCGCGCAGCGCCAGCGCGGCGTGCACACAGCAGTAGTCGAACTCGATGCCCTGGCCGATGCGGTTGGGGCCACCGCCCAGCACCATGATCTTCTTCTTCGCGGTTGGCTCGGCCTCGCACTCCTCGTCATAGGTGGAGTACATGTAGGCCGTCTGGGTGGCGAACTCGGCGGCACAGGTGTCCACCCGCTTGTAGACCGGCCGGATGTTCAGCGCGTGGCGCTGGGCCCGCACCTCGTGCTGGTTGGTGCCCAGCAGCTTGGCCAGGCGCCGATCCGAGAACCCCTTGCGCTTCAGGTAGTAGAGCTCGTCTTTCGACAGGCTGGCCAATGTCCGGCCTGAGAGGGCCTGCTCGGCCTGCACCAACTGCTCGATCTGCGCCAGGAACCAGGGGTCGATCGCGGTCTCGGCGAAGATCTCGTCGAGCGTCATCCCGATGCGGAAGGCGTCGGCCACGAAGAGGATGCGCTCCGGCCCGGCCTCGCCGATTTCCTGGATGATGTCCTCGCGGTCGGTCGAGCGCTCGGTGAGGCCGTCGATGCCGGTCTCCAGGCCGCGCAGGGCCTTCTGGAAACTTTCCTGGAAGGTGCGGCCCATGGCCATCACCTCGCCGACCGACTTCATCTGGGTGGTCAGGTGCGCGTCGGCCGCCGGGAACTTCTCGAAGGCGAAGCGCGGGATCTTGGTGACCACGTAGTCGATGCTGGGCTCGAACGACGCTGGCGTGGCGCCGCCGGTGATGTCGTTGCGCAGTTCGTCCAGCGTGTAGCCGACGGCCAGCTTGGCCGCCACCTTGGCGATCGGGAAACCGGTGGCCTTGGAGGCCAGCGCCGACGAGCGCGAGACACGCGGATTCATCTCGATCACCACCATGCGGCCGTCGCGCGGGTTGATCGAGAACTGCACGTTGGAGCCGCCGGTGTCGACGCCGATCTCGCGCAAGATCGCGATCGAGGCGTTGCGCAGCAGCTGGTACTCCTTGTCGGTCAGCGTTTGTGCCGGCGCCACGGTGATGGAATCGCCGGTGTGGATGCCCATCGGATCGAGGTTCTCGATCGAGCAGACGATGATGCAGTTGTCCGCCTTGTCGCGGACAACCTCCATCTCGTATTCCTTCCAGCCGATCAGCGACTCTTCGATGAGCAGCTCGTTGGTCGGCGACAGATCCAGGCCGCGCTTGCAGATCTCCTTGAACTCCTCCGGGTTGTAGGCGATGCCGCCGCCCGTGCCACCCAGCGTGAAACTGGGGCGGATGACCATCGGGAAACCCGAGCCGCCGATGTCGGCCTGGATGCTCTTCTGCACGGCCCAGGCCTCGTCCATCGAGTGGGCGATGCCGGACTTGGCCGAGCCCAGGCCGATGTGGGTCATCGCGTCCTTGAACTTGAGGCGGTCCTCGGCCTTCTCGATGGCGTGCTCGTTGGCGCCGATCATTTCGACGCCGTACTTGGCCAGCACGCCGTGCTTGTGAAGATCGAGTGCGCAGTTCAGTGCGGTCTGGCCACCCATCGTGGGCAGGATCGCGTCCGGGCGTTCCTTGGCGATGATCTTCTCGACCACCTGCCAGGTGATGGGCTCGATGTAGGTCACGTCCGCCGTGTCGGGGTCGGTCATGATGGTCGCCGGGTTCGAGTTGACCAGGATGACCTTGTAGCCCTCCTCGCGCAAGGCCTTGCAGGCCTGGGCGCCGGAGTAGTCGAACTCGCAAGCCTGGCCGATGATGATCGGGCCGGCGCCGACGATGAGGATCGATTTCAGGTCAGTGCGCTTAGGCATTCTTGGTCTTCTCCATCAGCGCGGTGAAGCGATCGAACAGGTAGGCAATGTCGTGCGGGCCGGGCGACGCCTCCGGGTGGCCCTGGAAGCAAAACGCCGGCTTGTCGGTGCGGGCCAGGCCTTGCAGCGTGCCGTCGAACAGGCTCACGTGGGTGGGGCGCAGGTTGGCGGGCAAGCTCTTCTCGTCCACCGCGAAGCCGTGGTTCTGGCTGGTGATGGAGACACGCCCGGAATCGAGATCCTTCACCGGGTGGTTCGCACCGTGGTGGCCGAACTTCATCTTGAAGGTCTTCGCGCCCGACGCGAGCGCCAGGATCTGGTGGCCCAGGCAGATGCCGAAGGTCGGCAGGCCGGTCTCGACCAGTTCGCGTGCCGCAGCGATGGCGTAGTCGCAGGGTTCGGGGTCGCCCGGGCCGTTGGACAGGAAGATGCCGTCGGGCTTCAGCTTCATCACCTCGGCGGCAGGCGTCCTGGCCGGCACCACGGTGACCTGGCAAGCCCGCTCGGCCAGCATGCGCAGGATGTTGCGTTTGATGCCGAAATCGTAGGCCACGACGTGGAAGCGCGGCGCCTCCAGGGTGCCGTAGCCGGGTGTGCCGTCGGCGCGCGCCAGCCTCCATTCGGTTTCGGTCCAGGCGTAGGGCTCGGTGGCGGACACCACCTGGGCCAGATCCTGGCCGGCCATGCTGGGCGCCGAGCGTGCCCGAGCCACCGCCTCGGCCACTTCGGCCTCGGAGACCACGTGGCCCTCCGGGAAGGTGGCGATGCAGCCGTTCTGCGCGCCGGTGGTGCGCAGGACACGGGTCAGGCGGCGGGTGTCGATCTCGGCGATCGCCACGGTGCCTTCGGCGCGGAGGTAGTCGGCCAGGGTGCGGTTCTGGCGGAAGTTGGAAACGCGAACCGGCAGATCCTTGATGATCAGGCCGGCGGCATGGACTCGCGACGCCTCGACATCCTCGTCGTTGACACCGTAGTTGCCGATGTGCGGATACGTCAGGGTGACGATCTGCCGGCAGTAGCTCGGGTCGGTGAGGATTTCCTGGTAACCGGTGAGTGCGGTGTTGAACACCACTTCACCGACCGTGTGACCGGCTGCGCCGATCGAGGTGCCGGAAAAGACCGTGCCGTCTGCGAGTGCCAGGATTGCGGGGGCTGAGACGGGCAACAAAGGGAACTCCGGTGTTTGCGCACCCAGCCCCAGCCCTGTCACGTTGCGCAGCCCGCGAGTGAGATCGGCAGGTGGCGACAGGGCCCGAGAGGAAACTTTGGCGAGCGGAGTTTCGCTGAGTGGCTTTGTTTTCGGGTAAACCCGCTGAGTATAGCCTGCCCGGCGTCCCCAGCCCAGGCCAGGGCCTGCCCCGCGTCACCAGAGCTGCACGCGCAACGACCGCGGGAACTAGAATCCGCACGAGCAGGTCTACCTGCTTGAGAACTGTTACCAACGGAGGTTCCATGAACGAAAGCCTGCACACCCTGCCTGGCCTGGCCGGCTCCGGCTCGTTGGCCGCGCAACGCAACCGCGTGCTGCGCAACACCTATTGGCTGCTGGCACTGTCGATGATCCCCACCGTGCTCGGTGCCTGGATCGGCGTCTCCACCGGCATCACCGCCACCATGAGCCCGGGCATCGGGCTGATCGTCTTCCTGGGTGGCGCCTTCGCCTTCATGTTCGCGATCGAGAAGACCAAGGATTCGGCCACGGGCGTCGCCGTGCTGCTCGGCTTCACCTTTTTCATGGGCCTGATGCTGGCCCGCCTGCTGTCCTTCGTGCTGGGCTTCAAGAACGGCCCGTCACTGATCATGACTGCCTTTGGCGGCACCTCGGTCGTGTTTCTCGCCATGGCCTCGCTGGCCTCGGTGATCAAGCGCGACCTCTCGGGCATGGGCAAGTTCCTGTTCGTCGGCGCCCTGGTCATCATGGTGGCCGGCATCATCAACGTCTTCGTGCAATCGAGCGCGGCCTATCTGGCCATGTCGGTGCTGTGCATCGGCCTGTTCTCGGCCTACATGGTCTATGACCTGAAGCGCATCATCGACGGCGGCGAAACCAACTACATCACGGCCACGCTGGCCATCTACCTGGACATCTACAACGTGTTCCAGAGCCTGCTGGCCCTCCTGGGCATCTTCGGCGGCGAACGGGAGTGAATGGAGCACCCGGTGCCGGAGTACCGGCCCCACCCGCCGGGCGGGTCACGCGGCCGCTTCGGAGCGGCCGTGCGCTGGCCGCGTGGCATGGCGCACCCGGTGCCGGGGTACCGGCCCCACCCGCCGGGCGGGTCGCCCGCGACACGACCAAGGGCTCCTCGGAGCCCTTTCCTTTTCAACCGGCCCCATGACGCCCGACTGGAACCACCCCCTCGACAGCCTGCCCGCGACATGTCAGGTGCTGGTGGTCGGCGCCGGACCGGCCGGCAGCGCCTGCGCTCGCCTGCTGGCGCAGGCGGGGCAGGATGTCTGGCTGGTGGACGCGCAGGCCTTTCCGCGCGACAAGGTCTGTGGCGATGGCCTGGTGCCGGACACCCACGCCGCGCTGCGCCGGATCGGCGTGCACGAGCGGGTGCTGCTGGCAGCCCGGGCGGCCCTGTCGGCCCGTTGCGTGGCACCCGGCGGCGGGGCCATCGACGTGCCCGGCGAACTGGCCGTGCTGCCCCGCCGAGACCTGGATGCCATCCTCTGCGAGGCGGCTGTCGAGTCCGGTGCGCACATGGTGGCGCCAGCCCGCTTCGTCGCGCCGCTGCACGACGCCACCGGCCGGGTCATCGGCGCTCAGTTGGGGCATGGCGGGCAGACCCGTGAAGTCCGCTGCAATTGGCTCGTGCTGGCCACGGGTGCAACACCGGCCGCCATGATCGCTGCCGGCCTGTGCGAGCGGCGCACGCCCAGCGCGATGGCGCTGCGCACCTACATCCGCCACCCTGCGCTGGCTGGCGAGGCGCCCCACCTGCGGTTTGTGTGGCACCGCCGGCTGCGCGGCGGCTACGGCTGGGTCTTCCCGGCGCCGGACGGGGTCTTCAACATCGGGGTCGGGGTGCTGGACAGCCACTCGGCGTTCGCCGAATCGGGCTCCGGCAAGCGCCACAAGGTGCGCAACCTGCGCGAGCTCTTCGACGACTTCGTCGCCGTCGATGCGGTGGCCGGCCGCCTCGTGCGTGAGGGTGAACGCCTGGGCGAACTGAAGGGCGCCCCCCTGCGATGCGACCTGGACGGCGCGCGTTGGTCGACCCCGGGGGTGCTGGTCACCGGCGAGGCGGCCGGCGCCACCTACGCCTTCACCGGCGAGGGCATCGGCAAGGCCCTGGAGACCGGCATCGCGGCCGCAGAGAGCCTGATCGCGCAGCACGATGACGCCGCGGTCGAAAGCGACTACCGCCGGCGTCTGGAGGCACTCAAGCCGCGCTTCCGGATGTACCGCAAGGCCACCAGCTTCAACCACTTTCCCGGGTTGGTCAGCCTGGTGATCTGGCGGGCCAAGCGCAGCCCGCGAGTCCTCGCTCGCCTGTCGGACATCCTCAACGAGCGCCGCATGCCCGGCAGCCTGCTGTCCTGGCGCGGGTTCAAGGGGATGTTGTTCGGCTGAGAGGCTGAGCACCCAATTCGAAGACCGCCATGCTCTCGACGTGCGCGGTGTGCGGGAACATGTTCACCGCTCCAGCCGACACACAGCGATAGCCGGCCACGTGGACCAGCAGGCCGGCGTCTCGTGCCAGCGTGGCGGGGTTGCAGCTCACGTAGACGATGCGGCTCGGCGGCTGCCAACCGTCACGCGGCGCCTCGGCCAGCTCGGCCAATGCCTTGACCAGCGAGAAGGCCCCTTCGCGCGGCGGATCGACGAGCCACTTCTCGGCGACGCCATAGCCCACCAGATCATCGGCCGTCAGCTCGAACAGGTTGCGGGCCTCGAAACGCGTGCGCGCCTGCAGGCCGTTGAGCCGTGCGTTCTGGCGGGAGCGCTCGATCAAGACCTCACTGCCTTCGAGACCGAGAACCTCGCGCGCCCTTGTGGACAGCGGCAGCGTGAAGTTGCCAAGGCCGCAGAACCAGTCGATCACCCGCTCCGATGCCAGCGGGTCCAGCAGGCGCACGGCCCGCCCCACCAGCACGGTGTTGATCTGGTGATTGACCTGGGTGAAATCGGTCGGCTTGAACGGCATGGTGATGCCGAACTCGGGCAGCGTGTACGCCAGTTCCGGCCCGCCCTCGTCGAGCAGGTGCACCGTGTCGGGCCCCTTGGGCTGCAGCCACCACTGCACCCCATGGTCGGCAGCAAAGTCGCGCAGGCGCTGAGCATCCGGGGCGGACAAGGGTTCAAGGTGGCGCAACACCAAGGCAGTGACCCCGCCGCCGATGGCGAGCTCGATCTGCGGCAGGCGATCGCGCGCATCCATGGCCCCGACGAGTGCGCGCAAGGGCATCAGCAGATCGCTCACGTGCCGAGGCAACACCTCGCAGCGCTGCATGTCCGCCACGTAGCGCGACTTGCGCTCGTGAAAGCCCACCAGCACCGTGCCCTTCTTGGCCACGTGCCGCACCGACAGCCGTGCACGAAGGCGATAGCCCCAGGTCGGGCCCTCGATCGGCCTGAGCATGCGTTCGGACTTCACCTTGCCCAGGTGGGCGAGGTTGTCCTCCAGCACGCGCTGCTTGATGGCCACCTGGGCCGCTGCATGCAGGTGCTGCATCTTGCAACCACCGCAGGCGCCGGCATGCAGGCCGAAGTGAGGGCAGCCGGGCTGAACGCGCTGCGAGCTTTCGCGCCGCATCGCGCGCATCACGCCCTGCTCCCACTGGTTCTTGTGCCGGCCGACGTCGACCTGCACCTGCTCGCCTGGCAAGGCGCCTTCGATGAAGACCACCTTGCCCTCGGTGTTGTGGGCCACGCCCTGGGCCTCGATGTCGAGCGATTCGACCGAGAGCCACTCGTCCTTGTCTGTCATGCGGGAACGGGTCGGGTCGGCTGGATCAACGCGCCGGCAGCAGCTTGGACGGATCCATCGGCTTGCCCTGGCGCCGTACCTCGAAGTGCAGTTGCACCCGCTCGGCGTCCGACGATCCCATCTCGGCGATCTTCTGGCCGCGGCGAACCACCTGGTCTTCCTTGACCAGCAGCGTCTGGTTGTGGGCGTAGGCCGTCAGGTAGGTGGCGTTGTGTTTCACGATCACCAGATTGCCGTAGCCCCGAAGGCCGGAGCCGGCGTAGACGACGCGGCCATCGGCGGCGGCGAAGACTGGGTCCCCGGCCTTGCCGGTGATGGCCAGCCCCTTGTTGCGGCTCTCGTCGAACGGCGTGGCCACCGGGCCGGCCGCCGGCCAGGCCCACTGAACCTCGTCGTCGTTGTCCTTCGCCGGCACCGCCGGCGCCGAGCCTGACGCAGACGGCGCCGAGGCAGCCGACGCGACCGACACTCCGGAGGCACCTGAGGCCGCCGCCTTCGGATCCAACGGCTTGGTCTCCACCTTCGATGGCAGCACGGGCTTGATGGCAGCCACGGTCTCGGAGGCCGGTGGCATGACGCGCAGCATCTGGCCGACCTCGATCAGGTTCGGGTTGTCGATGCCGTTCCAGCGTGCGATGTCACGCCATCCCTGGCCGGTTTCCAGGCCGATCCGCATCAGCGTGTCGCCGGGCTTGACGGTGTAGGTGGTCGGCCGCGCGTCGCCGGCAGCGCTGGCCGCCGGGGCCGCGGGCCTGACCGGCTCGGCGGCGGCCGCAGGCTTGGGCGCCATTTGCCCAGCCGAGCGGTCCTCGACCGGGGCCCGGCCGCGCGGTGTGGCGCAGCCCGTCAACAGCAGGGCGCCGGCCAACAGGCCCCCGCCGACGGCGCGCATCCACCAGCTTGCATTCGTGCTCATTGCGTTTTGCGTGTCCCTGGAACTCAGAATGTGCCCGATTTTAGGGGGACGAACTGCACCGCCTCGCCGAGGGTGCGGCGCAGGCCGCCCGGCAGCTTGTCCACGATCACCAGAACCTGACCACGGCCGTCTGGTGCCAGTGCGGGGGCCACCAGACGGCCGCCCACCGCGAGCTGGTCCAGCCAGGACTGCGGCAAGTCGTCACCGCCAGCGGCGGCGATGATGCTGTCGTAGGGGGCGTTGGGCGGGTGGCCTCGCATGCCGTCGGCGTAGACCAGGCGGCAACGGGGCACCTGCAGGCGGCCCAGGTGGCGCGCTGCCAGTTCATGCAAGGGCTTGAGGCGTTCGACCGAAATGACCGACGTGGCCAGGTGCGCCAGCACCGCCGCCTGGTAGCCACAGCCGGTGCCGATCTCCAGCACCCGCCCCAGGTGGCCGCGCGCCCTCTGGATCTCGCCGAGGTAGAGCCACTCCACCATGCGGGCCACGACCGAGGGCTTCGAGATGGTTTGCGACAGCCCGATGGGCAGGCTGGTGTCCTCGTAGGCCTGCGCAGCCAGCGCGGAGTCGACGAACTCGTGGCGCAGCACCTGCGCCATCGCCTGCAGCACCGGCTCGCAGCAGACGCCGTCGGCGCGCAGGCGCTCGATCATGCGCAGCCGCACCGGCGCGCTGTCCAGCCCCAGGCCGCGAGGCGCGGTCTGGCGGCTGGCGTCGCGCGCCGCCTCGTGCAGCGGCCGCTGCGGACGCAACGTGGGCGCCGGCCGCGAGCCGGTGGCTGACGGGTCGAGCGACGCCGGAAACCGGGCTCCCCGGGGCGCCGCCGGCTTGTTCATCGGGCGAAACGGGCGCGCCAGTCGGGCAGCGCGGCATGGTCGGTCAGATCCACCTGCAGCGGTGTGATGGAGACCTGGCCGCTGGCCGTGGCGAAGAAATCGGTGCCGTCGCCAGCCTCTCGCGCATCACCCGCCGGGCCGATCCAGTAGAGCGTCTCGCCACGTGGGCTGACCTGGCAGATCACCGGTTCACTGGCGTGGCGACGGCCCAGGTGGGTGACTGCCCAAGGCAAGGTGTCGGCATCCTGCCGGTTGGGGATGTTCACGTTCAACAACCAGGGCTTTTGGCCGGGCGGCCGCTCGCGCACCGAGGCCAGCACCGATTCGACGACCTGGCGCGCCACGCGGGCCGCCACGTCCAGGTGGGCCCAGCCCTTCTCGACCTGCGAGAAGGCAATCGCCGGGATGCCGAACAGATAGCCCTCCATCGCCGCCGCCACCGTGCCCGAATACAGCGTGTCGTCACCCATGTTGGCGCCTTGGTTGATGCCGGAGAGCACCAGGTCGGGCTTGTGCGGAAGCAGCCCCGTGAGCGCGATGTGCACGCTGTCCGACGGCGTGCCATTCACGAAGCGGAAGCCTTGCACCGGCCCGCCCTGCGCCACGTGCACGGTCAGCGGCCGAGTCAGGCTGAGCGCATTCGAGGTACCGCTGGCGTTCTGCTCGGGAGCGATCACATCGATGTCGCCCAGACCCTGGCAGGCCTCGACCAGGGCGGCGATGCCGGGTGCCAGGTAACCGTCGTCGTTGGCAATGAGAATGCGCATGCGCCACATTGTAGGCAGGCGTCACCTCGGCGACGCAGGCGTTTTTCGCCCTTGCCTATCATCCGCCGTCCGAACGAGGAGACCCGACATGCATGCCTGGCTTTGCGAAACCCCCACCGGCCCCGATCACTTGGTCTGGCGCGAGCTCCCGACGCCGGAGCCGGCGGCGGACGAGGTGCGCGTGGCCATCCACGCCGCCAGCATCAATTTCCCGGACATCCTCATCGTCCAGGGCAAGTACCAGTTCAAGCCCGTGCCGCCTTTCGTGCCCGGCGCGGAGTTCGCCGGCCTCGTCGACGCGGTCGGCAGCAGCGTGACCCACTTGAAGGTCGGTGACCCGGTGGCCGCCATCGGCAGCATCGGCGGCTTCGGCACCCACGCCTGCGTGAACGCAGCCAACCTGATCCCGCTGCCGCCCGGCTTCAAGCTCGAGGACGCGGCGGCGTTTGCCTTCACCTACGGCACCTCGCACCATGCGCTGATCGACCGTGGCCAGTTGAAGGCTGGCGAGACCGTGCTGGTGCTCGGCGCCGCGGGCGGCGTGGGCACAGCGGCGATCCAGATCGCCAAGGCCGCGGGTGCCAAGGTGATCGCAGCCGCGTCGACCGACGAAAAATGCGCCACCTGCAGCGCCATCGGCGCCGACGCCACGATCAATTACAGCCGTGAGAGCCTTCGCGACGCACTGAAGGCGTTGACCGGCGGCAAGGGGCCGGATGTCATCTACGACCCGGTGGGCGGCGACTACGCCGAGCCGGCCTTCCGCTCCATCGCCTGGCGCGGCCGCTACCTGGTCGTCGGCTTCGCCGCCGGTGGCATCCCGGCCCTGCCGTTCAACCTGCCGCTGCTCAAGGGTGCCTCGGTGGTCGGTGTGTTCTGGGGTGATTTCGTCCGCCGTGAGCCCAGCGCCAACGCGCGCATGCTGGGTGAGCTGGCCCAGTGGTACGCGCAGGGCAAGATCAAGCCGGTCATCGACGAACTGCTGCCGATGAGCGAGGTGAAGACCGCCTACCGGCGGCTCGCCGAACGCCAGATCCGCGGCAAGCTGGTGATGGTCAATGCAGCCCATGCCCCCTAGAACAGGGGGGTGAACGAGGCGCAACAGCTCCCCCATTGCGGGGACTGCGGCCGGGCCACCCCGCTGCTACGATGACTTTTGTCTCGCAGTCGTTGTAAGGGGCCCTCAAAATGACAGTCAAGGTGTTGATCCTGGAGGACAACCCGGTGGCACGCGATTTCCTCTCGCGTGTCCTTCGCGAGAGCTTCAGCGACCCCATCTCGATCACCGAAGCCGGTGACCTGGAAACCGCACGCGCACAGATCGCCCTCACCGGCCCGCAGGGCCTGCATGGCGCCGATCCATTCAAGCTGATGCTGGTCGACCTGGAGCTGCCTGATGGCAACGGCCTGGAACTGCTCGCCGAACTGACCCAGTACCCGGCCACCAAGGTGGTGACCACGCTGTACTCGGACGACGACCACCTGTTCCCGGCGCTCCAATGTGGCGCCGACGGCTACCTGCTGAAGGAAGACCGCTTCGAGGTGCTGGTCGAGGAGCTGCGCAAGATCGTGTTGGGGCAGCCGCCGCTGTCGCCCGCCATCGCGCGCCGCCTGCTGACCCATTTCCGCCATGGCGCCGCGGCCGAGGCACCGGCACCGGCGCCGGTCGGCAACTCGGCCAATGCGGCCGGCAACGCGGGCGCACGCCCGGTGCCGATCGAAAAGCCGGTCGATCTGCCGCACCTGACGCCCCGTGAAATCGAGGTCTTGACGTACCTGAGCAAGGGTTTCACGATCAAGGAGATCGCCAACCTCATGGGCATCAAGTGGTTCACCGTCAACGATCACATCAAGTCCATCTACCGCAAGCTCAACGTCTCCAGTCGAGCCGAAGCGGCTGTGCTGGCCAGCAAGCAGGGCCTGGTCTGACGCCCCGGCCCGACGCGGCATGACGCGCGCCGCGTCACCGGAAGACGCCGCCGACACCGGCCTGCCCACCAACGAAAGCGCTTGGCCCAACCCCGATTCGCGGTTCTCCGAACCCGCCAGCTCGGGCCTGATCGCTGGCAGTGCCGCACCCCGCATCGGCTGGCGCCGCCAGGCTCTGTTGCTGGCCGCGGTGATGGCCTGCCTGACCGTGTTCCTGCTGGCGCGGGTGATGGCGCACAACCCGCACGTGGCAGCCGATTGGCGTGCCACGGCAGAGGGCCGTCTCGAACTGGTCAACACCACCTTGCCGGGCCTGAAGGATCAGGTCGGGCGCGAGCTGGCCGCCATAGAAACCGGGCACGGTGGCGAGGTGGCCTTCGATGCCTTGGCCCTGACCCATTCGGCGCGCTGGCTGGTCAACGACGACCACCGTCGGCGGCTGATCCAGGCCAGGTTGAAAGTGGCGCAGGCGGTCGAGGCTGGCCACCTGGTGCTGGTGTTCGCCGATGGCAACCGGGTCGAGGTGGTGCCACGGCCCCGAGGCTATGCGAACCTGGGTGCAATGTTCTGGCTGCTCAGCGCCTTCGCGATGGTGCTGTTCTTGGTCGGCTGGATCGTTCCTCTCGTGCAGCCGCATTTCCGCAACGTGCTGTACGCGACGATGGCGCTGGCCCAGGCTGGCGAGTTGTTGCTGGCGGCCGTCGCCTCGGTCCCGGCGCTGACCTTGCCCAGCACGCTGGTGTTGCGCGAACACACCGTGCTGACCCTGCTCGATCTGGTGACCGGCGCCGCCATCATGCACAGCACCGCGGTGCACCCACTGCGCCTGCGCTGGACGGCCCTGCCGCTGTTGCTGGCCTGGGGGGCCACGGCCAAGTTTGCCATCAGTGTGGTGGCTCTTGGCCAACCGCACACATGGTGGTGGCCGCAGTCCATGTTGCTGCTGGATGGCGTGCTGGCCATCGGCTTCCTGACCTGGTCGCACCACCTGAAAGTGCACCCGTTCGCGGTGGTGATGCGGCGCTTCGGGGTGGTCACGGTGACCGCCCTGGCCCTGCTGACCCTGGCCGTTTCGCTGGTGCCGCTCATGCCTCGGGATGTGCAACCCATGGCGGCCGCCGGCCCGGTGATCTGGAGCGTCTTCTTCGCCTCGGTGGTGTTGATGCTGCCGTTCGTCGCGCGCTCGCAGAACGTGATGCGCGAGTTCGCGATGCTGGCCGGCGTCAGCACCATAGCAACCGCGGTCGATCTGTTGTTCGTCGCCGTCTTCTCGTTCAGCCAGTTCGCCTCGCTCACGTTGTCGACGTTCATCGCGCTTGGGGCCTATGCGGCGATCCGCCAGTGGCTGGTGAACCAGATGATGGGCGCGCGCACGCTGACCACAGAGCGCATGTTCGAACACCTCTACCGGATCGCGCGCGAGGTGGAGGCCAAGCCCGAGCGAGCGCCCGATCGCATGGCCGATCTGCTGCGCCATGTGTTCGAGCCCTTGGAGACCGTGCGCACCGAGGGACGCGCCAAGCAGAGCCGCGTGGCAGGCAATGGCGCGGTGCTGATGGTGCCGATCCCCAATCTCACACAAGGCCCCATGCTGGATGGCCAGATCGCGCTGCGCTTTGCCGAACGCGGCAAGCGCCTGTTCACGCCCGAGGACGCGCGCCTGGCCGACCGCATCGTCGAGCAGTTGATGCGCGCACTGGCCCATGACCGCGCGGTCGAGCGCGGCCGCACCGAAGAGCGGGTTCGCATCGCCCAGGATCTGCACGACGACATCGGCGCCCGCCTCCTGACGCTGATGTACAAGGCCCAGAGCAAGGAGATGGAGGACTACGTCCGCCACACCCTGCAAGACCTGAAGACGCTGACCCGCGGGCTGGCCGCCTCCAACCACTCGCTGGCCCTCGCGGCTGCCGAGTGGAAGACCGACATCACCCAGCGGCTCGATGCCGTGCGCTGCGAGCTCGAGTGGGTCGCCACCTTCGACCAGGACCTGACGTTGACGATGGTGCAGTGGTCCTCGATCACCCGCATCCTGCGCGAACTGGTCAGCAACGCGATCGCGCACTCCAAGGCGCGGCAGGTGCTGATCGAATGCCGCCTGCACGAGGGCCAGTTCACCATCACGATGAGCGACGACGGCGTCGGCCGCGATCCGGCCAGGTGGTCGCACGGCCTGGGGCTGGGCGGCATCCGCAAGCGGGTGAAGCTGATGGGTGGCTCGGTGGCCTGGCGGGAGCGCGAGCCGACAGGCATCGTCTGCCAGGTGAACATCCCGAACCTGGGCAACGGCAGCGACGCCGCCTGACCGTCGGCCGCTGGCCCTCGCGCGCCGGCCTAGGGGTTAACGCGGAACATGCATTATTGTGCTTGCTTGATCTTGGTCTGACGAATACAGTTCAGCCGCAAGCAAGATACTGCATGAATCGCTGGCTGACCTTCTGTTTCAACACCTGCTCGGGGTACCAAACCGCCCCGTGCTTGCCCTACAGGGCCGCCCTGGTGATTACGGTACGCTCAATTCGGGTGGGCGCTGGCGACGGACGCCGGACCCCCGACATTCCAACCTGAACCGGAGACAACCCCATGCCCCATTGCTCCCTGCGCCGAACCGCCCTGGCCTGGGCCACCGTGGCCGCCCTGCTGCCGCTGACCGCCGCTGCGCAGGCGCCGGCCAAACTCAAGGTCGGCCTGATGCTGCCGTACAGCGGCACCTACGCCGCACTCGGCACCGCCATCGAGAACGGCGTCCGCCTCTATGTGGCCGAGCAAGGCGGCAAGCTCGGGGGCCGCGAGATCGAGTACTTCAAGGTCGACGACGAGTCCGATCCCGCGAAGGCCACCGACAACGTGAACAAGCTGGTCAAGCGCGACCAGGTCGACGTGCTGATCGGCACCGTGCACTCCGGTGTGGTCGCCGCGATGGCCAAGGCCGCCAAGGACACCGGCACGATGCTCATCGTGCCGAATGCCGGCGCGGGCGTGGTGACCGGTCCGATGTGCGCCCCGCACATCTTCCGGAGTTCGTTCTCCAACTGGCAGCCCGCCTATGCGATGGGCGAAGTGGCGGCGAAGAAGGGCCACAAGACCGTGGTGACGATCACCCACAAGTACGCGGCCGGCGACGAATCGGTCGGTGGCTTCAAGGAGGCCTTCGAAAAAGGCGGCGGAAAGGTCGTCAAGGAGCTGAGCCTGCCGTTCCCGAATGTCGAGTTCCAGGCCCTGCTGACCGAGATCGCTGCGGCCAAACCCGACGCCGTCTACACCTTCTTTGCCGGGGCCGGTGCGGTCAAGTTCGTCAAGGACTACGCCGGAGCCGGTCTGAAGAAGAACATCCCCTTGTACGGTCCGGGTTTCCTGACCGACGGCACGCTGGAAGCGCAGGGTGCCGACGCCGACGGTCTGCTGACCACACTCCACTACGGCGACAGCCTCGACACACCGCGCGACAAGGCCTTCCGCCTGGCCTATGCGAAGGCCTACAAGCTCCAGCCGGATGTCTACGCGGTCCAGGGCTACGACGCGGCGCAGATCCTCGGCATCGGCCTGGTCGCAACCCGGGGCGACATCACGAAGAAGGCCGAGTTCGCCGCCGCCGTGGAGAAGGCCACGATCGACAGCCCGCGTGGTGCCTTCAAGCTCAGCAAGGCCCACAACCCGGTGCAGGACATCTATCTGCGCCAGGTCATCGGCAAGGAGAACAAGGTGATCGGCGTCGCGTCGAAAGCGCTCGCCGACCCTGCTCGCGGCTGCAAGGTCTGACCGGCAGAAGAGCAGCGCGTCGCCATGGACCTCGCCACCCTCCTCGTCCAATGCCTGAACGCGCTGCAGTACGGGCTGCTGCTGTTCCTGGTGGCCTCGGGGCTGACGCTGATCTTCGGGATCATGGGCGTCATCAACCTGGCCCATGGCAGCTTCTACATGATTGGCGCCTACATGGCCTACGCGCTGGCGCCGGCCGTGGCCGCCACGATCGGCGGCGGCTTTTTCGCCACGCTGGCGGTGGGCCTGGTGCTGGCCGTCGTGCTGGGCTATCTGCTGGAGTGGGCCTTCTTCAGCTTCCTCTACGACCGCGAACACCTCCAACAGGTGCTGATGACCTACGGCCTGATCCTGGTCTTCGAGGAACTGCGCTCGATCGCCGTCGGTGACGACGTTCACAGCGTGGCGCCGCCCGACTGGCTCACCGGCAGCATTGCGCTTGGCGAGCTGATGACCTACCCGGTCTACCGGCTCTTCATTTCCGCAGTCTGCCTGCTGCTGGCGCTGGGCATGTACCTGGTCTTCACGCGAACCCGGCTCGGCATGATGATCCGCGCCGGCAGCACCAACCGCGAGATGGTGCAGTCGCTGGGCGTGGACATCAAGTTCCTCTACCGCGTGGTCTTCGCCGCCGGCGTGGCCATCGCGGTGCTGGCGGGCATGGTGGCGGCACCCGTCTCATCGGTCTACCCCGGCATGGGCAACCAGGTGTTGATCATCTGCTTCGTGGTGGTGGTGATCGGCGGGATCGGTTCGATCCGCGGGGCCTTGCTGGCCGCGCTGCTGATCGGCGTGGTCGACACCTTCGGCAAGGTGGTGTTCCCGCAGGCTGCCGGGGTGCTGATCTATGTGCTGATGGCCTTGATCCTGCTGTGGAAGCCGGACGGGCTGTTCAAGGCGGGATGATGGGCAAAACTCTCGGCATCGCGGGCGCGGGCCTCGCGCTGGCGCTGCTGCCCTGGCTGACGGGCAGCTTTGGCGTGGACCTGGTCACCAAGATCATGATCTTCGCCATCCTGGCGCTGAGCCTGGAACTGCTGGTGGGGCTGACCGGGTTGGTGTGCTTCGGCCAGGCGGCGCTGTTCGGCCTGGCAGGCTATGCGGCGGTGCGCCTGTCGCCTGAATCGGAAGCGGCTTCGGCCTGGTGGCTGCTGCCGGCCAGCATCGGCGTGGCTGGCGCCTACGCGCTGTTCATGGGTGCGCTGTCGCTGCGCACCAAAGGCGTCTACTTCATCATGGTCACCCTGGCTTTCGCGCAGATGGCCTACTACGTGGTGCACGACACGCCGCTGGGCGGCGGCACCGACGGCATCTACCTGTACTTCAAGCCCACGCTGGCCATCGGCGGCTGGGTGCTGGCGGACCTGGACAAACCGCTGACCTTCTACTACTTCGTGCTGGCCTGCCTGGCCGCGGTGTTCGGCAAGCTGGTCCTGCTGGGCCGGTCGCGATTCGGCCGTGCGCTGGCCGGCATCCATGCCAACGAGCAGCGCATGCGTGCGGCGGGGTTCTCGACCTACCCGTACAAGCTGGCGGCTTTCGTCCTGTCGGGCTGCATCGCCGGCCTGGCGGGCTTCCTGTTCGCGGTGAAGGACGGCTTCGTCAACCCCGAGCTGCTGTCCTGGCACCAGTCGGGCGCGGTGCTGATCATGATCATCCTCGGCGGCCTCGGCCACTGGCGTGGGGCGGTGCTGGGAGCCTTTGCCTTCACCCTGCTGCAGGAGCTGTTCCAGAGCGAGGCGGTGTTCGGCCCGTTCGCCAAGCACTGGCACCTCGGCATGGGCGCCACCATCATCGCCTGCGTGGCCCTGCTGCCGCGCGGCCTGATCGGCGTACCGGCGCTGGTTCGGCAACGCCTGTTCGGGGAGGCCTCCGAATGAGCGCGCCCCTGTTGAGTTGCCATGGCCTGAGCCGCCGCTGGGGTGGCCTGGTCGCGGTGGACGGCGTGTCGCTGGAGTTCCAGCGCGGCCAGGTGCACGCAGTGATCGGCACCAACGGTGCAGGCAAGAGCACCCTGATCAACATGCTGTCGGGCGAGATCCCGCCCTCGGCGGGCCGGGTGGAACTGCTGGGGCAGGACGTGACCGCCTGGACGCAACCGCGCCGCGCCCGCGCCGGGCTCGGGCGCAGCTACCAGCGAAACACCGTGTTCGCAGATTTCACCGTGCTGGAGAACTGCCGTCTCACCGCCCAATCGAGGTTCCAGCAGCCCTGGGCCTGGTGGGCATCCGCCGCACGCTGCGAGAAGAGCCTGCAGGCCGCCCGCGAGGCCTGTGCCCAGGCCGGGCTGGACGCGGTGCTGGAGCGGCCCGCCGGCCTGCTGTCGCATGGCCAGAAGCGCCAGCTCGAGATCGCCATGTGCCTGGCCACCGCACCCCAGGTGCTGCTGCTGGACGAACCCCTGGCCGGCATGGGTGCCGAGGAGACCGAGCGCATGCTCAGCCTGCTGTCCGAGTTGCGCGCCCACCATGCCACCTTGCTGGTCGAGCACGACATGGACGCGGTGTTCCGCATCGCCGACTGGATCACCGTGATGGTCAACGGCGCGGTCATCGCCTCGGCCACGCCGGACGCCATCCGGACCGATCCGGCCGTCCAGTCGGCCTACCTGGGGGGCCACGCATGACCGCCCTGCTCGACGCCAGCGGCATCCACGCCTGGTACGGCTCCAGCCATGTGCTGCATGGTGTCGACCTGTCCATCGCCCGCGGCGAGACGGTGGGCCTGCTGGGCCGCAACGGCATGGGCAAATCCACGCTGATCCGCAGCCTGCTCGGCCACGTGAAACAGCGCGAGGGCCGGATCGCCGTGCGCGGCCAGGATCTCTCCCGCGCCGCCCCGCACCAGATGGCCCGAGCCGGTGTCGGCTACGTGCCCGAGGGCCGCGGCGTGTTCCCCAACCTGAGCGTGCGCGAAAACCTCGTCATGGCCGCGCGCCCTGGCCGCGATGGCCAGCAGGACTGGACCTTCGAGCGCGTGATGCAGACCTTCCCGCGCCTGGCCGAGCGGCTGGGCAACCTGGGTGGGCAACTCTCCGGGGGCGAGCAACAGATGCTGTCGATCGGCCGGGTGCTGATGACCCACCCCGACGTGATCATCCTCGACGAGGCCACCGAGGGCCTCGCGCCGCTGATCGTGGCCGAGATCTGGCGTGTCATCGGGCAGATACGAGCTGCCGGCATCGCCACGCTGATCGTCGACCGCGACTACCGCCGCGTGGCTGCGCAGGCCGACCGATTGGTGGTGCTGCAAAAGGGCCAGGTCGTGCTCACCGGCGACGCCGGGCCACTGGCCGACAGCGACGCACTGGCCGCCTGCCTGGGTGTCTGAATTCAATCAAGGAAAAGGAATCGTGCCGATGGCCTCCCCTGCCGCTGCCTGCCCGTTTGGCGACCCGGCGTCGCTCGCATCGCCGCGCGTGCTCAGCGAACCGCTGCCCGGTGGGGGCTTCGTGCTGCGCAGCGCCGACGCCCTGCAGCCCCACGCGCGCTGCATCGGCGACTGGCTGGAACACTGGGCCGCGACCACGCCCGAGGCCCTGTTCCTGGCCGAACGCGGTGCGGACGGCGCCTGGCGCGAGCTCAACTACGCGCAGGTGCGGGCGGAGGTCGGCCGCATCGCCCAGGGCCTGCTGGATCTGAAGCTGCCTGCCGGAAAGCCCGTGGTGGTGCTGTCGGACAACTCGGTCGACCATGCGCTGCTGTCGCTGGCCGCCATGCACATCGGCCGCGCCATCTGCACCGTCTCCAGCGCCTACTGCCGGCTGACCCAGGACCACACCAAGATCCACGCCATCCTGGATGCGCTGGACCCGGCCCTGGTCTACGCGGCCGAACCCAGCGTCTATGGCCCACCGCTGGCAAGCTGGGCCGCGCGCGGCTCGAGGCCGGTGGTCTTCAGCCACCATGCGAGCGAGATGGCGGGGGCCCTGGATTTCACCGGCCTGGCAGCCGACGAGACACCGGCCGTGGCCGCGGCCTTCGCGGCGATACGGCCCGACACCCACGCCAAGTACCTGCTGACCAGCGGTTCGACCGGCACGCCCAAGGTGGTGGTCAACACCCACCTCATGCTGTGCGCCAACCAGCAGATGATTGCGCAGGTCTGGCCCTTCCTGAACCGGCATCCGCTGCGCCTGCTGGAGTGGCTGCCCTGGAGCCACACCTTCGGGGCCAACCACAACTTCAACATGGTGCTGGCCCACGGCGGGAGCCTGCACGTGGACGACGGCCGGCCCATGCCCGGGTTGATCGAGCGCACGGTGAAGAACCTGCACGAGGTGCGGCCGAACTTCTACTTCAACGTGCCGCGCGGCTTCGACATGCTGCTGCCGTACCTGGAGAGTGACGAGGCCCTGGCGCGCGATGTGATGCAGAACCTCGAAGGGGTGTTCTACGCTGGCGCCGCGCTGCCGCAAAGCCTGTGGGAACGGCTGGAGGGCGTGGCGCGCCGCGTGCGCGAACGCCCGCTGTGGTTCACCTCGGCCTGGGGCGCCACCGAGACCTCGCCCACCATCACCAGCGTGCACTGGGCGATCGACCGTGCGGGCTGCATCGGGGCGCCGCTGCCCGGCATGGCATTGAAGTTCGTGCCCAGCGGCGACAAGCTGGAGATGCGCGTCAAGGGCCCCAGCGTGTTCCCGGCCTACCGGAACGCCCCAGAGCTGAGTGCCAGGGCCTTCGACGACGAGGGCTACTACCTGATCGGCGATGCCGGCAAGCTCTGCGACCCCGACGATCCCAGCCGCGGCGTGGCCTTCGACGGCCGTGTGGCCGAAGACTTCAAGCTGATGAGCGGCACCTGGGTCTCGGTGGGCACCTTGCGGGTGAAGGCCGTGGCGGCCTTGTCGCCACTGGCGTCGGATGTGGTAGTGACTGGCCACGACCGCGAGGAAGTCGGCGTGCTGGTCTTCCCCAGCCCGGCCGCCAGGGCCCTGCCCGCCGACGAACTGGCCGAAAGGATTCGCGCCGGCCTGCAGGCGATGCGTGCCGAGGGTGGCGGATCCTCCCAGGCCCCGAGCCGCGCGCTGCTGTTGAGCGACCCGCCGAGCGCCGACGCCGGCGAGATCACCGACAAGGGTTACCTCAACCAGCGCGCAGTGCTGACCCGGCGCGCCGACCAGGTGCTGGCGCTCTACAGCAGCGTGCCGAACCCGGCTGTGATTCGGCTCTAGCATAACGCCATGGCCAAGACCCACATCCACCGCGTCGACGTCCACTTCGGCGACTGCGACCCCGCCGGCATCGTCTTCTTCCCCAACTTCTCGCGTTGGATGGACCAGGCTTCGCTGGCCTTCTTCATGGCCTGCGGCGTGCCGCCCTGGCGCGAGCTGGAAAGGACACGCGGCATCGTCGGCACGCCGCTGCTGGAAATCAACACCCGCTTCATGATCCCAGCCACCTATGGCGAGACCATCGAGGTGCACACCCATGTCGAGGAGTGGCGCGCCAAGGTGCTGGTCCAGCACCACCGCGTCACACGCGGCAGCGATGTGCTGTGCGAGGGCCGCGAAGTACGCGCCTTCGTCGTGCGCGACGCGACCACCGGCCGCCTGAAGGCCATCCCGGTACCCGAGGACATCAAGGCGATGTGCAGCTGAGCCCCAGCTCAGCCCCCAAAGACAAAGGGCCCGCGCAGTGCGCGGGCCCTTTGTCTTCAAGACGGGGTGGGGTGGCTGATGGGACTCGAACCCACGACAACCAGAATCACAATCTGGGACTCTACCAACTGAGCTACAGCCACCACCGAGAGCCGTAGATTATAGCCTGAGCCAATCTCTGCGGCCGGTCACTTCGCTGCCGAGGCCGCATCGGCGGGTGCCGCGGCCAGCTTCAACTCCACCTTGTAGCGGCGCTTCAGCGCCAGGTAGTAGGCCTCGCTCTCGGCGGCTGTCAGTGCCTGGGTCACGAAGGGCTTGGCGCGCTCGTTCTCGGGGTCCTTGGCATCGCGTTGCGCCTTCTGCTGCACCCGCGCCACCACATAGCCCTGGTCGCCGAGATCGATGCCGATCACGGCCGGGCCCTTGGAGAGGTCGGCGCGCAAGACAGCGTCGACCACGGGCCGGGGCTGGCCCTGGGCCTGCGTGCGAGACAGGGTCAGGCCCATCGGCAGGCCCTCGGTCGGGTTCTGGCGCAACGCCGCCAGGCGCGCCTCGCCGTCCTTGCGGGCGGCGGCGGCGGCCTGCTGGGAGCGCAGCTGCGCGACCACGCGATCTCGCACTTCCGCCAGCGGAAGCACGCGCTCCGGGTGGTGCTCGACGATGCGTGCGGACACGAGCTGGTTCGCGCCGGTCTCCACCGCTTCGGTGTTGCGCTTGTTCTTCACCGCATCGGTCGAGAACACGGCCTCCAGAAGCTTGGCCGAGGCCAGCGGGCCGGTGGCACCGGGTACCGCGGTTCGCTGGACGGTGGCCTGCGCCTTGACCAGCTTGAGCTTGTCGACCACCGGTTGCAGGCTGTCCGATTGCTCGTAGACCATGTTGGTGAACTGCTCGGCCACCTCGGCGTAGCGCTTCTGCGCGAGCGGCTTGCTCACCTCTTCAAGAATGTCGGCGCGCAGTGCCTCGAAGGGCTTGCGTTCGCCGCCGCGCGTGGCCACCAGCTTGATGATGTGGTAGCCGTACTCGGACTCGACCAGGCTGCTGATCTCGCCCACCTTCATCGCGAAGGCCGCGTCCTCGAAAGGCTTGGTCATGGCGCCGCGCCCAAAGAAATCCAGGTCGCCGCCGTTGACCGCCGATCCCTTGTCGTCCGAGCTCTTCTTGGCCTGCTCGGCAAAGCCGGCGGGGTTCTTGCGCGCCTCGGCGAGCAGGCCCTCGGCCTTGGCCTTGGCCTTCTCGCGGTCCGCCGCGGGCGCATCCTTGGGTGCATTGACCAGGATGTGCGAGGCGCGCCGCTCCTCGGCGCTGGTGTAGCGGCTGGCGTTCTGCTCGTAGTACTTGCGCAGGTCATCGTCACTGACGGTGATCTGCTTCTTCATCGCGTCGAGGTCGAGCACCACGTACTCGATGACGGCGTTCTCGACCGACCGGAACTGCGACGGGTTCTTCTTGTAGAAGCCTTCGATGTCCGCGTCGGTGGGGTTCACTTTGGCCAGGTATTCCTTGGCGTCGAAGCGCTGAAGGTGCGCCTCGCGTCGCTCCAGCAGGGAGTCGAGCGCGAGTTCGACCGACGCCTGGCCCGCGACCTGCGAGCCGCTCACGCCCTGCATCACCTGGCGGATGGCCAGGTCCTGGCGAAGCTGCTCGGCGAACATCGGCGAGGTCATGCCCCGCGCGGCCAGGAAATCCTTGTTGACCGAGCCATCCGGCAGGCGCACCGAGGCGTACTGCGGATCGGTCGTGAAGATGCGTTGCAGGCGCTGGTCGGTGACGATCAGGTTTTCCTTCACGGCCGCGGTGCGCATCACACGGTCGCGCACCAGACCCTCGAGCGTCTGCAGCCTCATCTCGCGCGTGTCGAGCAGCTTCACGTCGAGCCCGGGCATCTGCTGCCGGTAGCGCTCGATCTGCTCGCGGTGCGCGGCATCGAGCTCGGATTGCTTGATCTCCTGGCCACCCACCTTGGCGACAGCGACGTTGGCCTTGTCGGTGAAGCTCGAATAGCCCTGGACACCGAAGAAGACGAACGACGGGAAGATCAGCAGGACCAGCAGGCCTTGCAGCAAGCGGGTGTGCGAGCGGACGAAATCGAACATGGAGGTCAACCTTGAAAGGAAGCGCGGCGCTGAAAGCAAAAGAGGCGAACCGCAGTTCGCCTCGTGTTCATTGGTCTGCGCAGGCAGCCCTGGATTCTAAGTGATGCCCGCTGTCGTGGCCGACACGCCGGGTGGTGGGTGCTGAGGGGCTCGAACCCCCGACCTACGCCTTGTAAGGGCGCCGCTCTACCAACTGAGCTAAGCACCCGGGGGTGCCCCTCAGTTCAGCGCGTCTTTCAGGCCCTTGCCAGGGCGGAACTTCGGGACCTTGGCCGACTTGATCTTGATCGCGGCGCCGGTGCGCGGATTGCGGCCAGTGCGAGCGGCGCGCTTGGTGACGGCGAAAGTGCCGAAGCCCACGATCGACACACTGCCACCCTTTTTCAGGGTGACTTTCACGCCCCCGATCACGGCCTCCAGGGCCCGCGTGGCGGCGGCCTTGGAAATGTCGGCCTGGCGCGCAATGTGCTCGATCAACTCGGATTTGTTCACGAAGATGCCCCTCTCTCGATGTTCTCGCAATGGTCTTGCTGGTGTGTCGTGTGCGACAGATTTCATTGCCCGCACTGAACTGCAGTGGCCACCGGGTCAAGTCTGTTGCAGATCCTGCGCGGCCGTGGCAGTGGCCCCGTACACGAGCGAAAAATCATTACAGCCTCGGGCCCGGACGGTGTCAAGCGGGGATCAGGATTCTATGTGTAAACCCCGAGCCAGCGGGCCTGCGCGCACCGGCGAAACGTGACGATTACCGCGCCAGCGTCTCCGCGATCGCGCGCCCCACATCGGTGGTGCCCGCCGTGCCGCCCAGATCCGCCGTGCGCGGCGCGTGCGGGTCGGCCAGGACCGACTCGATGGCCGCGACGATGGCGTCGTGCGCCTCGCGGTGGCCGAGGAAATCGAGCATCAGCGCCGCAGACCAGATCTGCCCGATCGGGTTGGCCACGCCGCGGCCGGCGATATCTGGCGCCGAGCCATGAACCGGCTCGAACAGCGACGGCCACTCGCGCGTCGGGTTCAGGTTGGCCGAAGGCGCAATGCCGATGGTGCCGGTGCAGGCCGGCCCCAGATCCGACAGGATGTCGCCGAACAGGTTGCTGGCCACCACCACGTCGAACTGCTGTGGTCGACGCACGAAGTGTGCGGTGAGGATGTCGATGTGGAAGCGATCGACGCGCACCTCCGGGTACTCGCGGGCGATGGCCTCCACACGCTCGTCCCAGTAGGGCATCGAGATCGCAATGCCGTTGCTCTTGGTGGCCGAGGTCAGATGGCGCTTCGGCCGTGCACGGGCCAGTTCGAACGCATGGCGCAGCACACGGTCGATGCCGTGGCGCGACATCACCGTTTCCTGGATCACGATCTCGCGCTCGGTGCCCTCGTACATGCGCCCGCCGAGCGAGGTGTACTCGCCCTCGGTGTTCTCGCGCACGATCAGCATGTCGATGTCGCCGGCTTTCAGCCCGGCCAGCGGCGAGGCGATCCCGGGCATCAATTTGGCGGGCCGCAGGTTCACGTACTGGTCGAACTCGCGGCGGAACTTCAGCAGCGAGCCCCACAGCGAGACGTGGTCCGGCACCGTCGCCGGCCAGCCCACGGCACCGTAGAAGATCGCCTCGTGGCCCCCGAGCTGGTCTTTCCAGTCGTCCGGCATCATCTGGCCGTGGCGGGCGTAGTAGGCACAGTCGGCAAACTCGAAGTGGTCCAGCTGCAGATCGAGGCTGAAGCGGCGGGCCGCGGCATCGAGCACGCGCAGCCCCTCGGGCACCACCTCCTGGCCGATGCCGTCACCGGCGATGACGGCGACGCGATGCGGCGTGCTCAACGGCGGCTCCTCAGCGCGCCTTGGCGCGGATCTCCGGCAGCGCGCGCTGCAGGTAGTACACCATCGACCAGATCGTCAGCACCGACGCCACCAGGATCAGGCCGGTGCCCCACAGATGGGTGTCGATCACGCCGAAAAGGCGGCCGTCGTAAAGCAGGAAGGGGATCGCCACCATCTGCACCGTGGTCTTCAGCTTGCCCAGCATGTGCACCGCCACGCTGCGCGAGGCGCCGATCTGCGCCATCCATTCGCGCAACGACGAGATGGCGATCTCGCGGCCGATGATGACCAGTGCGATCAGTGCGTCCACACGGTGCAGGTGCACCAGGATCAGCAAGGAAGCGCAGACCAGGAACTTGTCGGCCACCGGGTCGAGGAAAGCGCCGAAGGCCGAGGCCTGATTCAGCTTGCGGGCCAGGTAGCCATCGAGCCAATCGGTCAGCGCGAAGACCACGAACATCACGGTGGCCAGCAGGTTGCACAAGGCCGGCGGCCAGGATGTATAGAACACCCCGACGATCAGCGGGATGGCCACGATGCGGGCCCAGGTCAGCAGCGTCGGGATCGTGAAGAACATGGTGTGGCCATTCTGCCCTCGATTCCGCTGCCTCTGGCGTGGAGCGCTCAGCGATCGAGCGTGACCGGCTTGAAGCGCCGTTCGTCGTTGAACAGGAAGGTCTCGATGTACTTCCACGGCTTGGGCAGGCGGCTGACATCCCCGAAGGGCGCGGCTCGGTGTACCGCGTCGATGGCGATCTGCGTGGTGTCCTTGGCCTGACTGGGGTAGCGCATCACCTCCACCTTGGCGATGCTGCCGTCGGCCTTCAGCTCCACCGACAAGACCGGGATGGCCAGCAGCGGCTCGGGCACGGCGCCGGTGTAGGTGATGTCGGGGTTCGCGGCCACCAGGCGTTGCGCGGCACGCAGGCGGAACTCGTCCCAGGTGCGGGCGGCGCTCGGTGAGGGCACCGGCGCCGGCGATGGCGCGACTGGCCGCGCTGGAGCGGGGGTGGCGGGTGGCAACGGAACCTTGGGGGCACAGCCGGCCAGCCAGCCGGCAGCAACCGTCAGGCTCAGCAGCAGGGCCAGTGCGGCCCAGGGCCGTCGGTCAATGCAATGCACGGTAGATGTCCTCAGCCAGATCCCTGGAAATGCCCTCGACGGTCGCCAGATCGTCGACGCTCGCGGCGGTCACGCCTCGCACGCCGCCGAACCGTTGCAGCAGTTTCGCGCGCTTTTTCGGCCCGACCCCGGGAATATCCTCCAGCCGGCTGCCGCTGGTGCGAACACTGGCACGCTTGGCACGCATTCCGGTGATGGCGAAGCGGTGCGCCTCGTCGCGGATCTGCGCAATCAGCATCAGCGCCGCGGAGTCGGGTGGCAGCGCCAGCTTGTCGCGGCCGTCGGCGAAGACGAGCTCCTCCAGACCCACCTTGCGGCCCTCGCCCTTTTCGACCCCGGCGATCAGCGACAGGTCCAGCCCCAGTTCGCCGAACACCTCACGCGCCATGCTGACCTGGCCGCGCCCGCCGTCGACCAAGACCAGATCCGGCAGGCGCGCCGCGGCGGTGGCGCCGCGCGCCCCTTCGGCGGCCACCAGTTCGGCCAGCTTGGCATAGCGCCGCGTCAGCACCTGGCGCATCGCGGCGTAGTCGTCGCCGCCGGTGATGCCGTCGATGTTGAAACGCCGGTACTGCGCGTTCTGCATGCGGTGCTCTTCATAGACCACGCAGCTTGCCTGCGTCGCCTCGCCCGCGGTGTGGCTGATGTCGAAACATTCGACACGGAATGTGTCGAGTTCGTCGATTGCCAGATCCAGCGCATCCACCAGCGCCCGCGTGCGCTCGCGCTGCGAGCCCTCTTCAGCCAGCAAACGCGCCAGCGCCAGCTCGCAGCCGGTGATGGCCATGTCCAGCCAGATGCGGCGCTGTTCGCGAGGCTGGTGCAGGGCGGTGATCTTCACGCCGGTCTGTCCCGAGAGCGCCGCCAGCAAGGACTTGTCCACCGGGTGGCTCAGCACCAGCAGCGGCGGCGGCGCGCTGCCCAGATAGTGCTGGGCGACGAAGGCCTGCAGCACCAGTTGCTCGGCGCTCAGTTCCTCGCCTGCCACGGCCGTGGCCTCGTCCACATGGGCCGGGAAGAAGGCCCGGTCGCCCAGGTGCCGGCCGCCACGCACCATCGCCAGGTTGACGCAGGCACGGCCGCCGGCCACCTTCACCGCCAGGATGTCCACCTCCTTGCCGGCAGCCGACAGGCTGCTCTCGTCCATGGATTGCTGGTGCAGCACCTTGGCCAGCGCCGAGATCCGGTTGCGCAACTCGGCGGCCCGCTCGAACTCCAGCACCTCGGCGTGGGCCATCATCTGCGCCTGCAGTTCGTCCACCACCTGCTGTTGCTCGCCGAGCAGGAAGCGCTCGGTGTCCCGGACGTCCCGCGCGTAGTCCTCGTGCGAGATAAAGCCCACGCAGGGCGCCGAGCACCGGCGGATCTGGTACAGCAGGCATGGCCGCGAGCGGTTGGCGAACACCGTGTCCTCGCAGGTGCGCAGGCGGAACACCTTCTGGATCAGCTGGATCGTCTCCTTCACCGCCCAGGCGCCGGGGTACGGGCCGAAGTAGCGGTGCTTGCGGTCCACCGCGCCGCGGTAGTAGGCAACGCGCGGGAAACCGTGCGAGACCAGCTTCAAGTAGGGGTAGCTCTTGTCGTCGCGAAACAGGATGTTGAACTTCGGGTCCAACGCCTTGATGAGGTTGTTCTCGAGCAGCAGCGCCTCGGCCTCGGAACGCACCACCGTGGTTTCCAGGCGGGCGATGCGCGACACCATCAGCCCGATGCGGGTGCCTCCGAGATCCTTCTGGAAGTAGCTGGAGACCCGCTTCTTCAGGTCGCGCGCCTTGCCCACGTAGAGCACCTGGCCCTGGGCGTCGAAGTAGCGGTAGACGCCTGGCAGGCCTGGCAAGCCCGCCACCTCGGCCAGCAAGCGCTCGCGGGTGCCTTGCGCAGCGGCCAGGTCGTCGCTGGCGCGCTCCGGAACGGGGATGGTGTCGTCGGGTGTCATCGGGCGCCGATTGTGCAGCGCCCGCTTCGATAATCCCGCCATGCCCCTGCCGACGCCGCCACCGATGCTCTGGGATGTGTTCTGCCGCGTGGTCGACAACTTCGGCGACATCGGCGTCTGCTGGCGCCTGGCCGCCGACCTCGCGGCACGCGGCCAACGCATCCGCCTGTGGGTGGACGACCCCTCGGCGCTGACCTGGCTGGCCCCGGCCGGCGCGAGCGGGGTGGAACTGATCCACTGGACCGGCGCCACGCCGATCCCGCCACCGGGCCAGGTGGTCATCGAGGCCTTCGGCTGCGACCCGCCCGAGGCCTTCGTCGCCGCCATGGCAGCTTGCCACCGCGCGCCGGTGTGGTTGAACCTCGAGTACCTCAGCGCGGAACCCTACGTGGAGCGCAGCCACGGCCTGCGTTCGCCGCAAGGCAGCGGCCCGGGCCGCGGGCTCGACAAGTGGTTCTTTTACCCGGGCTTCACCCCAGCCACAGGCGGCCTGCTGCGCGAGACCGGGCTGCTTGCCGAGCAGGCTGCGTTCGATCCCGCGTCCTGGTGTGCGGCGCAGGGCATCACCCGGCGTCCCGGCGAGCGCCTGGTGAGCCTGTTCTGCTATGCCGGCGCCGACGTGCCCGCGCTGCTCCACCGGCTCGCCGGCACCCCCACGCTGGTGGTCACCGCGCCCGGGCCGGCCACCGACGGCATCGCCGACATCATCTGCCCGCCCGGGGTGCGGGCCCAGCCATTGCGTTGGCTGAGCCAGCCCGACTACGACCGCCTGCTGTGGTCCTGCGACCTGAACCTGGTGCGCGGCGAGGACTCCTTCGTCCGCGCGCAATGGGCCGGCCGCCCCTTCCTCTGGCACATCTACCCGCAGCACGATGGCGTGCACGCCGACAAGCTGGACGCGTTCCTGGCGCGTTTCCTGGCCGGCAGCCCGGGCGATCTGGCGGCCCCGCTGCGCGCCTGGATGCACGGCTGGAACGGCCTCTCGGCGAGCCTGCCCGGCGCCCTGCCACCATGGCCGGATTGGGCGGCACAGGCCGCGCGTTGGCGTGACAGCCTGCTCGGCCAGACCGATCTCACCAGCCAGCTTCTCGCCTTCGTTCTCGAAAGGCGTTAAAATTCAAGGCTTTGCGGCGAAATTGGCCGCCACGGGCTGCGCCGCACTGGCGCCCGAAAGCCTCCCGAATCTCGATCCTCGGAATCTCACCATGAAACTCGCTCAGGAACTCCGCGCCGGCAACGTCATCATGCAGGGCAAGGACCCGATGGTCGTGCTCAAGACCGAATACAGCCGCGGCGGCCGCGGTGCCGCCACCGTGCGCATCAAGATGAAGAACCTGCTCAATGGCGCTGGCGCCGAGCTGGTCTTCAAGGCCGACGACAAGATGGACCAGATCATCCTCGACAAGAAGGAGTGCACCTACTCCTACTTCGCCGACCCGATGTACGCCTTCATGGACGCCGAGTACAACCAGTTCGAGGTCGAGGCCGAGAACATGGGCGACGCCATCAACTACCTCGAAGACGGCATGACTGTCGAAGTGGTGTTCTACGACGGCAAGGCCATCTCCGTCGAACTGCCCACCACGGTCGTGCGCGAGATCGAGACCGACCCCGCGGTCAAGGGCGACACCTCGGGCAAGGTGCTGAAGCCGGCCAAGCTGGTGGGCACCGGGTTCGAGATCAGCGTGCCGATCTTCGTCGAGAACGGCGACAAGGTCGAAATCGACACCCGCACCCACGAGTACCGCAAGCGCGTCTGATCGGCCCGCAGTCCCGATCCCGCGTCAAAGGGCACCTTCGGGTGCCCTTGGTCTTTGCGGTGCCGGTTAAATTCGGCCATGGCCTTTGACTTCGACCGGGCGGTCAGCGCGCCCTTCCGCATGCAGCCCGGCTTGCAGCGCCTGCCGGCCGGTACCACCCAGCTCACGCCCAACCGGCTTGAAGCGCCCCACCTGGCCGCCAAGCTGGACGTGCTGGGCTCGCGCCCGCACAGTGCCCTGCTGCAGCGCCCCGGCTTCGACCCCACACCGGCGTTGCACGCCGTGGCCTCGCATGCCGCCGCAGAGCATCCAGCGGCCTGGTCCGTCGATGCCTCGCACGGCTGGTGCGCGCACTGGCTGGGTTGGCGCGTGGGCGCCTCCGGTGAAGTGGGCCCATGCGGCGTTGCCAGCCCGCCCGACATCGGCGACTGTTTGCGTGCCATCGCGGCCGACTGGCGGCAACCGGCCTTGCTGGCCCTGGCATTCCAGGAGGACTTCGCCATCGTCGACGGCAGCGACGCCACCCTGCCTTGGTTGGCCGTGGCCCTGCCGTCACATTGGGCGCCGCAGACCAAGGTCGGCCGGCACTTCGCCGAGGTCCACGCCCCCGTGGCAGACAACCGGTTGCTGCTGACCGCCGGCGAGCACCTGATGCGGCTGGTCACCCAGGCCGACCGCTGGCAGCGCTTCGTCTGGCAGATCACGCCACATCGGGAACTGCACCACCACCCCGCGCACAGCCCGGCCCGCCACTGGCCCAGCGATGCCAACGCCGAGGCGGTTGCCGCTCAGGCCTGGTTTCGCACCGAGCGGCAGACCTTCATCCCCGTGCCCGCGGTTCGGCAGGCGGTCTTCACCATCCAGGTCGGCAACCTGCCGCTGGCCGAGGCCGTGACGGATCCAGCCCACGCCGCCTTGCTGCACGCCGCACTGGTGAGCATGAGCCCGGCGGTGCTGGCCTACCGCGACCTCGCTGCCGTCCGCGAGCCCCTGCTCGCCTGGCTGGCCGCACGCATGGCCGTGCCGGGCGCGGTGTGAAGACCGGGCCCATCCAGCCGGCCGAGGTGCGCTTCGACGACAGCAGCCACGGCGAAGCGCCCTTCGCGCCCGCCTACGGCGACGTCTACCACCCCCGGGCAGGCGCCTTCGTCCAGGCGCAGCAGGTCTTCCTGGCCGGCAACGGCCTGCCCGAGCGCTGGCGTGGTCGCGAGCGCTTCGTGATCCTCGAAACCGGGTTCGGCCTGGGCAACAACTTCTTGGCCACCTGGGCGGCCTGGGCGGCCGATCCCGAGCGCGCAATGCGCCTGTACTTCATCTCGGTCGAGCGCCACCCGTTGCGGCCGGAGGATCTGGCGCGGGCACACCGGGATTCGCCCTCACCGGCGCAAGCCGCCGAGTTGCTGGCCGCCTGGCCACCTGCCGTCCATGGCCTGCACACCCTGCGCTTCGCCGACGGCGGGGTCACCCTGCACCTGGCGTTTGGCGACCTGAGTTGCTGGCTGCCCGAACTGGTGGCTCGGGTCGACGCCTTCTACCTGGATGGTTTCGCACCCGCGCGCAATGCCGAGATGTGGGATCGCTGGGTGCTGCGGTCCCTCGGGCGGTTGGCCGCGAGCGATGCCACCGCCGCCACCTGGAGCGCCGCGCGCGCGGTGCGCGACGCGCTGGCCGCGGCAGGTTTCGCCGTCGACCGGGTCCCGGGCTTCGCACACAAGCGCGAGATCACCACAGCGCGGCTGTGCGCTGCGCCGGGCGCCGGCCGCGTCGGTGCGCCGCCAGGCCGCCGGCCCCATCCAGGCGCGCGCCGGGCCATGGTGATCGGCGGCGGGCTGGCGGGCGCGTCGGCGGCACGGGCACTGGCCCAGAAGGGCCTGGAGGTCACGGTGCTCGACCAGGCGGCCGAACCGGCTGCGGGGGCCTCCGGCAACCTGGCCGGTCTCTTTCATGGCGTCGTCCACCCGCAGGATGGCGCCCATGCTCAACTGCTGCGCGCGGCCGCGCTGCGCGCAGCGCAGGTCTATCGCCCGCTGGTGGAATCCGGCCGGGTGCCCGGCTCGGTGGCGGGCCTGCTGCGGGGGAGCCACGACGCCGTGGCCGATGCCATGGCCACCCTGGCGGTGCGCCTGGGCGTCCCTGCCGACTACGCCGAACCGGTGGGGCCGGAGCGCGCGAGCGAACTGGCCTGCTGCCCGGTGCTCGGCTCGGCCTGGTTCTTCCCTCAGGGCGGCTGGCTGCAGCCTTCGGCCCTGGTGCGGGCCTGGCTGGACGAGCCCGGCATCACCTGGAGAGCGGGCAGCACCGTCACGGCGCTGCGCCGGGCAGTTGACGGTTGCTGGCAGGCCTGGGGAGCGTCGATGGACGCGCCATTGGCGCAGGCCGATGTGGTGGTGCTGGCCAACGCGCACGGCACGGCTGAACTGCTCGCCCCCTTCACCGAGGCACCCGCCTGGCCCTGGCGCACCACGCGGGGCCAGGTCACACGCCTTCCAGCCGCACTGGCCGCCGCCCTGCCCCATCCGGCGCGGCCACTGGCACGCGGCGGCTACCTGATCGGATTGCCGGCCTCCTTGGGCGGCGGGCTGTTGTGCGGCGCCACCTCCGACCAGGACGACGGCGACCGTCAGCTTCGCGACGCCGATCACCGCTCGAACCTGGCGCACATCACCGCGCTGACAGGCCTGGCGGTGCCACCCGAGGGCCTGTGGTGGAAAGGGTTGGAGGGCCGGGTCGGCTGGCGGCTGGGCACCGACGACAAGCTGCCGGTGCTCGGCCCGGTGCCTGTGTGCCAGGCGGCGCTGAGCGGCCGGCGGCAACTGGAGCAGGCGCGGCATGTGCCGCGCATCGAGGGGCTCTACGTGTTCGGTGCCCTGGGCTCACGAGGCCTCACCTGGGCGCCGCTGCTGGGCGAGGCCTTGGCCGCCTGGATCACCGGGGCCCCGATGCCCCTGGCGGCCAGCCTGATCGACGCGGTCGATCCCGCGCGCTTCATCTCGCGTGGCGTGCGCCGCGCATCGGGCGTTTAGCCGGCAGGCGGCGTCTCGTTGCTGTTCGCCGAGTCGGCGCTGCCCGAAGGGGCTTCCGGTGCGCCCGGCGCATCGCTGCCCGAGCCCGGGTGGGTCTTGCGCTGGGCCTTCTCTTCCTTCTTGCGCTTCTTGGCCAGTTCGCGCTGGCGTTTCTCGTACGAATAGTTCGGTGTGGCCACGGGCCGTCCTTTGTGTCAGGGGGAAGTGGTCGCCGGCCTGCGCCGCGCCGACCGGATGGTGCAACGATACACCCGACCAGGAGGCTGTCGGGTTTTGGGTCGGGCCCGCGCCGGGGTGAGTTGCGGTGCCAGTCTAGGCGCCGGCGAGGCGTGTGGCCGAGCCACACAACGAGCCGGCAACG